>JANYIQ010000223.1 GCA_025362575.1 Bacteroidia bacterium
CTACCTAAACGGATTTTTTTTATCCTTTTCATATATTCTTGCACCAGTTGTTTTCTGCACTTTGTTAATTGTTCAGAAGACACACTAAGAGCCTGAATTTTCGCATTAGCAATAAAAACTGCCATGGGATTTATATCCGTACCGACAGCAGATATTTTTTCATGAGCAGCTTCAACCAGAGTTGTTCCGCTTCCACAAAACGGATCAAGCACTTTATGATTTTCGTTAATCCCATAAATGTTGAAAAGCGCTTTTACTATTTGAGGATTAAATTTGCCTTTGTATTCATGTAAACCATGTACTGAATATCGAGTGTTTTGCCTTTTAGTTTTTGTTTTGTGTTCCGGCCCGTTTTCAAAATGATATTGATGGGTTCTAATGGTAAGTTTTTCGATTTCAGCATGTGAAAAATACACTAGCTTTTTTATAGCTTCCTTGTTTTTGAATCCTGATACCGAAACCACATTATTTAGTTCAACGATAGAGTTTGGCTGTAAGAGAGATTTAATTTCTCTTAAGGCAAATCTTTTTTCATAAGGAAAAAATTTATAATTATGGTAAAATAAACTTAGTTCTTTTGGTTTCATACCTTACTTCTGTAAAATTATAATAAATTCTTCTTTAATTCTTGCGTGTGACAAGTTGAACGACTTCCTGCTCGAATTGATATTTCTTGCGATAGTTTTAAGATGCCTAAAACCATTATTTTCTCCCGCCTCTTTCACTAGAACCTCATTTTTAATAATTCTCCCGTGAATTTTTGATCTTCCCATTACAAAACAAACATAAGCTTCATCACAACAAACATTATGTAAATTAGAAAACAATTCGTCCAGTTGAATAATAAAATCTTTTTCTGTTTGATGATTCTTTTTAAAATAGTGTGCCCTAGCGCCTATCTCTTGATTTTTTACCTCAATAGGATCGTATCCAAGCCACCACATTCTGTACTTATGATACAACCAATATTCATATGCGTTAGGATATGGAGGGGATGTAATTACCAACCCAACTTTTTTTGATAAATCGTCTTTGTTCAATTCCAAAGAGTTTTTATTAAGAACTTTAACTGTTGCTTTATATTCTTGTGACGATTTAGCTTTTACTAATTTTTCAGCGGTTTGTAAAAAGAGAGAGTACACATCATTCCGTTCATGACTTTTAGAAATAGCCGCATATCTTGTGTCACTTTCCTGATTAGAAACTTTTACAATAATACTTGAAATACAAAATTTAAGTGCGTCTTGTAAATCAGAGCTATCAATTACCTTAACTTCCTTTGTTAACCTAGTAAGCGCTTCCTGAATGTCCTTTTTGAACCAATGATCAAGATTTGGAATAAGCGGAATTTTTATTTTACTTTTAGAAATGCTACATTTTTTTGCAATTTTTTTTGCAATCAAAATAAAATTGTCCGGTAGTTTTTGTGTTTTAACTCTTGATAATAAACAAGCTATTGGATTTAAATCTACTCCAACAGATGGAATTCCTTTTTTTTGAGCCTCTAAAAGAGTAACCCCACTACCACAAAATGGATCTAAAATAATACTCTTTGGCGGAAGAGGAATATTTTCTATTAATCCTCTTGGAATATTAGATATAAATTTTGCAGGATAGGGATGAATAGAATGAATACTTTCCGACTTGGAATCAATGAAATCCCAATCCAGTTCACTCAACAAATCCTCAACATCGGTTTCGTAAGCAATCATACTTTCTTTTTAATTTTTAAGAATCTGATTTTTTGTTCGGCTACACTTAATATTTTATAATGATTCTTTTCTTCAACCAATTCATAAGCTACCTTATCACTAAGCCACGCTATCATCAATTTTTCTTCCTCGATTTTATAAAATCTGGCGAATTTTTGAACCTGCTCCTTTGTTGGCTTTCTTTCGCCTCTTTCGAATTTGCTAATAATCGCTTGGTCAATATCCATTTTAGCAGCCACCTGCCTTAGAAATAATCCATTCGATTCACGAAAACGCTTTATAATTTCACCAAATGAGTCCATTGGACAATGTTTGTTTTGACAATATAGGTCAAATATAGTGAATGAAAAACGCGGTTTAACCATTTTTGAATAAAGTTTTCCACGAAGAGAAATTCTATTCTAAATTATTAAGAAAAGTCTTGATTTGATTGATTTTCAACAATAGTAAAGCTTGTGTTTTATTTTTCCCATATAACGCTTATTGAATAGTTATATGATTTGACAAATAAGCAATACTCGTAAAACCTACTATCTTCTTCATCCCTATACTTCGGTTTAAACCAATCGAACTTCCAGATCTGCTGCTCCAGTTCGTCGTTGACATAGATTTTTTTAGTTGTAAAGAGTTCATTGGCTACACTTCCATCCGGCGGTGGTTGATCTTTTTGAAACAAAGAAAAATATTGCCAGTCTTCAGAATACTTAAACCATTTCATCTTATTGTCTTTACAATAAACGATAAAAACAGGATGATTCCCTCGTTTAACGAATTTCAATATTGCTGCTGTTTTACTTACCTTGAATCTTTTCGCTAAATGCTCAATTACTTTTGGACCAAATTTCTTACCCTCACATTCTTTATAAAAAGCTTCTGTTGGCATTAAAAATTCGGAAGCAAATTCATTGGCCTCTATTTCATGCGGCCCACCCTGATACCAATTTAGCATATCTGCTTCTGTATCAGAAAATATTGGTTTAAGTGTACGATGCATTTCGTAATGCCCCAACTCGTGGGCAGCAGCGAATCGTTTTTTTGCTTCAAACTCTATGTTAGAATTTATCGTGATAATCGAACGATTATCTAATGAAACAATTTCCCCTTCTTTTCCGATTAATGGTTTTTCTTCATAAAATGCCTTTCTACCCATTATGATCTTACTCATTGGATAATCGGCAGGATCGTCTAAGCCACATTCTTCAAGAACTTTTCTCGCGACCTGCTCTGACTTTGAAAAATTAAGGTTTACCGCCATTATTTTTTAAGGCTAATAACTTCAAGGTATAATGCTTCACAAGGATATTTTTTTCATCTTCTCTCGACAGTGTTTCCACGTTTCTGAAATTTACCATCAATTCCTCCTCTTTAACCACTTTGGCAAATGAGTAACCCTCCACTCCCATGAGTTCATTTACCAAAGCTTCTGCTTCCTTTTCAAAATCATTTGCAGAATCCATCTCCAAACTAATTTTCTGAGCATTAAGTTCCATCTGCAACTTTTTAATTTTCTTTTGTGTTTCAGAAACAATGACATCCGCGTTTAACCCCTGTGAAGAAAGGTATTCTCTTGACTTTTCTTCGTCAGAACTATTATGTTCAATCACGGACATAGCTAATCTGATAAACTCGGTTTTGCTTTTTTGCATGTGTTTTTGTTTTACGGTGTTTTTTTTAAGTCGTATTTTTTTGGTTTTTCTATTTCGTATTTTTTTGCGATATTATTTAGTAGGGTCGTTAGCCGACGAAATCCGTTATTATAATCCTTAGCAGAAATGTTAAACTCATTCATTACATCCATTGGCTTCATCCCCAATACGCGAAGACCTAGATAAATGTTTTCCAAAATCGGTTCTTTCGCAACTTCGGTTTCAATTTCTGTTAAAATATTTTTAAAATCAACCTCTTGATCCAAAAATACTTCGGCTTGAGGCACAATTAAATCTGAGTAGCTGGAAATTGAATCTTCTTCCTCATGATAATCAACCGTTACTTCACTAGCAACACCGGTTCTGTTCTCGGAAGAGCGAAGGTCATTAATTACAAGGGATTTTATTAAATTATATTTTAAGTACTTTTCTAATGTGCCTCGTGAAGGTTCGAATTTTTCAGGATTTTCTAAATATTTCTTTATTGCTTCAAAAACATAGTCTTGCGCCTCTTTACCGGCGTTAAAGACTTGGGTTTCTGGGCCTCGGAACCAACCGCGGCCCTTCACCAATTGTAATGTAAACGCCGTTAGGCGTAATATCATTTTATCATCTATAGGGCTTTCTTCAGGTACCTGTTTATCCATTTTAAGCTATTTACATACCTATATATGGTAGCAAGTTAGTGTTTTTTGCAGGTGGTTAAAAAAAATATTTTCACCGCTTTTTTTACCCCTTAACTGCAAAACGTAAGTGCAAACAACCATTTATAGGTATAAAACAAATAAAAAATGAAAAAAGAAGAAACAGCGCAAGGCGCAAATGAAGTAATTGACTTAGCAGCTCACACAAAGTCAGACAAAAAGCCTCCAGTGGGGAAAAAATACGAGGTTATCGTTGACGGTGAAAAATACGTTTTCGATCATCACGTGGTAACAGGTAAAGAGGTGCTTGATAAAGCTGGAAAAATTCCCGCGGAATGCCACAGTCTTTATTTAAAACTTAAACACTGCGACTTTGAGCTTATAAAGCTGCACGATAAGGTAGATCTTATCGAAAAGGGAGTTGAACACTTTATAACGAAACCTCCTTTGGTTTACCATTACTTCGTAGATGACGAGCCGGAAACTACCGAAGAAAAGGAGCTAACTCCTAACCAAATCCTAGAACTTGCCGGGATAACTCCGGTGAGCGATTACTACTTGGTTCAAATTCTCTCGGACGGTACGCAGATCTCATACAAAGATTCGCCGACCACGCCAATCAAAATGAAGTGCCCAGCGATGAAGTTCGTGTCTGTTTTTCGCGGTGAAACTCCTGTATCATAAAACATAGTTATGGCAAAATCAGATTTTATAGCACAACTGCAAGCTCTTAACTATAAAGTTCAAGAGCTTGCGGCTGATTTTGTACTGGTAGAGTACAAAATCCCCGTCGGAAAATTTCAAGGCCAATGCGTTTCGATGGCGTTTCAGGTTCACGATAGTTTTCCAATGACTCCGCCTCCTGGTCCGCACTTCAGTCCTCAGCTCTTACCAATAACTGGTGGCGGTGGCGCACATCCATTTGGTGCTATTCACAACAGCGCACTAGGCGCTAGTTGGGAATATTGGAGCAGACCTTTTAAAGATTGGAACCGAACCGATAAGACCGCAAGAACTTACCTTGCTCACATAAAAAACCTTTTAGCAACTATTCCATGAACATATACAGCGTAGTAATTCGGGACGATCACCACAAAAGCCTTATCGAGCACCTTGTAAGGTTAGACGAGCAGGAAGATTTGTGCTTTGCTACCTACGTGCCGAGCACAGGCTTGAATAGACTCAGCGGCATTATAACCAAAGTGATCCTTCCAAAAAAAGGCGAGCGCCGTGTGCATGGAAATGTAGGATTTCTGCCCTCCTACCTTGAGCGGGTTTTACGGATCGCAAGTGAAAGAAAAGAAGGAGTTGCTTTTTTACATTCACATCCTTGGCCGGGATGGCAACGAATGAGTAGCGATGATATTGTTGCAGAAAACAGAATGGCTCCTGCGGTAATGGCGACAACGGGACTGCCCTTGTTGGGTTTGACGACAGGCAACGACGGATCATGGAGCGCGCGTTTCTGGACAAAGGATGATTCCATCAAACGAAAGTATAACCGGCAATGGTGCGAAACGGTCCGTGTGATCGGGAAAAGTTTAAAGATCACTTTTAATGATGATTTACTGCCTGCAAGTTTTGATAAAGGCAAACAGCTTCGTACTATTTCAGCGTGGGGAGAAAAAACACAAGAGGATTTGTCAAGGATAAGAGTTGGTATTGTTGGATTAGGTAGTGTTGGAAGTATTGTCGCAGAAATTTTGAGTAGAACCGGAATCTCTAACTTTACATTGATTGACTTCGATGGCGTGGAAGAAAAAAACCTTGATCGTTTAACGAACGTTTTTAAGAAAGATATTGGAAGAAGTAAAGTGGATGCGATTTACGATGCGATTAAGCGTAGCGGTACTTCACCAAAAATCAAAATAAAAAAAATTGAATACAGTGTTTGTGAAAAAGAAGGTTTTAAAGCAGCACTTGATTGTGATTTACTTTTTAGCTGTGTCGATAGACCTTGGCCGCGAGAGGTTCTAAATTTTATTGCTTATTCGCACATGATTCCAGTTATTGACGGAGGGATCATGGTGCGTACTAATAAAAGGAATACCGCAATCGTTGGCGCAGATTGGAAAGCCCAGACCGTTGGTTACAAGAGAGCTTGCCTTGAATGCTTAGGTCAATACAAAACGGAAAACGCCGCATTGGAGAAATCGGGTTTGCTCGACGATCCTTCGTACGTTAACGATTTACCGAACGCAGCTTTTGTTAACGCTCATGAAAATGTTTTTGTTTTCAGTTCACATTTAGCGTCGTTAGAGGTTTTACAAATGCTTAGTTTGCTTATAGCACCTTCAGGTATAAGTGATGTTGGTCAACAGATGCACCATTTCGTTACCGGAACAATGGAAACACAAAGCTCACAGGCTTGTCATAATCACTGCTTTTTTCCAACAATCATTGGTGTTGGAGATGTTTCTTCTGTGATACCTTATGGAAGCCATAAGATTGCGGAGGAAAGCAGAGAAAGTAGAAGAGAATAAGCGCGATACAGTTCTGAGGTGCATGAGGTGTGGGAGGTGATTTTTGATAATATTTTTTTTTGCAATCACAAAAACAAAGTTTGAAGTGCGAAAAGTGTATGGCTTTTGTAACACCTCTCGCACCACTTACACCTCGCTAACCTGTATCCATTTCGCGTTTCAGATATTCTGCCCACTCATACCTTATAAGAAAGTCGGCCAAGTCGAGTCCTTGTTCGCGTTCATCTTCCGTTGCTATATGTTCCAACATATCTGATGTTATTATCACAATGTTTTTCAGCTTTTTTCTCATGTTGTGTGCCTTCTCGCTCCATAGTTCAAACTTTCCCAAGTCCGGCCAAAGGATTATATAGCGATTCTCCAGTACCTTTATTTTATCGTTAGTAAGGCCAGTGGCGCCACCACAAGCTAACCAGATGTAATCCGGATTATATGCCGCTGCGATTAGGGCCGATTTTTCACTCTCAAGGATGCAAACTTTTCGATCAGGAAACGTTGCCAACAGATGCTCTCCAAAAAAACATTGTCTAAGTTCGAAATCTTTTTTTCCTTGAAGTCGACTTACCCACATAACTGGAGGCATGTTTGTTTTAACTCTGCCACAGTTAATTTGCAAGAAACAATTTTCATCATGACGCATTGCATACTGCATGATCTTTCCGTTCCTGATTTTTCCTTCAATATCAATTTGCCAAAAAACAGTAGCACCTTTCCAAAACCAAGAAGTGCCAATTTTATATTGTTGCTTTATTGCTTCTGCGGTATTGTCGTCTGTCAATTTTTTAATGAATCGGAAAAGAACATTTTGATTATAACTACCCAAACTTTGCTGTAGTACCCTTGGGTCAATAAAAGAAGTTGCTTTTATCATGAGAGTTATTTTTCTCTCTTTCCAATTCTCAACAACCTTAGCAGAATCCGGCGAAAAAATTTTATCACAACCGAAACAATAACCTTTATCTGTGTAACCAACGAAGGGGCTAAACTTTCCATCTCCATTAGACTTGCCGCAGGGGCAATGTTTTACGCCCCTGCGATCAAGATTAAATTTTAGCTTACTCATTTTCAAGAAGTGATGAAAGTGATGAAAGTGATGGTATAGGAGAAGCGTCTTTTTCCAATTCAGGCACTTTCTTTTCGATAAACGCAACAAGCCCGATATTTCGTTTTTCAATTCTTACGTTAAGACCTCTAAGACGCTTTACGAAGTTTCCATGACTGAGTGGCTTGTAGCGGAACTCCTTGCAGAATTCGCCGTATTCGCTACCTATGTTTTTTACAGAGATGTATCTCTCAAAACATTCTTCATAATTACATTCGTCTAGAAACATTTTTACGTTGTCGGATTCAGCTTTGTATTTGGCCAATTCTTTCTGTACGGCGTCGCAAAAGGTGAAACCTTTCTGAGTAAGCAAACGGTTTAACCCTTCAAGCACCCAGTTGAATATTCCTGATAGTTCTCCAGCAGCGATTATTTTTTGCGCCAGTTCTTTGTCCTGTTCTTTTTCCGGTATAGTAACATTGAAAGGAATTATAATAAATCTGCGAAAGTAAGCGTGTGTGTGTTCAACGTTTTTCGGAAGAGTATTACAGTTGAAAGCAAATTTGCAATAGTTGGTAACTCTTATAGGCGCACCGTATATTGGTCTGGCCATTACAGGTTCGCCGGATGCTAGTTGCTTGAATAAATCCGCTTCAAGTTCGCCGGAAATTTCAGAAGCATAATTGAGCAACTTATTACCTATAGTAGCTAAACTATAACTGTTCTTGTTCATCAGATTCTGTAAAGAGTAACTACTCACATTGGATTGACCTAAGAGCGAGTTCATAAGATCGTAAAAAACACTCTTTCCGTTTGCGCCTTCTCCGTAAAGCATCAAAGCCTTTTCAAGTTTCAGCGTTCCTGTTTTTACGAAAACTGAAGCGAAAAATTCTGCTAATACTTTCTGACACGCGATGTCCGGTTGAACTCGATTAAGAAACGTTTCAAACATCGGAGCCTTTGCATCTGGGTTGTAATCGAAATTCAATTGATAAGTTAAAAAATCCTTTTTGTCAAATCCTCTCAACCTACTTTCCTTTGAGGTAAATTCAAACGTGCCATTTTTTAAATTGATTAACACACAAGAATTACTTTGTTCCGGGCTAGGAAGAATTGCCTGTGTCATGAACTGCTGCATGAGACCTTTTCTGTAAGCGTGAAACATTGCTGTAAACTTGCCAACACCTAATTTCCTAGCGGCGTCGCCAAGGAAAGATTGAATTTCATCTTTTTCCATTACATCCCAATACTGTGAGTTGTAGTTAAAAAGAGAACCGTTATTGATACACAAAGCCCAATGATTTCTAAGAGCTGCTTCTTGGACTTTCTCAACCGTTATTATTTGTGTGTGCTTACTTAGTAATTTTTCGTTCGCTCCTAAATTAGCCTCAGCAAAAAAATCGACTGGGTTTAATTCCTCAAGCAACAGAGAAAGTATTTTTTTATGGTGCACCAATTTAATTGCTGCACTTGGTTCTGTTGGATTGGCAATGCTGTCACCCCCATTCAAAACTTTTTCTATTTCTTCCTTCAAGTCTTTTATCGGAAGTTTTTTTTTAATTTTTGTCATTTTTTTGAATTTTAATTATTAGTAATATTTTAATTGTGTGAAAGAGTACGGTTTATGTCATAGCCCCCCTTTCTCTTGAATGTTTGAGTGATTTAACTTTATTCAAACTATTTTCTACTTCATTGCGCTTATATCTTACGCGAGAAGAAATTCTGTATGAGGGGATGATTCCTCGTTTTGCCCAAAGAGCAAGAGTCGGTAAGCTCACGCCTAAAATATTGGCGGCTTCTTTTCTGGTTATATAATCTGTGCTTACTTTTTCCTGCGGTAAAACATGTTGCTTCAATTCGGAAGCAATGATTTCGCGAATAAGTTTTTCTAAAACATTAAGCGGAATTGAGGATAGTAATATGTCGTTCGAATTCATAAGACACATACAACTTTTTACCCTCGCGGATGCATCCTGATAATCAGTTAGTTAACGAAACAGAAGGGTGAAATTCTTCTGGCGGGACTCCTTTTTAGGGCTTTGACCAAAATAAATGGACGCCATTTTTTATTAAAAAAAGGAGGATGTTTTTGGGAAATAAATGACAGAGTTAGGTTAAATCCATAGAAATACATTCCATCAGAGGAACGCCTTTCTCCCTTTTCATCTCACTTAGAATTTTTTTTCTTCGCGCATCAGTTTCTTCTTTGCTTTCTTCCTTAACAAGAATTTTTTCTATTTTCGGAATATGCTTTTTGTTTTCGTTAACATTAGAAGGATTGGAAGTAGATTCTTCAGGATCATTAGGAACAAATATTATTTCTTGGATTTTGGGTATTTTTTTCATTCATTATCTATTCTTCTATGTTCAACATTATACTTCTGCTCCTCACCAGATTGTCCGACTTTGTTCCTGTTAAATTTGCACCATCATACAAAATATTGGTCATCATTTTGAAAAGGGGGGGATGTTCCAATTGTATATCATGCCCACCCCACTCAAATTTAGACAAGTCAAGATTTTTAGCGTGGGTGCCGAAAGTCATAACACCGCCTACACTTCGTTCAACGAGAATGATGTTTTTCTTAAATGCGTTCAAATCACAGGATTGGATATTTAAATTGTGTTCAGGAAACAACAAATTGGCAGAACCTTGATTTACACTTTTGAGTCTTGTGTGCAAGGGGTCTTCAAAAGCGACCTTTATAGTTCTGCGCCTCTTTCTATTAATCCAAATCTCGATACTAGCGATTTCATCCAAGAGTAAACCGAAGTATGAAAATTCGTTGTTCAAATTATACAATGAATTCAAATTAGGCTCTTGTAAAAGGCGAAAGAAATCTGCGTCTAATAAAGCAAGTTCAAGTGGAGAGCGAAGTGTTTTTGCTACAGCCTCCATTTTTTTCTGCACTTCTATTGTGATTCGGTGTCCTGTAACGAGGCAACTATTTCCTATTAAAACTATTCTTATTTGGTCAAAGTTCTCCTCCAATTAAATTTGATTTCTTGAATGCTTTAAACTTTTTACTTCGCGCAAACAACCTAATACTTCATTTTTTTTAAGTCTAACTACTGACCCCAGTCTATAAGAAACAACTGTCCCCCGTTTACAGAATTTGTTGAGAGTTCCTAAACTAACATGAAGTAATTTGGCTGCTTCTTGCCGGGTTATTAGTGCATCCTCTTCTATGGGGGGCGGTATTGCTTTTTGAAATTCTGCCTTGATACATGCTTTGATTATGTTTTCCAATTCCCCCATTGGAATTGGAAATAAAACTATTCTTTGTTGAGGTTCTTTCATTAATTTTTAAGTTATGCCGACTCTAATTCTTTTTTGCGCCAAATATTCTCCAAAAGTTTTGCATCTTCAAAATTCGTGGTCTTAAGATATTGAAGGAATACTTTTTCGGATTTATGAGCCGTTAATTTCATTATCAATAAAGAACTAACGCCTTTTTTAAAAAGATTTGTAGCAAAAGATCTTCGGGCTGTGTGGACGGTAATCAACTCATACTTCTTCTTGTTTGTTGTGACAAGTCTACCGCCCCGCGTAATGTTTGTTTGTATTACTTCATGCAAACTTTCAACACGCTTACCAACCTCCTTCAAATACCGATTCATTTGCCCGTTTGATAATGCCGGAGGCAAAGAGTTTGAAAACATGATATATTTACTCATTACTTCTTTTACCATCTGGTGCATTGGTATAACCACTATTTGTCCCGTCTTTTGCGTTTTGATTTCAATTTTATTGCCTTTTATGTTTTCTGGTAAAATGTTCGTCAAGTCGGAGAAACGCAAACCCGTCCAACACCCAACGATAAACAAATCTCTTACTCGTTCAAGTCTTTTACAATCCGACAAATCCATATAAAACATTTCTTCAAGTTCTTTTTCATTTAAGTAGATACTATAAGTTTGTTCTGATAAAACTCGAAACCTTTTGTTTCTGAAAGTTAGATTAGAATTCAATTCCCTATCAGTTGCCTCATTTAAAAACATTTTTAAAGTCTTCGTATAACGGCCAACACTACTATTGCATAAAACCAATTTTCGGCTGAGAAAATCTATCCAGTTATCATAAAACTCCAAATCAATGGTTTCAAAATCTATTCGCTTGTTATAATAACTTTGAAATTCTTTTAATCTTCGTAGTGTATTTCGGTAAATTCTTATTGTGCCTTTGGCGAGTTTTTTTCCTGTATCTCTATTGAGTCTATTCTTCTCCGACTCTTGAATGAACGATTCAATAAACTCGAAAAAATTTAAACTTCTTTTTAAGGGCGCATCTCTGAGTTTGTGATCTAATAATTCTTTTAGTTCCTGTGGCTGAGGTGTTCTGTCATTGTCGTTCATAAATTGTCTGAAGGCAGAGCGAGCTGTTGATTCTATGTGATTAAGCCTAGTGTTAAACTCAGGATGTCCCACATAAGAAGATTTGATCCTTTGGAAGTTCTTTTTGCTTTTGTCGTTCTCGAAATATTGCGGACGCACTTTTTCTAATGTCGAATACATCAGTTTTTTATTACCCCACCGAATAATAAGATTAATCGGGGTCTCTTCTTTTGTGTTTACGCGTCTTAAATTGAAGTTGTAGTTTACCATGATTTATGTTTTTTGAAATTTTACTATCACCAGCCGGACCAAACTTTGGATATATGACAAACCGGCAAAAAAAGACCTCTTTTTTAACAAAAAAGCCCGAATCGGGCTTAAATGGGGTTGAAAAATTGAATATGCATCCGACATCGGTCAGGGCGTCGGTATATTTTTCCCTTACTTTCTTGGGGACTTGTAATCGCTCTGGTATCAGTCTGACAGCCTTACATGTGGAGAAAAGTGTTCGGGAAAATTCGGGAAAGTGAGGGAAAATGTCCCTAGTTTCCAGCGGGATCACTGGTAAGACAAAAGCCTTAGCGCCATAGCGCTAAGGCTTTTTTGTTTACCTGAAGCGCCGAAAGCGGAGCTTTCGTAAGCTGAGGGTAAACAAAAAAGCGGAACCGCGACAGCGGGGCCAAGCTTTTTGTTTTGCAACCCGGATAGCTGGGATCAGCGATAGCTAATCCTTTACAAGCCCATATTTTACTAGTACTCCCAACAAACCAGCGGAGCCGCGATAGCGGAACCAAGCTTTTGTTTTGCAACCCGGATAAGCCGGCATCAGCGATAGCTAATCCTTTACAAGCCCTGATTTTACTGATACTCCAATCGAAAAAGCGGAACCGCGACAGCGGGGCCAAGCTTTTGTTTTGCAACCCGGATAGCTGGGATCAGCGATAGTTATCCATAAAAGTCCCCGATAATCTATAGATAACTGACTGTTAGTGCTTTAACAAGCAAATAAATATACTTCACCCTTTAAGAACCCCACAATTGCGCATATTTTAAGTCTTTTAAATTTAATTTATTGCTTAAGTTTGAGCTATAAATCTATCCTTGGAGCCCTATTTAGCCTATATCTTCTTCGCACTTATCGGTCTGGTTCTGGGCTTAATTGGCGGCGGAGGCTCCATTCTCGGGGTTCCTGTACTGATCTACATTTTACATTATCCTGTTGATGTAGCTACAGGATATTCTTTGTTCATTGTAGGAATAACCTCCTTTATAGGGGCTTTTGCTTTCATTAAAAGAGGCGATATTAGTCTTGAATCACTCATTCAGTTCGCCGTTCCTTCGCTTATCACCGTTTTTTGCGTTCGAAAATATTTAATTCCGCGGCTTCCGGCTGTTTTTTTCAACATCGGAGGCTTTGAAGTAAGCGAACAAATGGTAATTATGACTGTTTTCTCGATCCTGATTCTTTCTTCTTCATTTAGCATGATCCGAAAAAACAAAACAAACACCAAGGCAGACATTATGTGGGCTGAGTTCTCAAGAACACCCATTCGTAAATATTTTGTTTTGGTTTTAGCAGTTTTGGTTGGATTTTTATCAGGCTTTGTTGGTGTAGGCGGAGGAATTATCATTATTCCCGTTCTTTGCTTCTTTCTGAGAGTTCCCATGAAAAAAGCAGTTGGAACTTCCTTAAGCATAATTGCCCTTAACTCACTTATTGGTTTTACGGGTACCATTAGCCATCTTTCTATCGACTGGCGCTTTTTGCTAAGCGTTTCGGCATTCTGCGTGGTTGGAATACTTGGTGGAAATGCAATTTCAGGCAAAATTTCATCTAATAAACTTAAGCCCGCCTTTGGATGGTTTACCCTAATAGTTGGTATCTTTGTTATAGTAAAAGAGTTTTTATTCAAATAATCTCCACATGCAAATAGAACAAATTTATACCGGTTGTTTAGCACAAGGCGCCTACTACATAAAGTCGGAAGGAGAAGCTGCCATTATCGATCCTTTGCGCGAAACCACACCATACACTTCAAGAGCAGAAAAAGACGGCGTTAAAATAAAATATATTTTCGAAACACATTTTCATGCCGATTTCGTTTCAGGTCATGTTGATCTTGCAAAAAAAACCGGCGCTGAAATTGTTTTTGGTCCAAATGCCAATACAACTTACAAAAGTCATGTTGCAAAAGACGGAGAAGAATTCAAGATCGGAAAACTCACCATTAAAGTTTTACATACACCCGGACATACTTTAGAATCGACTACATTTTTATTGTTAGACGAAAACAAAAAACCTTACTGCATTTTTAGCGGCGATACTTTATTCATTGGTGACGTTGGCCGTCCTGATCTAGCCATTAAAAGCAATCTTACACAGGAAGATCTTGCCGGAATGCTTTATGATTCATTGCAAACAAAAATAAAAACCTTACCTAACGATGTTATCGTTTATCCCGCTCACGGCGCAGGTTCTGCCTGCGGTAAAAGCATGAGCAAGGAAACCTTTGATACATTAGGAAGTCAGAAAGAAAAAAATTATGCTTTGGTAATGAATTCAAGAGAAGAATTCATAAAAGAATTAACTACCGGAATTTTACCACCGCCACAATATTTTGCGAAAAATGCGATGCTAAACAAAACCGGTTATGCACCCATTGATGAAGTGATGCATAAAGGTAATCGTGCTTTAAAAGCAAATGAAGTTGAAGACCTGGTTAACGAACATAATGCATTGCTGTTAGACGTACGTAAGCCTCAAGAATTTGCAAAAGAACACATTCCTAATTCCATTTTTATTGGAATCGACGGTCAGTTTGCTCCCTGGGTTGGCGCTCTTATTACAGACATTAAACAGCCGATCATAATAGTGGCTACTGATGGAAGAGTTGATGAAACGATCTTACGCTTAAGCCGTGTTGGTTACGACAATTGCTTAGGCTTTGTAGAAGGGGGTTTAGATGGTTGGAAGAACGCAAACAAACAAACTGCAAGTATTACTTCTATTCCTGCAGCCGAGTTTGCCAAAAAAGTGAACAGCGATGTGATCACTATTTTTGATGTGAGAAAACCCGGCGAATATAATTCACAGCATATAAAAGATGTTCCGAACATGCCGCTTGATTTTATCAATGACTGGACAAAAACGGTTGACAAATCAAAGGAATATTACATTCATTGTGCCGGAGGATACAGAAGCATGATCGCCGCTTCGATCTTAAAAGCAAGAGGTTTTGAAAAATTAGTTGATGTTGCCGGAGGTTTTTCTGAAATTCAAAAAACAGATGTTCCACTGACTTGCGAAACAACTTGTTCTAAATCTTAATCCGCTTCCACTTCTTTAAATGGATCTCTTGGGATCCAGTCTGCAGGCTGCAAAAACTGAATGAAGGGTTTCAATACTACTTTCGAGATCGTGTTTTGCGGGCGGATATAACAGGTTAAAGCATGCGCCTTTGCTCCCATGGTGCTTTTAATTTCACTTGCAGTTCTTCCAAGATTCACATAGCGTTTGCCTTTTGCAATAGCCATATCAATATAATTGCAGAGCACATTTTGATATAACTTGTATTCTTTATTCAATTCGTAATCGAATCCGATGTAATGTGCTTCAAGATAATTATCAGGCGTAAAAAAACCGGAACTGAAGGCCACCAGTTTCTTATCCAGATAAAACGCAGTCAAATAAAATTCCTCGTTGAATCCTTTTTTACAGCTCACAAAATAATTTTGAGGAAGCTTCACTATTTTAAATTTAGCTTTTTCATAAACCTGTTCATACAAAGCATAAATTGAACCGTTTTCTTTTTCGAGTTCTTTCAAACTCAATTCTTTTATCTCAAGGGTTTCGGCAATTTTTAAAACCTGCTTTGCGCGATTGCGGTATTTTTTTGAGAAATGAGAAATAAAATCATTTATGGTCGCGGCTTTCGCAGGAATGTCAACGATCATGTTTGGTTCCACATTGAACTGGACGAATTTTTCGCTGCTTAAGAAACACTTTCTTGAATTCACAGCTACAGGAGTGTAAAAATCCTTTGCCAGTATCGCCGAAATTTTGCCGCTCAATTTTTCTCTACTGCCGATCTTATCAATTACTTTTTCAACCAATTCAAACGACCTTTCCTTACTGATATCGGACTGAAATAAGAAAGCATGTTCACCGCTCACAATATTATTGCCGCAGGTAAGTAAACGCATCAGGATCTCTTTTTCGTTTTCGTAAATGTATTTTTCGAACAGTTTTGTTTGCTTAGACTCTAAACTCTGGATCTGATCTTCCAGTAAATTCCCGAATGTTTTGGCTTCAAAATCGATGATCTGGAAGTAAACAATTCCCAAAGGAATTTTATTCCTATAAATAATTACATAAATAGCCCTGAAAGAAGTGCTGTCGATCTCTTCAAGGATCTTGAGATACTCCAATTTCAAAAACAGATTCCTGTTCTTTAAAATTTCATTCCATTCTGCTTGAACAACAGTATCTGCACTTTCAAATATGGAGAAAGTATACCCTTTTTCAAGGGGTAAATTGGGCTTAAGTCCTTCCTTACCTTTTATACTTTCACTAAAAAACATCTTCTAAAAATACTAATAAGGCTTAAACAGAGACTTATAAATTTCTTAAAAAAGCATAAAGCGCTTCAACGCTCTCACTCTCAGTTTGATTTCGGGTATCGATCTCAAAGGCAATATCCTCAGGCACATCAAAAGGCGCGCTGATACCGGTAAAATTTTTTATCTCGCCGCTTGCAGCCTTTTTATACAATCCTTTAACATCGCGGTCTCTGCAGGTATTTAAAGGCGTTGAGATGTGAATAAGTTTGAATTTTTCGGAAATGATCTTTCGGGCAACGTCTCTTACAGCGTTTGTAGGCGTAATTAAACTGCAGATCACCACAAAATTATTATGACACATGATCTTGGCAAGTTCAGCTGTTCGTCTTATGTTTTCTAAACGATCCTCCTCAGAAAAGCCAAGATTTGAGTTCAATCCGCTCCTGAGCGAATCTCCGTCGAGAACCTCACACAAAACTCCCTCGTTCTGAAGTTTCCGCTCTAAAGCGTAGGCTATGGTTGATTTTCCGGCGCCCGATAGGCCCGTCATCCATAATACTGTTGGCTTAATTTGATGCATAATTATTCAATAAATTTAAGCTTATTGAAGCAAAAAAAGAATTATTTTTATAGGGATTATGAATTTTAATAACACCGTGCTTATTGATCAGGTTGGCGTTGAAGAACGTGTAGCACGTTTTAATACAAGAAGCTTAAAAAAAGATACCAAACTACGCGGTTTAAAATTAGCGCTGAGTATGATCGATCTTACCACACTGGAAGGCAAAGATACCGACGGCAAAGTAAAACAAATGTGTTATAAAGCCATGCATCCTGCCGATGACATTAAAGATCTGCCAAGCGTTGCAGCAGTTTGTGTTTACCCAAACTTTGTAAAAGTGGCCAAAAAAGCTTTAGAACATTCAAAAGTAAAAGTAGCATCCGTTGCAACAGCTTTTCCAAGCGGCAATTCTACCCCGGAAGTAAAAATTGCAGATACAAAACTGGCAGTTGATGATGGCGCCGACGAAGTTGACATGGTGATCAGTCGCGGTGAATTTTTAAAAGGCAATTACAATTTTGTTTTTGATGAAATTGCTGCCATTAAAAATGCTTGTGGAAATGCAAGACTGAAAGTTATCTTAGAAACAGGCGAATTATCTACTTTAGATAACGTTCGCAAAGCATCTGAAATTGCTATTTTAGCCGGAGCCGATTTCATCAAAACATCAACCGGAAAAATTCAACCGGCAGCAACCATGCCGGTAACATTAGTGATGCTTCAGGCAATTAATGATCATTATCTTAAAACCGGAAAAATGATCGGCATGAAACCTGCCGGAGGAATTTCAACTGCAAAATCAGCGTTACAATATTTAGTAATGTTAAACGAAACGCTTGGAAGCAAGTGGATGAACAATGAATGGTTTCGTTTTGGAGCAAGCAGTTTAGCTAATGATATTATTTTACAATTGGGTAAAGAAGAACGAGGGGTTTATTATAGTAAAGATTATGTGAGCATTGACTAGTGTAGCCACTAATTACACGAATAAGCACAAATATTATAAATAACGAAGCCACTAATAGCACTAATAAGCAGAAATGTTATAAATGAATAATTTAAATGAGCTAGAATTTGACCGAATTGAGGATCCATTAGAAATTTATGGGTTAAATAATCTTGTGTATAAAGATGAAGTTTATAAGATAATTTCTTGTTGTTTTGAGGTTCACAATACTCTTGGGAAAGGACTCTTAGAAGCTGTTTATAAGGATGCCCTAATGGTTGAATTTAAACTAAAAGGAATTGATTTTGAAAGAGAAAAGAAATATAAGATTAATTATAAAGGAATTACTCTTCCTCACTCCTATTTAGCAGATTTTGTAATTGAAGACAAAATAATTCTAGAGATAAAAGCTCAAAATGGACTTGCGGAAGATCATTATAAACAAATAATTAATTATTTAGCACTTTCAAAATGCAAATTAGGGTTGCTTGTAAATTTTTGCGAGAACAAATTAATATTTAAAAGAATAGTATTATAAACAGAACAAATTAATTTCATTAACCATTAGTGATTTATTAGTGTAATTAGTGGCAAAAAAAGAATGGAAACAACAGATTGGAAATACGCGGCTGCACCGGAAAGCACCGACCACATAAAATTGAAAAATCGTTATGATCTGTTCATCAATGGAGAGTTTGTAAAACCAAACTCCAAAAAATATTTTGCTACGATCAATCCTGCTACCGAAGAAAAATTAGCAGACGTTGCCGACGCCAATGAAAAAGATGTTGACCTTGCCGTAAACGCTGCCAAGAATGCTTACGATAAGGTGTGGAAAAAAATGCCGGCAAAAGAACGCGCAAAATATATTTTCAGAATTGCGCGCTTAATGCAGGAACGTGCGCGCGAGTTTTCGGTGATCGAAACCATGAACGGCGGCAAGCCTATTCGCGAAAGCCGCGACATTGACGTGCCTTTAGCAGCGAATCACTTTTTCTATTACGCCGGCTGGGCCGACAAATTAGATTATGCTTTTCCAAACCTGTCTACCGGCAAGGCAGGCAAAAAACCAGAATCACTTGGTGTAGCCGGACAGATCATTCCCTGGAATTTTCCTTTACTAATGGCTGCCTGGAAAATTGCTCCGGCTTTAGCTACAGGAAATACAGTTGTTTTAAAGCCCGCCGAAACCACGCCACTCACTGCCTTAAAATTAGCGGAATTAATTCAGGAAAGTGGTTTACCGGATGGTGTGGTGAATATCATTACAGGATTTGGCAAAACAGGTGCTGCTTTGGTCAATCATCCAAAAGTAAGTAAGGTTGCTTTTACAGGAAGTACGGATGTAGGAAAACTTATTCAGAAATCTTTAGCCGGCACCAACAAAAAAATAACATTAGAACTAGGTGGTAAAGCTGCCAATATCGTTTTTGATGATGCACCAATTGATCAGGCTGTTGAAGGAATTGTGAACGGAATATTTTTTAATCAGGGGCATGTTTGCTGCGCCGGCTCACGTTTATTCGTTCAGGAAAATGTAGCGGATATTGTTATCGCCAAATTAAAACAACGCCTTGAAACTTTAATTGTTGGAAATCCTTTAGATAAAAACACAGACATAGGCGCCATCAATTCAAAAGAACAACTGGATAAAATAAATTCTTACATAAAAATAGGCATTGATGAAGGTGCCGAAATATATCAAAGCAAATGTTCGGTTCCAACAAAAGGTTTTTTCTGCAAGCCCACTTTATTCTTACATACTTCACAATCGCACCGTATTGTGCAGGAAGAAATTTTTGGTCCGGTTTTAGCGATACAAACCTTCAGAACTATCGAGGAAGTGATCGAAAAAGCTAATAACATTCCTTACGGCTTAAGCGCCGGAGTTTGGACTGATAAAGGTTCCAAAATATTTAACCTCACCACCAAGCTAAGAGCCGGTGTAGTTTGGGCCAACACATATAATAAATTTGATCCTGCTTCGCCGTTTGGAGGCTACAAAGAAAGTGGCTTTGGTAGAGAAGGTGGCTTACACGGTTTAATGCCCTACCTGAACTTATAATTTATGTCGAAAGAAGTTAGTCAGATATTACTCGACATAAATCGTCGCATTTTGAAGCCCATATATTTTTTATGTGGTGAAGAAGCGTATTACATTGATGTAATCTCCGACAAAATTGAAACTTCAGTTTTAGACGAAAGCGAGAGAGAATTCAATCAAACCGTTGTATACGGAAAAGACACTGACCTTGGAAGCATTTTGGGTTTAGCCAAACAATTTCCAATGATGAGTGATTATCAGGTGGTAATTGTAAAAGAAGCACAGAACATTAAAGAACTTAACAAAAGTGCCGGTGATGATGAAGAGAGAGAATCAAAAGCAAAAGCTCCTGCTAACAATGCTTCAGCACAGCTTTTGCATTACATTCAAAACCCGCAGCCAACAACCGTTTTGGTGTTTTGTTATAAATACAAAACGCTTGATAAACGCGGTGCCATTGCAAAAGCCATACAAAAACACGCTGTTTACTTTGAATCGAAAGCCTTGTATGAAAACCAGATCCCGGAATGGATCAATACTTACGTTAAGGAAATAAAACACAGCATTAATCCAAAAGCTTCTTTTTTACTGGCCGAATTTTTAGGAAATGATCTTTCAAAAATTGCCAACGAAATAAACAAGCTGATCATTAATTTAAAACCCGGCAGCGAAATTACGGCTGAGCTGGTTCAGGATAACATTGGGATCAGCAAAGATTATAATGTGTTTGAGTTGCAGGACGCTCTTGCTAAAAAAGATATTTTAAAAGCCAATCGCATTGTCAATTATTTTTCAGCCAACGAAAAAGATCATCCTGCCGTAATGGTATTAAGTTTACTTTTCAGCTATTTCACTAAAGTATTACGCTATCATTTTTTGCAGGATAAAAGTAAATTCAAGGCCGCAGCAGCTTTGGGGGTTAATCCCTTTTTTGTTGACGGTTACGCAAGAGCAGCAGGAAATTACAACACGGGCAAGCTCAAGGATATTTTTTCCTGCTTAAAAGAATATGATCTTAAAGTGAAAGGCGTTGACAATCCAAGTGTATCCAGTGGTGAGCTACTAAAAGAACTGGTCTTTAAGATACTCCACTAAAATTTAAAAACGCTTGGCAGGATTGAAAGGCTTGCTGGGTTTATCAATGGTAGTTAAGATGCTTTTTACCTTAGCTTCATCCAATAACAGATCCATTGCCAATTTTATTTCTGAATCATTCTTCAGGCTCTGTTCAATTCTTCCGTTCTGATAATAATAACGCGAAACAATTTCCTCTTCTAAGAATTGTTTTATTTCGGATTTAAACTTGGTAAGATCATCTTTTTTATCGGCCTGCATTTTTGCCACCAAAGCCTCATATTCTTTTTTAATGTCGTTGAAATATTTTTCTTTCACCGCATCTTTCCTTAGATCTTCAAGGGCATCTTCGCTCTCGGTTTTATAAGTGTAGTCCTTATCCTTAAGATAAGCCACAAAATCGCTAAATTCAGAATCAGACAGCTGAAAATCCTTTGTAGCCGAGATCTGTGGATGTTTCAAAACATACTGAGTACTATAATTAAAAATATGGTTCTTGTTTAATAAGGCGAGTAAAATGTTGCCCAATTTTTTGTCTTCTGTTTTTACATCGGGTAAAATACCTGCGCCATCGTAAACAATTCGACCGTGTTTGGTTTTAAAAGCAGTGATCAATGAATCAGGTACTTTTTCAACTCTTCCATCTCCATCTTTATGCGTGTAATCTAAAGCCTGAACACAACGGCCACTAGGAATATAATATTTTGCAACCGTAACTTTCAATTTACCATTGTAAGCAAGGTCGCGGGTTTGCTGCACTAATCCTTTGCCATACGAACGATGCCCGACCAAAACAGCTCTGTCAAAATCCTGTAAAGCACCTGCAACAATTTCGGATGCTGATGCAGAATTCTCATCGATTAAAACCACTAAAGGCACCTGAATGTCTACCGGATTATAAACAGCAGGATAAGGCCTGTCCCACTCTTTTACTTTTCCCTTTGTAAAAACCACTTCGTTTCCTTTATCGGTAAATAAATTCACAATGTTAACGGCTTCCTGCAATAAACCACCTGGGTTACCGCGCAGATCAAGAATAATGGACTTACAATTTTTTTCTTTCAGTTTCACAAGGGCCTCTTTTACTTGTCCTGAGCAATTCTCTGTAAAGCTGGTTAATTTGATGTAACCGCAAGTTGGGTTACTAAGAACGCCGTAATATGGCACTGCTTTTACTCTGATCTCCTCGCGCATCAAACTTATTTCTACAGGAGTTGTTTGACCAGGATGAATTACTTTTAATTTTATTGGAGAGCCTGCCTGACCTTTTAAAAGCGGACGAACATCATCTGACTTTTTACCTTTAACACCGCTTCCGTTCACTTCAACAATTTCATCGCCTGATTTAATGCCATTACGTTGCGCCGAAAATCCTTCATAAGGATCCACCACAATAATCTTACCATCAATATCTGTAACCAAAGCGCCAATGCCGCCATATTCGCCTGTGGTGGTGTACATAAAATCTTCTATGTCATTTTCTGTAATATAAATCGTGTAAGGATCAAGTGACTCCAGCATGCCATCGATGGCGGTTTTCATTAATTGTCCCGGTTTTGTTTCATCAACGTAGGATTCATTCAAAACAAGATAAAGATTATTGAAAATATCAAGATTTTTAGAAACTTCGAACAGATCGGTCTTAACGAAACTAAATGACAGAACGGCCGTTAAAACAACCGTTACTATTAGCGTTGATCTTCTAGTAAAAAACTTTTTCATCGATGATTTTTTATTTACTCGCTGAGTAATTCTATTGGTATTAAAATTACTGAAATTTCTTCTAATCTGTGTTCTTTGAAGTCATTTCTTGTGTTAAAACACCCAAAAGCTTAGTGAGTGATGCATTAATGAGGGAATATGGCTCTTCTTTATTTCCAATGTACAGGAAGGCGAGATTCAGTCCGAATTCATTTTGCTTTAAACCGGTATAAAAGTCCGATTTTGAAACCCGATAAGCTTCACGCATCCTTCTTTTTAATTTATTGCGATCATGTGCTTTCTTAAACTTGCGTTTCGGGACAACAAACATGGCCTTTATGGGGCTTCCTGCCTGAACATCGCCTTTAAGGTAAATTAGTTTAACAGGATAAGTTGTTTTAGGGCTACCCTTTGCAAATAGCCATTCCATTTGCTTTTTACTGCAAAGCCTTTCGTTCTTATGGAATGTGTTCTTCAAACAGATTAATTTCCGGTAAATATACGCTTAGTACTTAAGGATTTATAATGTTAGGGGGATTGGGTTTATTTTTTTACTTTTACGGCATAATAAAAAAATTATGGGAAAAGGAGATCAACGTTCAAAACGCGGAAAAATCCACATCGGATCATTCGGGGTAACCCGCAAACGCAAAAAAAAGGTAACTGCTGCAGCTGCGAAATCAGCGCCTAAAAAGGCAAGCGCAAAAAAGGCGGCTAAAAAAGCAGCCAAATAAAAAAGAGCCGCCCATAATTGGAGCGGCTCTTTTTTTGATCTTCTTTTACAAGAAGTCTAAGTTTTAATCTTTTCTGCCGCCGAATAAACGAAGCAGGTATAAAAAGATGTTGATGAAATCCAGATAAAGAGTTAATGCTCCCATGATCGCCATTTTCTTAAATGGTGTACTTCCATCATCTTCGTTAGAAAGATTTTTGATCTTCTGAACATCGTAAGCAGTTAAGCCTGTGAAAATGATCACGCCTAAAATACTGCAGATATAACTCATGGTATCGCTATGCGTGAACATGTTGATCAATGAGGCTATAACAATACCAATTAAACCGATCATTAATAAACTTCCCATTTTGGTAAGGTCTGTTTTAGTAGTGTAACCGGCAATTGCCATTACAGCGAACAATGCAACTGAGCTTAAGAATACATTGATGATAGAACCTAAATTGTAAACGATAAAGATAAAGCTTAAGCTGATCCCGTTTACTGCTGCATAAGCTAAGAACACGCCGATCAAAGCAGGATACGATAATTTATTAAAGCCAAAAGACATTAATAGAACGAAACCTAATGGCGCAAACATTACCACCCAGGCTAAAGTTGACATTTGAACACCTGTTTCTGTTTCTGTAAAAAGTAAACGTAACAGATCCGGAACAAATGCGAACATTAAAGACGAAGCTGTGGTCATAGCTAAAGCTAATGTCATCCATGAAAATACTGAGCGCAATAAAGTTGTTTGATTTACAATTGTAGCATCCTGAATATTATTAATATTGGTGCTTCTGAAGTTGTTATCCATTTTGTTGTTTTTAAAATTACACTTCAAATGTACGGATTTTAAAAGGTTTTGTCAATATTCGAGTACAAGCACCTCTACCCTTCGGTTTTGCTCCTGCTGAGCTTCTGAAGCATTTTCCCAATCCGGAAACAGCATTTCCTTGCATCCTTTACCAAGTGTTTTAATTCGTTCGGCCTTTATACCTTTTGAAACCAGAAACCCTTTTATTCTTTCAGCCCTTTGCTCCGAAAGCACCTGCACGCCTTGTAAACAGCCGTTTGTGTGTCCCTCGATCTGAATAATAAGACTCTTGTTTCGATGCATTAGTTTATATAAATTATTAATGGAAGGTACAGCCGCAGGAATATATTGCGGAGAACCGCCCAAAAAATTGATGGTTCCAATGGGATGCCGCGCGCCTTTACGAAGCTGCGGCAAAATTGTTTTAATGTTTTTTAACGTTCCTGTGTCTTTCAAAAACACGTTTTTAGAATACGTGAAAGAGCTGTCGTTGTAAAAATTTAACACATAATTGACCTTTGCCCTTAAATGCGTATTGATCTCGTATGTTCCATCGCTTTTGCTTTTGGCAAGTTCCACAGTATCGCCTTTGGCATTGGTTAATGCAATATCTGCCATAACCGGAATGTTTTTTTCGTTGGTGATCACACCTTTTATCTGAACAGGTTCTTCAAAGTAAAACTGAATAGTGTGCCCATCGCCATTATCATAAACGTTATCGAGTACCAGATAATAAACCTCGCCTTTGTTTACTATTAATTCTTTTACAAAGGCATCACCTATTCCTTCTTTCACCAATTCCTTTTTGCCCTTGTATCCCATTCCGGTCTTTCCTTCTATGTCTTCCTTATCTCTTGAAATGCAAGCCCGAACCGGCTTTACCTTATGTTTAATATCCCTGCAAAAACTCGAATCATTATCCGCTTTGAACAGCATAAAATCATAATCATCATCTTTTTTAGTTGGAATGATATTAAAACATAGATGCCCCGAAGCATTCATTTTTAACTTGTACCAGGCACTGTGATGTTCTTTTTCAAAAGCAAATTTTGTGCGGAGCAAATGTTCACTGATCTCCTGTTTATTTCCTTCATTTTTTGGAGAAATGGTTGGCCCGATCTTAGTTGTACTGCCAACAACAACCGATCTTGCGGTTTCGCAATCGCAAAATACCGTGTCTAATTTTACCTTTTGAGCAAAAACAGAACAGGAAATAAATATGAGAAACAGAAACCTCACAGGTTTATAATGCAATTAAACAGATTAGTGACAAAAAAACACGAATAAAAAACCCCGTCATCGTGAGCTATACGAACGACAGGGTTTCTATTTAAAATCTAAACTTACAATCCCAATAAGATCTCTTCCGGATTCTTGCCTCCAAACAACATTTTGTTCGGATTCTCAAGCATTTCTTTCACTTTTACAAGGAAACCAACGCTCTCTCTTCCATCAATGATTCGGTGATCGTAGCTTAATGCCACATACATCATCGGGCGAATTTTTACCTCTCCGTTAATCGCCATTGGTCTTTCCACAACATTGTGCATTCCTAAAATTGCGCTTTGCGGCGGATTGATAATTGGCGTACTCATCATGCTTCCAAAAACTCCGCCATTCGTAATTGTAAATGTTCCGCCTTCCATATCAGGAATGGTTAATTTTCCATCGCGGGCTTTTATGGCAAGATCCTTAATTCCTAATTCAATTTGAGCTAAACTCATCAATTCTGCATTACGTAAAACAGGAACCATTAATCCTTTTGGTGCGCTCACTGCAATTCCAATATCGCAATATTTGTTGTATACGATCTCTTCTCCATCGATCATTCCGTTCACAGCAGGATAATGATACAATGCTTCGGTAACCGCTTTTGTAAAGAAACTCATGAAACCAATATTGCTTCCGTAAACCTCCTTGAATTTATCTTTGTATTTGGCACGGATCGCGTAAATGGCGCTCATATCAACTTCGTTAAAGGTAGTTAACATTGCTGTTTCGTTCTTAACCGCTACCAAACGCTTGGCGACAACTTTACGAAGATTGGTCATTTTAACGCGATCTTTATCTCTTCCGCCTTTCCAGCTATTGCTTAATACTTCTGTAGCTGTTGGCAAACCGTTAGATAATGCCGCCAAAACATCTTGTTTGGTAATTCTGCCGTCTTTACCGGTTCCATTTAATTGATTTGGCTTAATGTTATTTTCGGCCATTAATTTTGTCGCAGCCGGACTTGTAGTTCCTGTAGCATAACCGGAGGTTGAGCTTGTCGAAACCGGTGTTTCCACTTTTTTCTCTTCTTTCTTTGCTTCAACCTTCGCTTCTGCTTTTGGAGTTTTTGCTTTTGCCTCAGGTTTGAAAGACGTATCTATTTTTAAAACTACTTGTCCGACTTTTACTGTATCGCCTTCGGCAGCCAATAATTCGATCTTGCCGGATTCTTCAGCATTCAAGGTTAAGGTTGCTTTGTCTGAATCAATTTCAGCAAGCACTTCATCTTTTTCAACTACATCACCTGTTTGTTTTACCCAGCGTGCAATTATAACTTCTGTGATCGATTCACCCGGACTTGGAACTTTTAATTCTACTATTGCCATATTTTTAATTTTGAATTGGTGAGTTGTGAGTTGGTGAATTTACCAACACAAAACTTAATTTTTTTATTTTACTAAAACTTTCGTGAAAACTGAACTCATTATTTCTTCATTCTCTGCAGCGTGACGTTTTGCAAAGCCGGTTGCAGGCGAAGCGGCTGCATGTCTTCCAATGTATTTCAGATTCAAGGGACGAACTGCATACATAACGTGTTTCCACGGACCAGCATTTTCAGTTTCTTCCTGAACCCACATGAAATCTTTTGCGTTAGAATATTTTTTTAAAATAGCCTGAACCTGTTTTAAAGGGAAAGGATACAATTGTTCGATACGAATAAATGCAACATCATCTGCTTTTTCTTTTTCTCTGCGTTCGATCAGATCGTAATATATCTTACCACAGCAAAATGCCAATCGTGTTACTTTTTTTGCATCTGCTGCTTCATCGTCCAATACTTCTTTGAAACCACCCGTAGTGAAGTCTTTCAATTTACTTACACAAGAAGGATATCTCAATAATTTTTTCGGAGTAAAACAGATCAATGGTTTACGGAAATCGTGTTTCAACTGACGGCGAATGGCGTGAAATTGCTGAGCCGGAGTTGTTGCATTAATAATGTACATGTTATTATCAGCACACAACTGCAAGAAACGTTCCATTCGCGCCGAAGAGTGTTCTGGGCCCTGACCTTCATAACCGTGCGGAAGCAATATCACCAGACCGTTCCAGCGTTTCCATTTATTTTCAGCCGAACACAAGTATTGATCAATGATGATTTGTGCACCATTAAAGAAATCGCCAAACTGCGCTTCCCAAATGGTTAATATATTTGGTGACGCAAACGCGTAACCGTATTCAAATCCAAGAACACCGTATTCACTCAACAAAGAATTGAAAATTCTCAGATCGCCTTTTGCACCAATGTTATTCAATGGAGTATATTCCTCTTCACTATCTTCAATTTTTACAACAGCATGGCGGTGCGAAAACGTTCCGCGCTCAACATCTTGACCGCTAAAACGCACCGGAAAACCTTCCGACATCAGCGTTGCATAGGCCAAAAGTTCTCCCATTGCCCAATCGTAATTATCGTTGGCGATCATGTTCTTTCGATCATCGAACACTTTTAAGATCTTATTGAAGAATTTTTTATCCTTTGGTAACTCAGTTGTTTTTTTAGCTAGATCTAAGAATAACTTTTCTTTTACTGAAGTATCCGGAGACGATTCAAAATCGGTGTCTTTTGGAATGTGAACACCTTTCCATGAACCCTCCAAGAATGAAGTGACCTTGGTAGTTTCGGTTTTACGGGCCTCATCTAAATTGCTATCGAGTTCAGCTTTCAATTTACTTTCAATTTCTTTTGCCTCTGCAAATAAGCTCGCATCATCCGTTTCCAGTTTTTTTACATAAATGTCTTTTGGATTTGGATGTGCGGCAATGGCCTTGTATAACACGGGTTGAGTGAAACGAGGTTCATCACCTTCGTTATGCCCGTATTTACGGTAACACAAAACATCAATGAAAACGTCGCGATGAAAGGTTTGACGGAATTCCATTGCCAGTTTTGAAATGAAACACAAAGCTTCAACATCATCACCATTCACGTGAAACACCGGTGATAGAACAACTTTAGCAACATCCGTACAATAGGTGGATGAACGTGCATCCAAAAAGTTAGTGGTAAATCCGATCTGATTATTTACAATGAAATGAACTGTTCCGCCGGTTTTATAGGCTTCGAGCTGACTCATTTGAAGTACTTCGTAAACAATGCCCTGGCCTGCAATGGCGGCATCGCCGTGCATTAAAATAGGACAAACTTTAGAAAAATCGCCTTTGTGAAGGTTATCTATTTTTGCACGCGCAATTCCTTCTACAACGGGATTCACTGTTTCCAAATGCGAAGGATTTGGCGTTAAGCTCATGTGAACTTTTTTACCATCCGCCGTCACTTGATCAGATGAATAACCCATGTGATATTTTACGTCACCATCAAATAACGAATCTTCGCTTGGTCTTCCTTCAAACTCAGTAAAAACATCTTTGTACGTTTTGTGCATGATGTTAGTAAGGATATTCAATCGCCCGCGATGCGGCATACCGATCACATAATCTTCAATACCCAAATTAATACCATGATTGATAAGCGCATTAAGTGCCGGTATCAGTGTTTCTCCACCTTCTAAAGAAAACCGTTTTTGCCCAACGAATTTAGTGTGCAAATAATTTTCAAACACAACCGCTTGTGTTAACTTTTCGAGTATAACACGTTTTTCATCTTTGGAAAAACTTGGTGTGTTGCGGCTTTTTTCCATGCGTTCCTGCAGCCATTTGATCACCTGTGGTTCGCGCACAAACATATATTCGGCACCAATACTCTGGCAATAGGTTTGTTCAAGGTGCGCAATAATATCTTTTAATTTTGCAGCGCCTATTCCGATCTCATTTCCCGCCTGAAAAACGGTTTCAAGATCTTTTTCGCTTAAACCGAAATTCACAAGATCCAATGTTGGCTCATAAGTTCTTCGTGTACGAACCGGATTGGTTTTGGTGAATAAATGGCCACGCTGACGATATCCTGCTATTAAGCCGATTACTTTAAATTCTTTAGAAACGTTCTCTGGAATTGCCCCGCCATCGGAACTATAATTACTGCTTGCAAATTCAAAGCCTTTAAAAAAATCTCTCCACGAAGCGTCAACAGAGTTTACGTCCTGTAAATAGTGCTGATACAAGCTTTCAATGGCCGTAATATCACTGGTTCCTATGTATGAAAATTTGTCCATTATTATTTGATTAAGTAGCTAACAAAAATAGCAATTTTAATGGATTTTCGCTTAATTTGTATTGTGAAGCAAAGCTTATTTTTTATACTGTTTTTTTGTACTGTTTTTTCCGGGATTTCTCAGGAAAATCCTAACTCCCAGCAGCTTCAAACTTCATTAAAAGTTAAGCAGTTGATCGATAAAAAATCCTCCTATAATCGTCTTAATAGCGGAGAATACGATGGTTATCGCATTAAGATCCATTTTGGAGCTGACAGGGTCAAGGCACGAGAAATAAAAAATAAATTTCAGGTTAAATTTTCTGATATTATCGCTTACGAAGATTACCAGCAACCTAACTTTGTAATTAATGTGGGCGATTTCAGAACGAAATTAGAGGCTTTTGAAGCCATGAAAAAAATACAGATCGAATTTCCTGAGTGTTTTATTGTGAAAAGCAAAATAAAACCAATGCGTCTTTAAAAATTTAATTTCATTTTAATGCTCAGTCAAATCCACATTTACTTTAGATGAAAGTTAGCATTATAGGAGCGGGCATGTCGGGTTTGTGCGCAGGATGTTACCTGCAAATGAATGGCTTTGAAACTGAAATTTTCGAAAAACATTTTATTCCCGGAGGTTTATGCACCAGCTGGCATAAGAACGGATACACCATCGACGGATGTATCCACTGGATATTAGGAAGTGATGAAGGAAGTTCTTTTCATAAAATGTGGTCGGAAATTCTTGACATGAAAAAAGTGGAGTTCGTAAATCACGAAGTCCGTTTGGAAATGGAAGTGAAAACCAATTTCAATAAATACGGAAATAAGGTTTTTAAACTTTATACTAATTTAGATCAGCTTCATAAGTACTTGCTGGATCTTGCCCCGGAAGATGCAAAACCCATCAATGAACTCATCAAATCGATGCGCGTGATGCAGAAATTCGATCTACCTCCGGTTATGGATGATCTGCCATTCTTTGAAGCAATGATCCGCGGCATAAAAATGACAAAATATCTGGAATTCTTATACTGGTTCCTGAAATTAAAGAACGAGACCAATTATACATTCGCTAAAAAATTAAAAAACAAATTTTTAAGAGAAAGTTTCGAATTGCTTTACGATGGCAACGAAGTAAATATTCTGGTGATCACTATGCCGCTTTCTTGCTTCGATAAAAAAAGTGCCGGTTATCCTGTTGGCGGTTCTTTGGAGTTCGCTAAAAAGATCGAGCAGAAATATTTAGAATTGGGCGGGAAAATTCATTACAAAACACCGGTTAAAAAAATCATCGTTGAAGATGGTGTTGCAAAAGGATTGATCGTTCGCAACGATGTAAAACATGATTCAGATATCATCATTTCGGCTGCCGACTGGCACTACACGGTGTTTGAGGCCCTCGAAGGAAAATTCGTGAATCAGCATATGATCGATCTTAAAGACTTAAAAAAATTAGAAGTGTTTTATTCGGTAGTACATTTAGGTTTCGGAATTGCAGCTGAGTTAAAAGATCAGCCGCATTTTTCACGTTTTCCATTAAATGAAGTTTTAGAATTACCGGATGGAACTATTTACGACCGACTCGAAGTGCACGTTTACAATTACGACCCCACCATGGCTCCGAAAGGAAAATCGGCCGTAGTAGTTAGTTTTTATACCAAGAAAGGTGATTGGTGGATCGACCTTCGTAAAAATGATAGACCAAAATACCGTGAAGTAAAAAAACAATTCACCGCAAAAATTGCGGAGCTCTTAAAAAAACGCATTCCTAACATTGATGATAAAATTGAGATGAGTGATATGGCAACTCCTGCCACCGTTTATCGTTACACCAATAACTGGAAAGGAAGCACACAAGGCTGGTTGCCAGGAGAAAATCTTTTGGCCGCAAGCCCTGTTAATTTTACCTTGCCCGGCTTAAAGAATTTTTATAATTCGAGTCACTGGAACCAACCGGGCGGCGGTTTACCCATTGCCCTTAAAACAGGAAGGGATATAGCCAAACTGATCTGCAAGCAAAACAAAAAAATATTCACCACTCCGCGACTTAAAGCCAAAGCATAAGATGTTCAGAATACTCATACGGTTTATACGTCGCAGCGTTCTGGTATTACTGGTTCTACTGGCCACATTCGCTATTTACTTCGTTATTGCGGTTCAGATAAAAGAGCCCGTAATTGCAGACAGATCGCCTTTGCAATGGAAGCGTGAAGAGATAACACCTTACTTTTTCAAAGTAAAAAATAACTGGTTAAAGAAAAGTGAAAGCGGCATCTGGGAATTGTATGTTGAAGGAGATGGTTTTGAACGCGGCGCTGCTAATGGAATTTTAACCAAAGAACTTCATGCTTTTCAGGAAGACGCTTTTGTAAATCAGATAAAAATTTTGGTGCCGGATCTGAATTATCTGAAATTTTTAAAATATTTCGTAGGGTACTTTAACAGACATTTACCGGATAACATCATTGAAGAATACCAACAGGAAATTTACGGCATTTCCCAATTTGCGAGTGATAAATACGATTTCATTGCCTCCAAATACCATCGCATTTTGAATTACCACGGCGCACACGATATTGGACACGCGCTTGCTGATAAGAATATGACCGTTGGCTGTACCTCTTTTAGTGTTTGGAATAAAAAAAGTGCGGATGGAAAATTACTGGTTGGAAGAAACTTTGATTTTTACAGCGGCGATGATTTTGCAAAAAATAAAATTGTTCAGTTCACGAATCCAAAAACAGGTTACAAATTTGCCACTGTAACCTGGGCAGGCTTTATTGGCGCAGCGAGTGGGATGAACGAAAAAGGAATTACGGTCACCATTAATGCTGCTAAAAGTGAGATCCCAACCGATGTGGCTACTCCGATCGCTTTGCTGGCAAGAGAAATTTTGCAATATGCAAAGAACATTAACGAAGCCATTGAGATCGTAAAAAAACGCAAGGTCTTTGTATCCGAAAGTATTTTAGTAGGAAGTTCTTCCGATAATAAAACCGTGAGCATCGAAAAAACACCTTCACAAATGGATGTTTACGAAGTTGAGAATACCGATCAGATCATTTGTCCGAATCATTATCAAGGATCACTGTTTCAGCACGACCTAACTAATTTAAATAACAGAATAGAAAGCTCTTCTTTGTTCAGGCAGGTGCGTTTAAAAGAATTGCTTGGCAAGAATGATACGATCAATTACACAATTGCCGCACAAATTTTACGCAATCAAAAAGGAATCAACAATAAGAATATTGGTTTGGGTAATGAGAAAGCCCTGAATCAATTGATCGCACATCATTCCGTAATTTTTAAACCGAAAGACCGTTTAATGTGGGTTTCGGCAAATCCTTATCAGTGCGGGAAATTTGTTTGCTACGATCTGAATAAAGTATTTTCTAACGCGAAAGAACTGAATGAACAGAAAGAGATCTACGAAACGCAATTGACCATTCCCGCTGATGAGTTCTTAAAAACAGAAGGTTATAAAAACTTTGTCCTATTTAAAGAGCTTAAACACTACATTCACTTTATAACCAAAGCTCCGGGAGATCTGCAGCTTCCTAAAAAACTCGAAGACGCTTTCATTGCGTGCAATACTCAGAGTTATTTCATGTGGCAAATATTAGGCGATTATCATAGATCCAAAAAAAACTATGATCTGGCTATTAAATATTATCAAACCGCTTTACAAAAAGAAATTGCTACTTTAAAAGAAAAAAAACAGATCGAAGAAAGTTTATCGGATTGCAAAAACTCTCATGAAGCAGAATAAATACACTTCATGATAAAATAGAATTAAAAATGGCAGATATTCCTGAAATAGAAAAAAGACCGGCGCAAGACATTAAAAGCTTCCAGGAAACAAAATTGAAAGAACTTTTGAAATACGCGAATGCGAACTCCCCATTCTATAAAAAGCTATTTGAATCTAATAAAATAGATCTTAACCAAATTTCTTCTTTGGAAGATCTGAAGCAAATTCCGGTAACAACCAAAGACGATCTTAATAAACATAATTTCGATTTTATTTGTGTTCCCAAAGAAAAGATCATTGATTACGTTACCAGCAGCGGTACCCTTGGCGATCCTGTAACTTTTGCTTTAACCAATAATGATCTGGAGCGTTTAGCTTATAACGAAAATATTTCGCTGGCCTGTACCGGAGCAAATAAAAATGATGTGTTTCAATTAATGACCACACTCGACCGCCGTTTTATGGCTGGCCTTGCCTACTTCATGGGTATAAAGCAAATGGGTGCAGGCGTGGTAAGAGTGGGTAATGGCATGCCTGAATTTCAGTGGGACACTATAAAACGATTACAGCCAACAATTGCAATTGCGGTACCTTCTTTCATTCTTAAACTGATAGAATTTGCAGAGCAAAATAAAATTGATTACAAAAATTGCTCGGTCAAAAAAATCGTTTGCATAGGTGAAGCCATTCGCAATGAAGATTTTTCGCTGAACACTTTAGGAAAACGTATTCACGATCTCTGGGATGTGCAATTATTCAGCACTTATGCATCAACCGAAATGAGTGCGGCTTTTACAGAATGTGAATTTGGTGTTGGCGGTCATCACCACCCGGAATTGTTGATAATTGAATTACTCGACGATAACAACCAGCCGGTAAAAGCCGGAGAAGCCGGAGAGCTCACTGTAACTACACTTGGCTTGGAAGGCATGCCTTTACTGCGTTTTAAAACCGGCGACATCTGTTATGCCCACAACGAGCCTTGTAAATGCGGAAGGAATACTATGCGTTTAAGTCCGATCATTGGCCGCAAACAGCACATGATAAAATTCAAGGGTACAACTTTATATCCTCCATCTTTATATGATGTTTTAAATGAGGTGAATTATATTCAGAATTATATTATTGAAGTTTATACGAATGATATCGGTACTGACGAAATAACCATCAGCATTGGAAGTACTAACCCACCTGCCAATTACGAAAAAGAATTGAAAGACCATTTCAGAGCCAAATTAAGAGTTGCGCCAACCATTAAATTGAGTAGTCCTGAAAGCATTACCAAATTACAGTTCCCGGAAATGAGCCGAAAAGCCATAACTTTTATAGACCGAAGAACAAAATGAAGATTTTAGCCTCATATAAAATTAAAGTTTACTATCTTGAACCCTTTAATATTCTATAGCTCATGATGAAACTTTTTAAATCCGAACCGGCAACGAAAATGAGCGACTTTGCCAAGGAGTTTGACTTTGAAAGTCTGCGGCCCTATTACGATAATGAAGTAAAGCCTGCCATGGCACGAATTGCAGCAGATCCTTTGTATTTTAAACTGATGGCTTATTTATACGGTGAGATCAGTAAAGAAGAGGCCGTAAAAAAAGCAGAACGTATTAATTCGATCTACGATTTCCAAACCGATTACATGTCTCACGCCATCTGGACGATCGTAAACAGAACATCAACAGGATTAAGCTGGAGCGGAGCTGAGAACTTAGACAAAGACAAATCTTATTTATTTGTTGCCAATCATCGCGATATTTTACTGGACAGCGCCATGCTTCAGATCATTCTGGAGGCTGAAGAGTTTTCCACTTCCGAAATTACCTTTGGCTCTAATTTAATGGGTCAGGGATTTATAACTGATTTCGGAAAAATGAACCGTATGTTCAAAGTAAAACGCGAAGGCACGGTAAAAGAATTATACGATATTTCGCGACAATTAAGCGCATACATTCGCCACACCATACTTGACAAAAAAGCAAGTGTTTGGATCGCCCAAAGAAACGGAAGAACAAAAGATGGTTATGATCAAACGCAGACCGGTTTACTGAAGATGGCGAACATGAGCGGCGGCGGCGATTTCGTGAAAAATTTTACCGAATTGGGCATTGTGCCTGTTACGGTAAGTTATGAATACGAGCCTTGCGATGCCTTAAAAGTTCAGGAGTTGTATCTATCTACTTTACACAGCAAATATATTAAAGCGCCCGGCGAAGACCTTAACAGCATTATCACAGGAATTAATCAGCCAAAGGGGAAGATTCATCTTGCTTTCGGAAAACCGATAAAAGAAGAGCTTGTTGAAATAAACAAGGTGAATAATGAGAACGAAAAAATAAAAGTATTAGCTGCCTGCATTGATACTCATATTTACAAAGACTATAAACTGAACGGCGTTAATTACATTGCTTACGACATTTTGCATGAAACCAATGTTTTTGAATCGAATTATAATTCCACTGAAAAAGAAAATTTCATCAAGTACATTAATGATCATATTTCTCAATTAAAAGGAGAGCCTGATGTTTTAGCCAACATCTTTCATAAAATGTATGCTGCTCCGGTGGCCAATAAGTTAGCCTTGGAGAAATTTTAATGGAATAAAAAAAGCCTCATTAGATCTTAATGAGGCTTTTTTTAATGCATGAATTTTATTCGAATTTTATTTTCGCAAATCGGTCCTTTCCTCTGTCTTCGGTATAAACATAAATTTCATTGTCTTTTCCCTGAACAAATATCTCACAATCGCTTGGGGGAATAAATTGAACATTTCGTTCTTGAATTGGAGCAAAACAATAATCCTCATTTTTCATTAGCACCACACGATTGGTAACTTTACCATCTCCTAAAGAAACGACATTACAAACAAAATTAGAACCATGGATGCCCTTCACTGATTTCAGGTCGCTCGGTTCAAAATCAGCTTTAGCATAACGCTCAATGTTTTTTGGATGATCGTCATTTAAAATGTAGAGATTCTTAGATGTTGCAACTGCTATGTACTGCTTAAAAACGTGGGCAATACTTCCAAGCATCATTTCGTTGCGAAGCGGTGCATTTCTGATCCATTCAAACTCTCCCTTAGAATTCAATTTTGCAATGATAACATCCATATACTCGTAGTGCCAGTTACCATTGTTTCCGGTCATAGACCCATAACTACCACTATTATTGTTTTGTACATACTGCTCGCGGTACTGCTCGCCAATGTAATAGGTTGCATCACCAACCGGTAAAATATAATCCAATTTATATTTAAAATATCTTGATCTTCTTGCATTAGATTCCAGATCGGTTAACATTTTATCATCAAAGAATTTAAATGTTTTTGCAGCAACCGTATTAGTTGTTGTATTGATCTTGAAACTAAAAATTCCACACTTAACAAGGTCACGCCCTTTTCTTTCAATTACATCCTTAATGAAACCACCCATAACAATTTCATTTGCTCCTGTTTTCGAGAACTCAATATCACTCACTAAATAATCATCATCAAAAGTCAGCTCCAATTGTTTCTCGGTTTGATCAGCTGCATTTAAAGTAAATAAATTCAAACGGTAGCGTTTTTCTTTTTCGGTAGCGGTCTTTGCTAATCCGTTGTATCCCCAAAACAAATTATCTTTTTCATCCAATAACAAGCCTAAGAAACCCACGCCCTCTGCTTCTGAATTAATTCCGGTACCAAACAATATATTTGAGGCAATAGCCCCTGCACTCGTTCCGTTACTGTGTAATTTCTGGTTCACCCGTTTGGTCCAAAGTTTTTTCATGCCAACTGCATCGATCAAAATAAAATCGGTTTTGTAGGCGTCTTTTTTATCTGCTTTATGGCTCGCTTTAATAACAAACTTAGTCTGACTTGCATTTGGAATAATATCAAAATCAACAAACTCATAATGATCTGAACTGATCACTACTATTTCTTTCAGATCGTTCGAAACAACACCGGTTGAAGAAACTGTTTGATAAAACAAGGTCATTTTGTCGGCCTTTTTATCATACTCTCGTCTGAAAATGAAAACATTTCCTGAAGCGTACTCTACATCTTCAATTTTTGTCTGTCCTTCTTCACTTAAATTAACTTCTTTCGAAAACTCCGGTTTAAGTGAACTCTTGCTGTACTTCTCAATAAAGAAAGAGGTCCCTTTTCCCTTACTTCTGATTCGATAAGTATAATAGCTTTGGTCGTCGCCATTTAACATGCGATTCATTTTATTGTCGCGATCATTCTCAAGTTCCGGGCCATTCGTAAGAACGGCTTGTGAAAAAGCTGACATACTTATGCACATCAAAGCCAATAAGGTCAATTTTAGTTTCATGATTTTATTTTTTAATTAATAGTTTGGTTTTTCAACACAATAAATATACTGTTTTTCTTATACCAAACATTTAAATTGCTTAAAATTCATCCAAATAGTGATTATTTGAATAGCTTTTCTATTTTTGTAATGACTAAAAAATCAAACGCCATGAAAAAACTGTTTTTCGCGCTCTTTTTTACAACTACATTATTTTCAATTGCCCAAGATAAAAAAGCAGTTGATCCAAAATACATCTATTGGTATAAAGAAACCTCTTTAGAAACTGATGATTATAAGATCTATATTGTAGATGCACAGAATGGAGAAAATTATGCGAAATTCAGGATCCGAATATTTAACAAAACCAACGACTATTTGATCTTTAAGCCTTCAGAATGTTCATTTCTAATTGGCAGTCAGGATCTGTCTTCAAAGGACAAACAGATCATTGTGCCGCCAAACGACGAAGCCGGTAAAGTAATTGATGCCAAAGGCAAAAGCTGCCAGGTTGATAAATACACTTTCGAGATTAAAACGTATTATAAAATCGCAAACAATTCGCCGGGCATCGCAGCTGAAGATTTTATTTTACCTCCCAGTAAAAATGATTTTGTGGCAGGACCTTTTAACTGCAAGCACATTGACAATAAATTAAAAACAGATAAAAGCACGATCAAGTTTGGCTGTACCTATCAGGGCGATGGCATTGGCATCATTGATTCTTATAAATGTTCTGCCGTTATGCCAAATGGCAAAGACAATGCCAATGCAAGACATTACGAACCCGCTCTTTTGGAAAAAGGCAAATATGAAGACTTTGTTGTTGAGATAAAAGAGCTTGCAGGATCGGGTGACATGCAGAAAAAAGGTTTCAAAATAAAATGGAACGAAACTTTTAAAGATTCTAAACTTAGTTCATTAAAAGGAAGTAAGATCGATCTTGAAATAGATACTCCAAAAACTATTGAGAAGAATAAATAGTTTATTTCTTTCTTTTGTTTTTTACATCTTCGGCAAGGGATTGCGACATGCGATATATTTCATTCGCCAGAGCCTGAGGTGCAAAGTCCAGTTTACCAACTCTTTTTACATAGTGCTGATTAACGTATACTGCATCCTCCACATCAATGTAATAATTGGCCACTTCAATGTGTTTGCTGGAGCCTAAAGGAATTGGAACATAACTTACACTTACTGTAGAAGCTACTTCGCCAAGATACATATCTAAAAATAGAATTTTACCCAAATGATTTTTTCTCAGGAAGGGAATGATCTCAGGATTAATAAAAGCAGCTCTCATCTCAAGTGTTTTATACATATCGTAATTTATATTCTTTCGGTCTCTATAAAATTTATTTACATCGTCCTGTTTGATGGCAAACTGTTTCAGATTGTCAAGAAAATCATAAAGCATTCTTCTGTCGATCAAGCTTAGCTTTCTGAAATCCATTACATAAAAAGGATAGCGACATGTTGATTCAAGACTCTTTACCATTTCACTGTACAGATTATTCTCATTCAGATCCGCTTTCCAGAAAACGGTTGCTGACTTTTCATAATCCAGGTCCAAAGGAATAACGGCAACATCCGATTCAACCACTTTATTATTAAGCGCCTTAATGATATCGTTATACGCATTGAGGTCAATATTCTTTGAATTGATAAATCCAACAGCTGTATCAGGCTTCATCATTTTTTTTACGAAATTCACAGAGCTTTGACCGAGCATTTCCTGACGTTTCACAAAATATTCCAGCGCTTCCGAGTAAGTTGCGAATTCAATGGTGTCGCTTCGTGTTAAGCAGTTAGAAGGTAATTTATTGATCTGGACCTTATCATTATTCAATAACAGATACTCATATTGATAGCTAATCGTTTTGCCTATTTCAGAACTCATTATCTTCGGCATTTTTTTACTTAAACTTACTTTTGCCAGTTTGTTATTGGGAATGAATTTTTCGTATAGATTATATTCATTAGTAATAAAATTATTATCTGATTCCTGGGGTTTAACCAATAAGTATCTTCTTACTGACTCATTCAAATAAAATAAATAAAACTCATCGTTTGGGTCAAACAAAAGTTGTTCGTAACACCTTTCGATCACTGATCTGAAATCAAGGTTTCTCAAATTCAAAAAAATGCATTCGTCGATCGCCTGTTTTTTTACTTTCCAAAAAAGTGATTCGCTGATCAAAAAATTCTTACGGCCGCTGCTGTCAGTTTTTTTAAATTCATTTTCGGCGTGAATAAGCCGATCTTGTGTAGCCGGATGCGTACGATTGTATACAAAAGTAACATGGCCCTTTTCTCTTGCTCTTTTCTTTTCTTCTTCCAAAACATGTTTGAAATCGCTGACTGCGGCTCCCATATTATATCGAGAAGCTCTCATGCAGTTAATACTAATGTTTCAGCCTCCGTTTCATTTTCACGGGAGTTAGAATAATAATCAGAGTTAGCACTCATAGCCACTAAACCGGAGCCGGGATAACGGATGAGCCTTGCCATATTTATTTTATCCTTTACTTCACAATGTTTCATGAAGTTCTTATAACTGTGCTGACTTTTATAATGTCCGAATTCGTGTCCAATAGTTGAAGCCAACTCGGCTTCTGAATTAGCAGCGGCGATCAATCCGGCAAATATGTAGATCTTGCCATCCTCAAACATGAATGCGTTATTTTCTTCATTCCTAACGATCTGTACTTCATTATTCTTTTTCCAGTCCTTCCCCAGAGCTTCCTTAATAACCGCGTTCAGGTATTGAGCGGCTTCATTCCAATTTTTGTATACAGCACCGGCTGAAGCCATGTTCTCTTCATCTTCCAAAATAACTTTTACGTAATCGTTCAACCAGGTCTTGTTTTCGAAAAGCGGATCGTACTTTTTGTACAGAGTGTCTCTTCTGATCCTTATTACTGCAGTGTCAGGTTTATACTGCTCATTCGAATAGGCCACGAATTTGTGAATGGCTTGTTGCGAAAACAAAGGCATTCCCATAAACAGAAAAAACACCTGAAGCCAAATTTTAATTATGGATAGAGTTTTTTCCAATAAATTATATCAATTTTTTGAGAACTATTTTTTGAATTCCTCAACATCTTTTGCCAAGCTTAAAAGATCTGCCTCAGCAAAAGCCTTACCCATAATTTGCAAACCAATTGGCAAGCCATTACTGTGCAAACCATTTGGTACCGATATAGCAGGAATACCAACAATGTTAGCCTGAACAGTGAAGATGTCTTCTAAATACATTTTGATCGGGTCCTGACTGTTCTTTCCAAACTCAAACGCTGTGCCCGGAGTGCTTGGAGTGATAATGAAATCGTATGACTTAAAAATTTCGTTTGTTTTTTCCTGAAGAAGTTTTCTCACTTTTTGTCCTTTGCTATAATAAGCATCATAGTAACCTGCACTCAGCACAAAAGTTCCAAGCATAATTCTGCGTTTTACTTCCTTACCAAAACCTTCGCTGCGCGATCTCTTATAAGTACTTTCAAGGTCAGTAACGTTCTTGCTTCTATAACCATAATGCACACCATCAAAGCGCGATAAGTTAGAAGACGCTTCAGCAGTTGTAAGCACATAATATACCGGTACTAAATAATCCAGATAAGGAAAGTCAACTGCTTCAACCGTATGACCTGCTGTTTTCAATTTTTCGAGTGCAGCAACTGTTTTTTGTTTTACTTCAGGGTCGAGACCCTTAGCCTCAATGCAATCCTTTAAATACGCGATCTTATATTTCTTGGGATTTGGTTTAGAAAGTGCGTCATAATAATGCTCTACTTCCTTTTTGGCCATAGTGCCGTCAAACTCATCTACCCCCGAAATAATTTCGAAAATCAATGCAGTGTCTTCAACTGTTTTTGTAAGCGGTCCGATCTGATCGAAGGATGAAGCATAGGCGATCAATCCCCAGCGCGATACACGGCCATACGTAGGTTTAAAACCAACGATCCCGCAAAACGAAGCCGGTTGACGAATAGAGCCACCCGTATCCGAACCCAATGTAACATGACAAAGATCGGCAGCAACCACTGCAGCCGCACCGCCCGATGAACCACCGGGAACAAATTTCTCATTCAATGGATTCAATACATTTCCGTAAGCAGAATTTTCGTTACTGCTGCCCATTGCAAATTCATCGCAATTACAACGGCCAATAATTATGGCATCTTCTGCCAGTAATTTTTCGACAACTGTTGCAGAATATAATGATTCGAAACTTTCCAGAATTTTTGATGAGGCTGAAACCTTATGACCTTTGTAACAAATATTATCTTTTAATCCTACAATAACACCGGCAAGTTTACCCGCCGTTTTAGAAGCAATTTTTGCATCCACTTCTTTTGCTTTTTGCAAAGCACTCTCTTTGAACACTTCTAAAAAAGCATTTAAATTTTTGCGGGTCTCAATTCGCGCCAGGTTTTCTTCAACCAATTTTACGCAGGTAGTTTTACCGGCACGCAGATCGTTTTGTAAATTATGTATAGTGGAGAATTGGTAGGGCATAATACTTAAAATAAGAAAAGCGTCACTCTTTTAAGAATGACGCTTTAAAGATAAAATTTTCAAATTATTTTTTATCAGATTCTGTAGAATCTACACCTTTAGAAGCGTCTTTAAAATCTTTCATTCCACGGCCTAAACCTTTCATAAGTTCCGGGATTTTTTTACCGCCAAACATTAGTAGAACGATAACAAGAATAATGATGATCTCCGGGGCACCTAAGCCGCCTAATATTCCAAGTATAATAGCTTGTGTCATGTTTTATAATTTAAGCCTCAAAGGTAATAAAAAATTTGGTTTGCAGATACGGTCAAATTATCGTAAAATTGAGCTAAAAATCACCCTATTAGGCTTATTTTAGCCTGAAAAAGCTGAAAAAACTCAAAAATGCTGAAAAAAGTAGAACATATAGGTATCGCGGTAAAGAATCTTAATAACGCCAATTCTTTATTCGCCAAATTATTTGGCAAAGATCATTACAAAATTGAAAAAGTTGAAAGCGAGGGAGTAAGCACCAGTTTTTTCATGCTGGGAGAAACCAAAATAGAATTACTGGAAGCTACCACTGAAACAAGCGCTATTTCAAAATTCATTGAGAAAAAAGGAGAAGGCATACATCACATTGCTTATGAAGTAGATGATATTTATGCTGAGATAGAACGTTTGAAAAAAGAGGGTTTCGAAATAATTAATGCCGAACCAAAAGCCGGGGCAGACAACAAGCTCATTTGTTTTTTGCATCCTAAAAGCACGAATGGAATTTTGGTGGAGTTGTGCCAGGAAAAAAAATAAAATATTTCGCGCAGTCACGACGCGTCGTGATCGCAGATGAATGCGCGGATTTTCGCTGAAAAATATTAAAACATAAATCTGCGGAAATCTGCGTTTTAATCCGCAGTCATCTGCTTGAAACCAAAAGATGGACAGTCGTCGTAAATTCATAAAAACAGCAGGATTAGTTGCCGGTGGGTTATTATTAGATTCTCAATTATCCATAGCAAACATACATCCTACTCCCGGAAAAATTCGCATTAAGCCAAAACGTTTAAGTAAAGGCGATACCATTGCCATAACCTCGCCGGCAGGGGCTGTGTGGGATGAGAAACAAATTGAGATCTTCTCCAACATTTTAAAAGATTTTGGGTTTAATATTGTTTTAGGGAAAACGCTGACTGAAAAATTCGGCTACTTTGCGGGTACCGATGAATTCAGAGCAAAAGAACTCAATGATCTTTTTGCCGACCCAAACATAAAAGGTATTTTTTGCATGAAAGGCGGCTGGGGCAGTGCCAGACTGTTAGACAAACTAGATTACGAAATAATTTCAAAAAACCCTAAGGTCTTAGTGGGTTTTAGCGACATCACTACTTTACTAATAAGCATTTTTGCCAAAACAGGATTAGTTACTTTTCACGGCCCTGTAGGTAATTCGGGCTGGAACGAATTCACATCCTTTATGTTTAAGAACGTAATTATGGATGCGGCAGAAACAGCGTTTATGATCGGTCCGGATGTGAATGATATGCCGTATACCATTAATCCCGGCAAAGCAACAGGAATTTTAATGGGAGGCAACTTAACAGTTGTTGCTTCTTTAATGGGCTCATTGTATTTGCCTGATTGGAAAAATAAAATTCTATTCTTAGAAGAAACCAAGGAAGAACCGTACAGCATTGATAGAATGTTAACGCAATTAAAATTAGCCGGTGTGTTAGGCAACATTAGTGGTTTTGTTTTTGGAAAATGTGTAAAATGTGATGCAGAAGAACCCAATAAAGCATTTAAATTCATGGAGGTTTTGGAACAACACATTAAACCACTTGGTATCCCGGCCTTTTATGGCGCCATGACCGGCCACATAGAAAATAAACTAACCATTCCTTTGGGTATTGAGGCTACTATTAACGCCGATAAGGGTACCTGGTATTTGAATGAGGCTGCGGTGGTTTGATTTTTTTCTAAGAATCCTCCATTCCTAAATGAACAAGCGCATCGCCTTGATTAACTACAGGCTGATTATTTGTTCCTACAATATAACCATCATTTGGTGCCAGAATTTTATTTTCCACATTTCCGAAAGGATTACAAATTACTCCAAGCAGATCTCCTTTACTTACAAAAGCCCCATTCCTAACATTCATATGAAATAAGCCACTTGCGCCGGCTCTAAGCCATGTGTCTTTCTTTATTTTAACAGAAGGATTGTCGGGTACTTCAACATCAACCATGTTATAACTTTTCATTAAACGAAAACAGCCCTGAACACCTTCGTTAATGGCATGATAATCGAAGCGCATGCTTTCTCCGCCTTCGTAAACCAAGATCGGTTTTCCTTTTTTCGCAGCCTCTTTTCTGAAAGTACCATCGCGATATGTGCTGTCAATAATTAAGGGCGGCGAAAATTTTTCAGCCAGCGCAACATTATCCGGAAATTCAAATACACAACGTAATTGCGGCGAGTTACTTATTTTAGCTCCTCCGGTATGAAAATCCACTCCAAAATCAATGAGTGGAATTATGTGCTTCATAAGATCGTATGCAATTCGGCTTCCAAACGAACCATTTTTTGTTCCGGGAAAACAACGGTTTAGATCGCGACCATCCGGAAGATCTCTGCTTCCAAATAAAAACGAGACACTATTAATAACCGGAATAGCAATTACACTTCCGCATTTCAAATGACTGATCTCTTCACGCGTGATCACCTTCCGTATGATCTCAATTCCATTTGTTTCTTCGCCATGCATACCGGCAGAAAGCAAAAGGGTTGGTCCGGGTTTATTGCTTCTGAAGACAAACACCGGAATTTCGATGTTGGTTTTTGTATGCAAAGGATAAGAGTTAAGCAAGATCTGTTTGTTCTCACCAACTTTAACGGTTTGTTTATTAATTACAAAGTCTGACATAATTATACATTTTCTTCGGTAGCAATTTCTTTCTTCCTATAAACCAGAAAATAAAAAATTACGAAGCTTATTATTGGGAAAATAGCATCAAGATATTCGAAATGATCAAGTATCAGTGGTCCGGACTGTACCGTATTTCCATCATGTGTCAATGGATCGAGGTAAATTAATTTTGCATCTCTGTATCCGGCAACAATGGAGTGAACCAAGGTGATGATCATCATCCAGAATAAATGAAAGGAATATTTTTTCAGGATCTTAAAGTAGATGAATGGCATGATCAAACTACAACTGAATTCAACCAGATTCTCTAAGATCAAGAAATGATCGCGGTTAAAATTCTCTTTTCCTGTTATGCCTCTGTAACCGATGAACATCAATGCCGAAGCTGAACCGCACACAAAGAAATAAGTAATGAATGCCGGAAAAAAAGTGAGCCAGAAAGGCGCAAACTTTTTTATTAGGCGCATCCACGTCCCGCTGAAATCATATTTCTTTTTGAGTAATAAAAACGTGACAAGCAAAGCAACTGCCACAATAAAAAAAGGAATATCTAAACTGAAGCTGGTATTCATTTTCCGGGCATTTTAGCATAATGAAAAATGATACTTGCCAGGAATAATGCCGGAAACACATATTTTGCGATGGTTGCAATGCCATTAGCATCTTCGCCATACAACATGATCAAAAGAGCAGCAACAACAAGAATACAAATTACAAAGGGAATGTAAACGAATAAAATATTTAAAAAGGTTTTCAATCTATTGTCCCGGAATATTAAATTCGTTGCGTTCAACGTACTCAATTATTTTTCCGGCGATGTCGACGCCTGTGGCACCTTCAATGCCTTCCAACCCCGGCGAAGAATTTACTTCCATTACCAGCGGGCCTCTTTCACTCTGTAAAAGATCTACGCCTGCAATACCAAGTCCTAATTTTTTTACAGATTTAATGGCAGTGGCTCGTTCATCGGCACTTAATTGAATGACTGATGCTGAACCGCCTCGATGTAAATTACTCCTGAACTCTCCTTCTTTTGCCTGACGTTTCATGGCACCAACTATTTGCCCATCTACAATGAACACGCGTATATCTGCACCTTTTGCTTCTTTAATGAATTCCTGAACCAATAAACTCGCGTTCAATTTTAAAAATGCCTCAATTACAGAGGTTGCCGCTTTTTGATTTTCCGCCAAAATTACACCAATACCTTGTGTGCCTTCTAATAATTTCACAACGCAAGGCGCACCTCCAATAGATGCAATAACATTATCAATATCTTTTGGTTGATTACAAAAAGCAGTTTTCGGCATTCCTAAACCGGCGCGCGCCAATATTTGCAGACTGCGTAATTTATCGCGCGAACGCACCAAGGCCTGCGATTCAACAGCGGTAAATATTTTCATCATCTCGAACTGGCGTACAACCGCTGAACCGTAAAATGTAGCAGAGGCTCCAATGCGCGGAATAACGGCATTAACACCTGTCACTTCCTTTCCGCCATAATAAATATGCGGACGGCCCTGTTCAATTACCAGAACGCATTTCATGTGATCTAATAATAAAGCTTCGTGACCGCGCTGCTCGACTGCTTCGATCAGTCGTTTTGTGGAGTAGAGATTTTTGTTGCGGGATAAAATAGCAATTTTCATCGATATGGTTTTTTGAGGTGCGGAATTCTATTTCTAAATATAATTATTTTTTTACTTTAATGGCTTTTGTGTGAATTTTATTTACGTCAACAATAAACTTTCCCTTTATTAAACGTCTCCCAATTAAAACCGGATAGCGCATGCTTTCGCGGTCGCTCAATGAAATTGTTGTACGTATGTTTTTGCGTTCTAAACGAACCAATGTTTTTATCACATACCGTTCTTCCATTTCTCCGAAAGAGTTCTTTATTTTTTTTTTCGTAAATTTTTCGAACTGATGAACCTTCTGAGAATATTCGGGATGCGATTCGTCTAACAATACAAAATGCAAAACCGGCTTTCCGTTAATGGTCTTAAGAATAATATCTTTGCAGTGTATGGAAGAAGTATAAGCGCCGGTATCTATTTTTGCCTCCAGATTGAACAGGGCGAGTTCAGGAAAATCAACAAATTCCCTTCGTCCGATGATTCGTATTTTATTATCTGCTTTTTGCATTAATTCTGCTTCGCCTATGAGGCATCAATTTACAAAAATTTATTAAATACTTAGGAATTTATTCCAACGGATTAAAACCCGCAGGAATTTATTCCAACGGGTTAAACCGCATCACATCCACCTCAGCATTAAGACTGTTTTTATTTGTTAAATAGCCGAGCATGTATTCGGCAAAAAACGGAGCCAGCATTACTCCCTTAGTTCCCAATCCGTTAAAAACATAAATATTGTCATATTTGGGATGCTTGCCTAACAAGGGTCTCCGGTCAATAACCGAAGGCCTTACCCCTGCCTCATGTGAAATGATCTTGTAATTGCAGTTTATTATCTTCTTGAGTTTAGCTTCCAGATCTTCTTTTCCACCTTGAGTTGGATCATCACTTAGGTCTTCCCAATTATAGGTAGCCCCGACTTTAAATTGATTAGAATTCAAATTCATAACGAATGCATTTTTGTTAATGATATCGTCACCTATTCTCAGATCATCAGCTTCAATCGTTAAGGTTTCGCCTTTTGCCGGTTTTAAAGGAATATATTTGAAAAAAGGGTTATGCTTTATCAAATGACCTTCACAAAAAATAATGCTGGAAGCCCTTATGGTTTTATAATGTAGAGTTTCCGATACTTTCAATTCAGAATGATCGAATTTCTCGTCAAGATAAGATCCGTTCTGCATTAAGAAATTACGGGTATGGTCCAGAAACGTTTTTACATCAAGATTTCCGGATCGTTTAACTTTCGAATAGCCGAATTCATTTTGCTTAATGCTTTGGTACGAAATTGTTTTGTGGATTATTTTATCAAGATAATTCTCTAATTCTCCGTTTGTTTTTTTTTGCCAGAGGATTATTTCCTGTTCTTCCGAAAATAATTTTACTATGTTTCGTTCGGTAACGAGTTTGCAATTCCACCTTTCTTCCTGAGATTTATAAAACCTTAGCATTTCTGGAAGCACCTCATCGAGCATCCAGCTTTTGGTGAGACGTTTAAAAACAACGGGGTTATAAATGCCGGCGGCAATTTTTGAGCAGTTCGACAGCTCAGGCTTATCAATTACCTTAACTGTAAAATTGTGTTCAATAAGTTTTAAAGCTAAAACACTTCCGGCCAATCCTTGCCCAACAACTATAAAATCAATAGGTTTTATGATTTTTTCTGTTTTGGCATTTTTTTGAAACCACGATAAGCGCCTCTGTATGCGCCCGAAAAATAGATCACGATCTTTAACCCTCCCATTTGCTGAGCTCTTGTGAAATCTCCAAACAATTCGGCGCCAATACCGACATCGTATTTCGCTTTATAGATAGCTTGAACACAAACGTACCCGCCAACACCTCCCGAAACAACTGCATATGGCACACCTGCGGTATCCAGATGACCGACAACAAATTTAGAAAGAGAGGGGCCTGCAAAAAAAGCAAGATTCAATTGTTCTTTTTCTATCCTATACCCCATGCAAACATGGCCCTGAACATTATTATTATCCAGAAAATTATTTCCACTCATCATTGCACCGATCTGAAAATAATTTCTTTGCAGATGAAACTGAAAATCAGCCCCCACTACTTTCTGGTCTTTTGATCGCACACTTGAATACAAAGGACCGCCGCCTAAAGTAATGTAATTATTGTATTTACGATAGCGCTTGTCATCATAAACAATTTCCTCTTTTCGATTGTAAGGCAAGGTATCTTTCTGCGCATGACAAAACTCAGCGCAAAGGACCAAAAATATGAATATTCCTTTTTTCAACACTGCTAATTTACATACAAACCTTTAGAAACCATTACAATTATTTCGCGATTTTTAGAAGAAAGCCCTCACCTGAGCGCCGCCAATATGAACTATTTTCGATGTTCCCGATTTACGACCATCGTAATTAACACTTATCTGAATGTATCCTGTCAAATTCCTTTGGTAACTTATGCTCCAGGTATAGTTGTAACCTGGGCTCAGGGCATTGAGCATTTCATAAGCAACAGGTGAATTCTGCACATCATTATAGGTTATGGTTAAAAAATCGCCACGCACATTAAAACTTCCCTTTTCGGTTTGATTGTATTTCATTTCCAAAGCATAATCGCTGATCAGGGTTTTTTGAAAACCACCTTCAATGATGTTTTGTTTTTGAGTGTATTTGTAAATGGCACTTAAACGAAAAGCTGTGCTTGGCTGAAAACTGAGTTTTTGCTCGAGGTCGTAAAATTCGATCTTGTAATTACGAGTTGAGAAAAATTGAGACCCATATGTTTTCAATCCGGTTGAATTATTGCTGTTAAAACTCCAGCTCTTTAGAAAATTTACGCGCCACCTGAATTCGTGCGCAAAATTATCGCGCGAATCAAAACCATTCACTAAGAGTTGCTTGTTCTTTGTATTCAAAAAAGAATAATCAGCGCCGAAAACACTAGCCGATTGATTAAAGAATAAACTCTGCCGCAAAGCATAATTGGTAGACAGCAAAGTTGTATCAATCACTTTACTCGACAAAAAATCGGCATTAAAGAACTGATCGTTATCGTAAGTTTTATTATCAACACGATAAACTGTTTGCGTTGCAAATCTTCCGATAAATTTTCCGAACCCTTTTGCCTCTTCCTTCAATAAAGCCACGGGGCGCAAATTGAATGAGAAACTCAATTGATTTTGCAGCACTTTTACATACTGGTTCGTTGGCGTATAAACTCTTATATATCTTGCCTGATCGGGAAACTGTGCGGTTTCAAATTCATTCAATTCTTTAATGCCGTTGCTGTTATAATCGTTCCAGGCATATTGTCCCTGGCCGGCTGCCACTTCAATATAATAAAATTCCTTTTTGTTCTCTAAACCATAACCGGTTTCGTAAAACAATGTTGAAGTAATGAAACCTTTAAATAATCTTGGACTATACTCTACCCTGCTCAACATGGCGTTATCGGGTTTTAAGACATTACTCACCACATTCTTTAAATGCAATTCACGGTATGTAAATAAAAAAGTTATCGGATGATTTTTTATGCTGTAAATGTTCAGCATCATCCCAACGTTCTGCGCATAAGTGCTGTCTTTTATTTCGTTGCTGTAGGCTTGTTTATCCCTTCGCTCGCGATAAAATAATTTAATTCGGTTCTTGGTGGTATCGGCATTGGTAATATTGGCCTCCCATTCCCAGAACTGATAGGTTCTTGGAAGTAAGCTATTTGTTAATACGGAAGTGAACTGATTGTTCTCAAACTCATCCAGCAAGGTTGCTTTTATTTTTCCAAAGCCCTGAGAAATTTTACTTTTGTGACGATAGAATTTAGAATTAATGGGATTGTTGGTCGTTGTTAAATATGAACCATTGTATTCTGAAAGGAATTTATTCTTTGCATAACGGCCTGATACTTGCTGTTTGTAGCCTGTAAAATAATTACCTTCCAGAAAGGTGCTGAATCCATAGCTGATCTTATACCGATTTTCCTTTTCAAACCCTGCTTCTGCAAAAGCAATGTGCTGATCGCTGCTGATCGCATCAACATAAGGACGATTCCAGTCGCGCTGAAATTCAATGGATCGAAAGCGTTCGATCTGATTAAAATTTTTCTGCAAATATTCATAATTAAGATTATAGAATATTTTAGCAGGATGCTTTTCGGCTGTATCGTTCTTCAAATAGGTTTGATTCAAACTTTTCAATTTATAACCCGAGCCTTCATCATCGTTATTGTTATACGGACTGAACGTATTGATGTCATTTCTCGTATAAACTCCTTCCATAATTAAATTATGATTCTTATTAAAAGCATAATCGAAACCGCCGGTAGCCATTTGATTTTGTTTTGGCGCAACCATTGGAATTACGGGCTCAAAATTACCTTGTGGAATGCCGCCAACAGGCGCCACCCATTTATAAACTTTACCATTTGCCGTAGAGGTTACCTGAACATAATTTCCATTATTTACGCCAACGTTCGAAAACTTAAGCCTGTATTTGGCACTGTCGGGATTGGTTGAATACACAAACACATTTTTGTAAATAACACTACTAACGGTCGAATCTTTTCTCCAGTAAAAAACATCGCTGTTATTAAAAGTTGCAAGTTCAACACCACTATAATATGCCTTGCTCAACGTATCGCCAATGTTATAAAGTATCTGCTTTTGATCTTGCGTTAAAATTTGCTGCAAGGGTTTGTTCTTATTATCCTGCTCACTGTAAAAATTTCCAAATACTTTTAATTTTCCCACTTCCACTTCTTCGCCCGTAAAAAATAAAGAGCGTCCGTAATTTCGTTCAGCGTATTGAAACTCGGCTACAATTCGTTTGTCTTTTGTAATGATCTGTTTAGCAGTAAAGGTCAATTCACCCGTATTATAATCAATGATGTAATCGTTTTCCTGGCCACGTTGCATTAATCTTCCATCGATGTAAATTTTTTCTGTTCCCGATAAAACAATGATGAAAGGCTCGTTATTGGCTCCTACCAAGCGGTAAGGCCCTTGATTATTCTCTTTTCCAAAAATTACATCGCGCGCAAACTTACCTTTTGAAACCGCTGCAGCAACCTGTGTTCTGAAAATGATCGGTTTTCTATTAGTGCTGTCAATGTAGGTATTAGCCATATAAGCACCTTGCGCCCGCTTATAAAAATTCATGAAGTAACTGTTGCTTGGTCGTGATAACTGATAATCGCCCACAATTAATTTAGTGCTTTGATTAGAAAGCTGAATGAAAACTTTATCAAATTGCTGAAGTTGCGCCGTTGTTCCATCCGGCTGAAAAGGAATGTTATTATCTGTGGCAGCCATCACCATATCAATTTCCGGAGTCAGCTTTCCGCTTACCTGTAAATTCAAATTGGAGTTAACGATCACATCCTGATTATTTCCAAATGTAATACCACGACTGATACTTCCATTCTTACTCAATCCATCGTTCATGAAAAAATTATTGGTACTGGTATTCTCATTAAATTTTATACTGAATGGGTTATCCGGCCGCGAAAGATCATTAGTAACAATATTTGGATCTTTATGAAAATGTGTTTTCTCGAAATTATGAGGAAAAGTTTTGTACTTCACGATAACACTGTCCGGTCGCTTCGTTCCTTTTTCAAAAATGATAGCGTGTAAACGGTAATCAATAGAATATTTAACCGAATCTGAATTAATGCCAGGTAAAATAAGAGTGCCGGGAACCAGGCTTAAAGTGTCTAAAAATAAAGTATCCGACTGAGGTTTAAATTTTTTTGAATAGGAGTTTGAATTTACCTGCGAAATGGCTTGTTCCGCCCAAAAGCAGAAAAACAATAAAACTCCCAATTGCAGTGTTCTCACAATAATAATAACGGTTTTTAAAGATAAGAATTGTGCGCTGATACTATAATATGAAATAAGAATCACTGAAAAATTGAGTATTTTTCGGCTTTAAAAACTTTCAGAATTATGCCTCGTGTGATCACCTATAATTTAAATGGAATAAGGGCCGCTATGAGCAAAGGCCTGATCGACTGGATGAGCTCGGCCCAGCCAGACATACTGTGTTTGCAGGAAATTAAAGCCACTCCTGAGCAAGTTGGCGTTTTTGAATTCGAAGAACATGGCTACCATCACTACTGGTATCCTGCACAAAAAAAGGGATACAGCGGCGTTGCCATTTTTAGCAAGATAAAACCTGATAATGTGGTTTATGGATGTGGCATACCTGAATATGATTTCGAAGGAAGGGTTATTCGCGCCGATTATGGCGATGTGTCTGTTCTAAGCGTTTATCACCCTAGCGGAAGCAGCGGAGATGAGCGCCAGGCCTTTAAAATGAAGTGGTTAGGCGATTTTCAGAACTATATTGACGAGCTTAAAAAAACACGTAAAAAGCTCATTATTTCAGGTGATTACAATATCTGTCATAAGGCGATCGACATTCATAACCCAAAATCGAACGCCAATACATCGGGCTTTTTACCTGAAGAGCGCGAATGGATGGAACAATTCATTAATTCGGGTTTTATTGATGCTTTTCGATACTTTAACCAGGAGCCGCATCAGTATAGCTGGTGGAGTTACAGAGCCGGTTCGAGGGGTAAAAATTTGGGGTGGCGCATTGATTATAACTTAGTTACGAAAAATCTGGAAAAAGGCCTGAAGCGCTCGGTAATTCTACCGGATGCAATGCATAGCGATCATTGTCCTGTCCTTTTGGATATCGAGTTTTGAGGCCTATCCCCTGAATTGCGCGAAAAAAAAATTTATTCCTAAAATATTAGTTTTTTTTAGTGAAAAGTATAACTTTGTGGGTCTAACTATTAGCATATTGTTCTTATGAATAAATTTATAGGTGCCATCATATATTCGGCCATGACCATTGGGCTTTTAAGCTCGTGCGGTGGCGACGATAAAAACAAAGACCACGGATCATCAGAAGCTCCGGGTGGTGTATATTTAGGTGGCATTATGCGCTTAAATGAAGTTGAGAACATTAAAAGTCTTAACCCTATTTCAATTAACGACGTGGTTAGTTATCACTTAGCCGCGCAGGTTTATGAAGGATTAGTAAAATATAATCAGGTAGACTTATCTTTGATGCCTGGTCTTGCAACCAGATGGGAGATCAGCGAAGATCAAACTGAGTATACTTTTCATTTACGCAGTGGCGTAAAGTTTCATGATGACCCTTGTTTTCCTGAAGGAAAAGGGAGAGTTCTTAACGCTAACGACGTTAAGAATTGTTTCGATATTCTTTGTTCAAGCAGTGCTGCAAATAACACTTATGATATTACATTCAAGGATCGTGTTGCCGGCGCTAACGAAAGTTTCGAAGCATCTAAATCCGGTAAAAAATTAGCCGTTTCAGGAATTAAGGTTTCTAACGATTCTACTATCAGCATCAAACTGATCAACAAAGATGCCAGCTTCTTATATATTTTAGCGATGCCCGGATGTTTCATTTATCCACAGGAAGCTCTATCAAAATATGGCACCGAGATGCGTGTAAAAACTGTTGGTACCGGACCGTTTGCTATGGAAACCGTAAAAGAAGGAGAAGTTATCATTGCCAAGAAAAATCCTAACTATTGGGGTGTTGATGCCAATGGAAATAAACTTCCTTATTTGGATGGCATTAAATGGACATTCATTCGTGAAAAGAAATCTGAAGTGTTGGAATTCAAAGGCGGAAAGATCGATATGATCTATCGTATACCTGTTGAAATGTTCCATGAATTAATGGGTGATCTTGAAAAAGCAAAAGACAATAAATCTGAATTCATAATTTTAAATTCACCGGCATTAAACACCAATTACTTTGGATTTAATTGTCAGAGTGCTACATTCTCGAAAAAAGAAGTTCGCTTAGCATTTAACTATGCCATCGACCGTCAGAAAATAGCAGTGTTTACAATTCAGGGAGAAGGAGAAGCTGCAGATTATGGTTTCGTTCCTTATAACGAAGCTTTTGAAAAAGCAGGTTACAACTACAAAAATTTGAAAGGGTTCACGTATGATCCTGAAAAAGCGAAGGATTTGATGAAAAAAGCAGGTTACCCTGAAGGAAAAGGTTTCCCTAAATTAACACTTGAAATTAATGCTGGTGGTGGTGATAGAAATATATTAGTTGCTGAAGTGGTACAAAAAATGCTGAAAGAGAACTTAAATATTGATGTTGAGATTAATACTGTTCCGTTTGCAGAACACGTTGAGAACATGCAGTCTGCTAAAACAGATTTCTACCGTGCCGCTTGGGTTGCTGATTATCCGGATCCTGAAACTTTCTTAACTATGTTCTATGGAAAACACGTTCCTAAATCAATGGGCGACAAAGCCTATATGAACTACGGACGTTATGTAAACCCTCGTTTCGATTCATTGTTCATGGCTGCTCGTCTTATTGGTGATAAAGCCAAACGTTACGAAATGCTTCTTCAGGCTGAGCAATTGCTTTTAGACGATGCACCTTTAATGCCAATATTCTACGACGAGAACTTCCGTTTAGAGCAGTTGAACGTTCGTAACTTACCTGAGAACTTAATGAACTATTTCGACTTAACTACAACTTATCTGATCCCATTAGATAAGATGAAGAAGAAATAATTCTTTATAATGACATTTTTTAAAAGCCCTTCTTGTTTCAAGAGGGGTTTTTTGTTTAGAAGCTTTTCGTTTCACGCAGATCTTCGCAAATTTTCATTCAGACTTCCGCAGATGGTTAATACATTCATTCTGCGAAAATCTGCGTGAAATTGCCTCTAAAAATGCTTTCTCTTGTCGGTTATTCTTTTTAAATTTATGTATTCGTAAATGAGCCTTTCAAAACACATAATAATTGTTGCCGGTGGTACAGGAACCCGAATGAATAGCGAAATTCCCAAGCAGTTCATTGAGGTGAATGGCAAGCCTATAATTGTTTATACCATTCAAAAATTCATCGACTATGATAAAGACATCAACATTATCATTGTTTCACATAAAGATCATCTGGAACAATTAAATAAACTCTTAGCTCAGTATTTCCCTAAACAAAAAATTGAAACCTGTATTGGTGGTTCAGCCCGATTCAATTCGGTTAAAAATGGTTTAAGTCTTCTTAAAAATGAAAGCGGTGTGGTTGGCATTCACGATGCGGCACGCCCATTTGTGAGCGTAAATACCATAAAAAACGTTTTTGAAACTGCTGAGCAAAAAGGAAATGCCATTCCTGTAATAAGGGTGAACGAAAGCATACGTCAAATTGAGAACGGAGAAAGCAAAGCCGTAAACCGCAACCAATTCAATATCGTTCAAACGCCGCAATGTTTTAAATTAGATCTTATTCAAAAAGCATTTGAACAAAATTATAATGAATCGTTTACTGATGATGCCACCGTTTTAGAAAGCATTGGAGAAAAAATAAATTTAACAGAAGGTAATTCTGAGAATATCAAAATAACAACTCCGTCCGATCTCATCATTACACAAGCACTTCTAAAATGAATACCGAAGACATAGCCGATGTTTTAGAGATCACCTCTAAGCTAATGGATCTTCACGAAGAAAATCCATTTAAGGTACGGGCCATGGCAAGTGCGGCTTACAATCTCGGTAAAATGCGTATTGACCTTCATGGTAAAACCAAAGAAGAAATTGAACAACTCGAAGGCGTTGGCAAAGGCATTACTGCTAAAATAACAGAACTACTGGAAACCGGCACCACTCAAGAGTTTGAAGATCTCAAAAACAAAACACCATTAGGTGTTATTGAGATGCTAAGCATAAAAGGTCTTGGGCCAAAAAAAGTGAGGCAGCTGTGGAAAGAATTAGATGTTGAAAGTGTTGGCGAATTATTATACGCTTGCAACGAAAACCGTTTGGTTGATCTGAAAGGTTTCGGACAAAAAACTCAAGATAGCATACGGCAAAATATTGAATTCAAAATAAGCAATACCGGCAAAGCCCATTATGCAGGCATTGAAAAAGAAGCTCTGGAAACCGTAAAGTGGTTGCAGAACGGAACCTTATTTAAAAATGTTTCTTTAACAGGAGAAGTAAGAAGAAAATGTGAGATCATTACCAAAATAGAAGTGCTGGCTGCCACTGACCACATTGACAAAGTAAAAACCATTTTAACCGAAAAAGCCGGATACAGTGAAGACGAAGAAATTGAAAATGCTTTTGTTTCGGGTGGAGAAAGTTTCAAAAAAATAATTTATTTATGCGAACCCGAAAATTTCTATAAAGAACTTTTCTTGACTACAGGTTCCGAGAATTTCATTCAGGATTTTCTGGAAATTGAAATTGAAAACCCCGAAAGTGAAGAAGAGATCTTCGGGTCGTTGAATCTTCATTTTGTTGAACCCGAATTAAGGGAATCTGAAACGATCTTAAAATTGGCCGAAGAAAATAAGATCCCAACCCTAATAGAATTCACCGATCTAAAAGGCAGTTTACATAACCACAGCACCTACAGCGATGGCATGAACACTCTTGAAGAAATGGCGGTGCGTTGCAAAGAGTTAGGTTACGAGTATTTTGGAATTTGTGACCACTCGCAAACAGCGGTTTACGCGCAAGGTTTAAAACCTGAAAAAGTTTTATTACAGCAAAAAGAGATTGATAAACTCAATTCAAAACTAGCTCCCTTCAAAATTTTCAAAGGCATTGAAAGTGATATTTTAAATGATGGTCGCTTGGATTACGACGAAGCCATTTTAAAAACTTTTGATTTTGTAGTTGCTTCCGTTCACTCCAATTTAAAAATGGATGAAGAAAAAGCAACACAGCGTTTATTAAAGGCCATCGAAAATCCTTACACTACAATGCTGGGTCACCCAACCGGGCGTTTGCTTTTAGCGCGACCCGGCTACCCAATTGATCACAAAAAAATAA
>JANYIQ010000228.1 GCA_025362575.1 Bacteroidia bacterium
AAAGATAATACCTGGCCTGAACTCGAAAAATTTTATGCCACCTATCCCGATAAGGTAAAAATTATTAAACTGGTTCGTAATTTTAGCAGTACTAATGCCGTATTTGCGGGATTAAATTATGCAACCGGCGATTGTAACGTAATTATTTCGGCCGATTTGCAAGACCCGCCTGAATTGATCTTAAAAATGTACGAGCACTGGTTAAAAGGCTACAAGCTGGTTTTAGCCAATCGTACCAACAGAGAAGAACCTTTTTTACAAAAACTAATTTCGAATACCACGCATAAAATGGTACAAAAATGGGGATTGAAAAATTTACCCGATGGTGGATTTGACATGAACTTATTTGATAAAGAGATCAGAGATATTTTAATTAAGATGGAAGATAAGAATTCATTCTTTCCTTTCTTATTAATGTGGTTGGGTTACGATTTTGTGAGTGTGCCTTATGTTCGCCGTAAGCGTGAATTGGGAACATCCACTTACACCTTATCCAAAAAAATAAAAGCCTTTGTAGATTCATTTGTGGCCTTTTCTTTTTTTCCGATACGAATGATCTCGATCTCAGGTTTGATATTAGGCTTTCTTGCCTTCGTTTATGCCATTGCTATTGTTATCAGGAAACTGAGTGGCGATGTTGAATTGTCGGGTTGGACAAGTATGATGTTGGTTATTCTATTTGTTTCTGCTTTTCAAATGATCGCTTTAGGAATTATCGGAGAATACGTATGGCGTGGTTTAGAAGCTTCGCGTAAACGGCCGAATTACATTATTGAAAAAACAATGGTTAAAGAATAATTTTTATGCAAGTTCCATTTCTCTCTTTCAACAAAATGCATAACGAATTAAAAGTTGAGATCTCTCAGGCTTTTAATAAAGTATACGACAGTCACTGGTACATCATGGGCAATTGCCTTAAAGCCTTTGAAGCGAATTATGCAGCTTATTGTAAAACCAAATACTGTGCGGGTGTTGCCAATGGTTTAGATGCTATCATTATTGCTTTAAAAACATTGAATATTGGTCCAGGCGACGAGATCATCGTTCCATCTAACACCTACATCGCAACCTGGCTGGCGGCATCTTATGTTGGCGCTACACCAATTCCTGTAGAGCCAAGAATGGATACTTATAACATCGATCCCGATCTTATTGAAAAAGCCATCACCAAAAAAACAAAGGTCATTATTCCCGTGCATTTATACGGACAAGCTTGTGAGATGGATAAAATAATGGCGATCGCTAAAAAGCATAATTTGTTTGTAATAGAAGATAATGCACAAGCACAAGGGGCAAAATGCAATGGACAGATCACAGGAAGTTTTGGTGATATCAATGCTACCAGTTTTTATCCGGGTAAAAATTTAGGTGCTTTGGGAGATGCTGGTGCTATTACCACCAACAACGAAGAACTTTACACGAGAGCCAACATCATACGCAACTACGGTTCAGAAAAAAAATATTATAATGAAATAAAAGGCATTAACTCACGCTTAGATGAATTGCAGGCTGCCATTCTAGATGTAAAATTAAAATATCTGGATGCCTGGACCATTGAGCGTAATGAAATTGCTGCAAAATATAATTCCCGATTAAAGAACATCTCAGGATTAACCATTCCCGTAACAGCCGCGAACTGCACGGCCGTTTACCATTTGTATGTGGTGAGAACAAAAAAACCTGCCTCAGCGGCAGGCGGGCGTAACGAATTGCAAGAGCATTTAACCAAGAACGGAATTGGCACTTTGATCCACTACCCTATTCCTGCTCATTTGCAGCAAGCGTATAAAGAATTCAATTATAAAAAAGGTGATTTTCCAATTGCAGAAGAAATTGCAGAAACCTGTTTAAGTTTGCCGCTTTATCCGGGATTAAAAGATGAGGAGATCGATTTTGTGTGCGATGCTATCAAGGCATTTTTTTAGTAAAGTTCACGCAGGTTTTCTCAGATAAAAAAACGGAAAGCTGCACTTCTTCCATTTTCCCTCTAACATTTTACATAAAGAGTGAAGCGTGCGAGGCACGAGCTCTGCTTCACTTCTTAGCCTTCTGCATTGGATTTGTTCCGTCGCTTTGTCCGCGGATCTTAGACTTATTCTTGAACACTTCAAATTTACTTGGCTCTGCAGCAATGTTCCATGTGTTATTTTTTTCGTTAATGTCTGCGGTTTCTTTGTATGGATCCAGTAATATGGAAGCCACTTTTTTATCCTTCATGAATGTTTTAGTTACTTCTTTTTCATTCTTGCGCCAGATGTATGCACTAATCCTGTCTATCTCTTTACTTCCATCCGAATAATTCCATTGAATTATAATTGGCATTACCGATCCGCCTTTGTTAGAGAATTTTAATTCGTAAATAAATTTATTTTCCAGTTTCGCAAAAGCTGTATCTTCCATTAATTCTAAATTCAAATGGCGGTTCTTCACTTCTTTTGTCACTTCTTCTTCAGGCTTATAGTAATAATAGAAATCACGTAAAGTTGTATCCACATCTACTAAAAATTTCATCCCTGATTCTTTATTTCGTATTTTGGAAATATGCATGAAATCTTTTTTCGGTGGCGTGTTTGTGATGGTATCCATTTTAACCGGAAGTTTTTTTCCGTTAACAAATGTGTAATGTTTTACTGTATCCAAACTAATATCAACCGGGTCAGTGTCATAGAACCAGCTCCTCCAGAACCAATCCAGATCCACAGCCGAGGCGTCTTCCATACTTCTGAAAAAGTCGGCAGGTGTTGGATG
>JANYIQ010000241.1 GCA_025362575.1 Bacteroidia bacterium
GTAATTTCTTTGCAGATCATAACATAAGAAGGTTTAAATTTTATTAACTCTTCGTTAAGTAATTTGGGACTTGACCGTTCTGTATTAATGGTTGTAGGGCGATCAGTAAAATAGGCGAGAGCTCTTGGTTTGCTGAATAATATAACGTCGGTTCTATTGGTATTCTTCGAAATAAAATCGAAAGCCAGTTTAGCTTCGGTGCTGTAAGGACCGGGAATTTCGTTCACGGATTTTAAAATAATTGAAGAATTTTGTTTGTAACAGAACAGAACGATCAATCCGAAACAAAAGGCAATGTATTCTTTGTAGGGTACATGACTTAAAAAGATCATCAAGGCATAAGCGGCAAAGAATAAAACGATGGTGATGATGGGAATGATCAGGCGAATGCCAGTATCGCTGTATTGGTGAATTAGAATAGATAATACATATCCTAAAAAGAAAAACAAAAGGATGGTTGGTTTTAATGAATCGGGTTTAAAAATAAAGATGAGCATTCCCACAAGGGCAGTGAATACAATGCCGTAAGAGATAATGTAATTCAAGAAACCTTCATCGTAACAGGAGAAAAAATATTTTAGTTCGGCATAATTGTAATTGGCATTAATACTTAGTCTCTCGAAAAAAGGAACCACAACAGGATTGTTGTAATAAATTATTTTTTGAGGGAAGATCATATAGAAAAGTAAATGAAAGGCTAAAAAAGAACCGATCACGTAAAGTTTGTTCATCAGATATGGTTTATCTAATTTTTTTTGATGATAATATTTGATGAAAAGTTTAAAGGCGACCTCAGCCAAGACCGATAAAACAAGGATCCAGCCTACATAGCGGGTGTTAACGGCCAGAGCCATTATAAAGCCGAGGACTATGTAGTGAGGTTTGTTCTTATTCTCGAATAAATAAATAATAAAGAATAAAAGTAAAATGGCAGTGAAGGGATAATCGCTCAATACCTCGTTCTTTAAATTGAGCATAATGGGATTGTAAACAATGATCAGTGAAAAAACCAGTGCAGGCAGAAAGTGAAACCATTTGCATAGCAGTATAAAGGAAAAGTAACCGATGAACAATAAAAAAAAGGAAATCAAAACATTGAGATTTGCTACATTAAAATGCGTTATGCCCGATGTAAGTGCTATTATCAAAGGAAAGCCGGGAGGATAACAGTTCGGACCGAGAATGAAATTGGGATTCTCAATAAATTGAGTCTGACCAAGAGGTTTATGTTCTAAAATGTTTTTTGCCTCAATCAGATATTGAGCAAAATCATCTCCCCAGTCGTGAGTACTTTTTATATTTAAAAACAAAAGCGGCAGGAGGCAAGCTATGACCGCTATATGTTTTAAGGCTTCTTTCATTAATAACTTAAAAGTTGTTCGATTGCTTTCTCAACTTTTTCAGCATTTGGAAGCATCGTTTTTTCTAAAATGGAATTCAGTGGAATGGCCGGTAAATTTTCGGCACCAACAACTTTAATAGGCGCATCCAAATATTCAAAACAATTCTGGCTGATGCGCGAAGCGATGCTTTGCGCGAAGCCGTTAAACACAGGCTCTTCGGTAAGTATCATGCATTTGCCGTGTTTTTTAGTGCTTTCAAAGATCATATCTTCATCCACAGGAGCAATGGTTCTGAGGTCAACGATCTCAACCTGACCCGGAAATTTCTTGGAAGCATTTCTGGCCCAATAAACCCCCATGCCATAGGTGATAATGGTTATGGTTTTACCGGCTGTAATTTCTTTTTCATCTGCACTTTGCACCAGGCGGCCTTTTCCAAACGGGATCACATAATCCTCATCAGGTTCAATGGTTCGTGCTTCTTCTGTTCCTTTGATCTTACTCCAATATAAACCTTTATGTTCTAACATTACTACAGGATTAGGATCGTAGTATGCTGATTTAAGTAATCCTTTAAGATCTGCACCGGTACTTGGGTAAGCAATCTTTATACCGCGAATGTTAGCCAAAACACTTTCTACAGAACTGGAGTGGTAAGGTCCGCCACTGCCGTAAGCGCCAATGGGCACCCGTAATACCATACTCACCGGCCATTTACCATTGGTTAAATAACAGGATCTTGCTACTTCAGTAAATAATTGATTTAAGCCCGGCCAGATGTAATCGGCAAACTGAACTTCAACAATGGGTTTTAAGCCAACAGCGCTCATTCCAACAGTGGAACCAACGATGAATGCTTCCTGAATGGGGGTGTTGAATACTCTATGATCGCCGAATTTCTGCGCAAGCGTTGCTGCTTCTCTGAATACTCCGCCTAAGCGGGCACCTACGTCTTGTCCGTACAATAAACACTCCGGGTGTTTCTCCATTAATTCGCGGATCGCAAATAAAGCACTATCCACCATAACGGTTTTCTCTTTACCCACAGGTTCCCGAACGCCTTTTTCTTCGGTAATTGGAGTAGGAGCGAACTCATGTAAAAATAGATCCTCAGGCAAGGGATCATCGGCCATCAAGGCTTTCTGATAATCAGCCCTTACATCTTCTTTCGCATCATCTTCCATGTTTTTCAATTCCAGAGCATCTACTCCTGCAATGATCAATTGATTTCTAAGGCGTGGCAATGGATCACGTTTTGCTGCTTCTTCCAGATCATCACGGTACCATTCTTTACGAACGCCGGATGTATGGTGGTTTAACAAAGGGACCTTAGCATGCAATAACATTGGACGGCGTTCTTTGCGGATAATATCCAAACATTCTTTCAGTGTATTGTAAGAAAGAACAAAATCTGTTCCGTCAATGGTTCTGGTTTCTAAACCATGAAATCCTTTTGCGAATTCAGTGATATCCTGAGCGCGGATCTCTTTGGCATTTGCCGAAATATCCCACTCATTATCCTGAACAAAATATAATATTGGTAGTTTTTTCAGAACTGCCATTTGAAAAGCTTCCGAAACTTCACCTTCCGTGCAACTGGCATCTCCTAAAGAGCAAACCGCAACCGGGTTCAACCCATCATATTCCTTAACCATGTTGTTCTTTTCGCGGTACTGCATTCCCATGGCAATGCCGGTTGTAGGAATGGCCTGCATGCCTGTGGCACTCGACTGATGCGGGATCTTTGGCATGTCATCTCTTCTTAAACTCGGATGAGAGTAATAAGTTCTGCCACCCGAAAAAGGATCGTCGCGCTTAGCCAGTAGCTGTAACATCAGGTCATAAGGTTTCATGCCGATCGAAAGCAGAATACTGTCATCTCGGTAATAAGGACTCACAAAATCCTGAGGCAGCAATTGCAAACCTAAAGCGATCTGAACCGCTTCGTGGCCACGGGAAGTAGCGTGCACATACTTTGCAGTAATATCCTTATTGGCCTCATAAAGTTCAGTCATGCTTTTAGCAGTAAACATTAGTTTATAGGCTTTTTTGAGAGTATCTAAAGGAATTTTTGTTTTCACGTTTAATGTATCTGAACTTCTTTGCATGATGGTCTTTATCAAAGTGATAAATATAATAATTTTTGGGTACGAAATGTTACCAAAACCTGAAGTTTATAGGCTTAATTTCAACTTTGTTTTTAACAATGCAGTGTCCACAAGAATGGTGATTTAACAATAAAGCCAAGCTTTTTTCATGATAAATTAGTGATCATGAAAAGTAAAAACAAGATCGTTTTTTATGGGTCAATACTTTGCGCTTTTATTTACTTTTCATCCTGTCATTCGAGTAAAAGTGTAACAGCCTCAAACACCTCAAAAGATGTGAAATTAAATTCATCGAGAGTGAGCACTGTGGCGGGTTTGATCGGGGTTGATGAAAAGGAAGTGAAAAACAAAAAACTTTATTCCTTCATCAGTGATTGGTACGGAACCCCTTATAAATACGGTGGATGCGATAAAAACGGAACTGATTGCTCTTGCTTTACAGATAATTTGTACGCCGCGGTTTATCAGAAAAAATTACCACGTTCGGCAACTGATATGGTAAAGGATTGCGACAAGGTTAAATCTGATTCAGTGAAAGAGGGGGATCTTATTTTTTTTAAAATAAAGAGTAATGAAGTTAGCCATGTAGGTGTAGTTCTCAAAAATCACAAGTTCGTGCATGCCACAACCAGTAAGGGAGTTGTGATAAACGATATCAATGAAACTTATTATCAGAAATATTTTTACTGTTACGGTAAAATAAAATAATGCGATTCAGTCTTAACCTCACCATATACAATCGCTTAAAATTAGTCAGGGTCATTACTGCCATTGGGATGCTTTTCTCGATGCTCTGCAGTCTGAATTTATGGGGTGGACAGCGCTGGATACCTACTTGTCCGATGTTTGACGTTTTGTATATTCAGCCACCATACGATTATGTTTTTATAATTGCAGAAGTGATATTGCTGATAATGCTGCTTAATACAAACCATCCGAGGTTTTTGATGTTCCTGATCCTATTGCTGAATATAACGTTTGTTTTGTTCGATCAGAACCGTTTGCAGCCGTGGTTTTATCTGTATAACTGCATTTTTCTGGTGTTGCTGTTTTATAATTGGCGCATTGATAACATCAACACCTATCATTCTTTTTTTATAATTCTTCAATTATGTGTAAGCGCAGTTTATGTTTACAGCGGTTTGCAAAAACTCAATCCTCACTTTGTAAGCGAAACATTTACGTGGTTCATCAGCCCGCTCTCCGCCTTTGTGAGCCCAAGGCAAATGGCGGTTTTGATCAAAACCGGATACGTAATTCCATACATTGAGATCTTCATAGGAATTGGATTATTGATAAAACAACTTCGCTTTTTAGCTGTGCCTTTTGTTATCATAACTCATATGCTTATTTTAATTTTAATGGGACCTTTCGGTAATAATTATAACTCGGTGGTGTGGCCCTGGAACATAGTGATGATAGGACTTGTGTTACTTTTGTTCTCCGGTAATACCATGGAACGTTATTATTCATTCACTCATTTATTCAAGATACCTGTGTTTTATGCGGTTTTAGCTTTATTCTGGATATTGCCTATGCTTAATTTGCGAAATTATTGGGAAACCTACCTTTCTTTTTCACTGTATTCAGGCAATAATCACAACGCTAAAATTATTTTGACCAATAAAGCTTATGACAAATTGCCATTTTACATTCGGAGTTTTGTTTATGACGAAAGCGAATTACATATTTTGTATCCTAAGATATGGTGTTTAACAGAGTTGAAATCGCCAATGTATCCGGAACGAAGGATATATGACCGTGTTACAAATTATGTTAAAGTCTTAACTAACTCCGATGAGCAGGATGTAAAACTTGTTTATATTGAGAAAGTAAAAATATTTGAAGACCATCATTAGTCTCGTATATTTGCACAAAATTATTTAAGAATGAAAAATGTTTTATACGCGGTAATTGGCGGGTTGGCTATTTGTGTTGGAATACTTTTTTACCAGGTGCAAGGTTTAAAGGAAAATGCCGGATCAGGAAAAGAAGAGAATACTGTTGCAGAAGTAACGAAAGCGAAAAACGACATCGTAGCCAGTGCAAAATTACCGGATGCAAAGATCGCTTATATCAATATTGATTCCCTTAATGAAAAATATCTTTTTATTGCCGAAGCGGATAAGAATTTAAGAGGCAGACAGCAAGCACTGGAAGCAACCATTCAGAGCTTAACACAAAAATTTCAGCAGGATTATGAATCGGCACAGCAATCGGCACAAGCCGGAATCATGCCTCAGGCAGAGTTGGAAGCAAAAAAAGTTCAATTAGAAAGACAGCAGCGTGAGATCGAAAGCAAGCAAATTCAAATGGAAAACCTGCAGGTTGAATTGCAGGAGAAGAACGAGAAGATGAAGTCTGACATTAAGAACTTACTTCACAACTACTACAAAGATAAATACGATTATATCTTAACATACTCAAACACGGTCCCAACCATTTTGCTTGCCAATCCGTTATTAGATATAACGAACCAGGTTGTTGAAGTGCTGAATAACGAATACAAGGCAAAAAAAAATAACTCAAAAAAATAGTCATGAGCCGCTTATACGAAAAAATAAAATCTGTTGAGGAATTTCACGATGTTTTTAAGATCGGAAATGCTTCTGAGCTCACGCTTATCAGTGAAAAGGACTATACGCTTCGTTATAATCTTATTAAAGAAGAGAATGAAGAATATCTTGAAGCGTGCAAGAATAATGATGTGATCGAGATCGCTGATGCTTTAGGCGATCAGCTTTATATCTTATTTGGTACAATTTTAAAACATGGTTTGCAGCATAAGATCGAA
>JANYIQ010000292.1 GCA_025362575.1 Bacteroidia bacterium
TGCCGACCTTACTAAAGCGGGAAAGCGCGATGCCATCAAAAAAATTAATGGCGACAGAAAATTAATGGAAGAGATGGAGCCTATTTTAGCAAAAGAACGTTTTGCCCAGGTTATTATGGATGTTACTTATGATGTGAGCGGAGCTAAGGAAGAAAAATTCAGTTATGTTACATTTGGAAGGATGCTTAAGACCAAAAAGGAAGCGCAGGCGCATAAGATCATGGAATATGTTCATAACAGAATAATGGAAAAAAAATATTCTCCCGGTACTTTAGACAGCTTAAAGGTTCCTAACGAATTCCAGTATTTGAGCTTTATGAATAATTTGGTGCACTATCGTTTTATAGAAAACAACAATACTGTGGATGAAGATGATCAGGATGAGATCAACCGTTTGTATAAAATGGATTCTACGAACGAGATCTTAAGATACAATAAATTATTCTGCGCCATTAAACTGGATTCGAGCATTGGCGGATTGGATGCCCAGGCAAAAATGCAGCAAAGGATCGATGAGATGTACAAAACCAAGATCGATAAAAAATATCTCGATGGTTTGAATATTGAATTTCAGTTTCGTTTAATGGATGTGTTGGATACATCCGAATCTCCTTTAGCTCAAATTGCAGTTGAAGCCTGCATTGCACGTATTAAAAGCTTTTACGACATTAAGCAGGCCAGCTGGCAAAACGCTCAGAAGTTGGCTTATGTGTTTTCACGTGCTAAGGATTTTGTTTACGCTTCTACTATTTTAGAATCGTATGTAACTTCTGAGAATGTAGATGAAAATTTATTGTTCACCTACATCAGCATTGCTTCGCACTTGCCTGAGAAATTCTATTCTCGCACTTTCAGTAATGCCATTGCCTTAGCTAAAGTGAAGAATGAAGCGCGCTATTGCCGATTGTTCGGCGATCCATACATGACCTTTCAGGTACTCGATAATCCTAACATCAAAAAAGAATACTTTAGTTCTGGTTGTCCGAATGCGCCAAAGTAGGGGCAACTGAGGCCAAGATTGTTTATGCGATTGCTTTTTATATTCCTTGGAATTTCATTTGTGTTGAATGCACAGAACTGCTATTTATTTGTGGGTTCATACACACAAAGCGGCAGTAAAGGAATTTACGTTTACAAATTCGATCAAAGCTCCGGGAAATTGGAATGGTTAAGCAATACGGATAGCGGTTCAGTCGTTAATCCTTCGTTTTTAGGCATTGCCCCCAATAAAAAATTTATTTATGCATGTACCGATTCAAAAATGCCGGGTGAAGGAAGCATAAGCGCTTTTGCTTTTGATAGTAAAACCGGAAAATTAAAATTCATTAATAAGGAATCGAGTATTGGAGAAAACCCTGTGTATTTATCCGTTCATAAATCCGGTAAATGGGTAGTGAATGCAAATTATACTGCCGGAAATATTACCGCGCATGTGATCAAAGATGACGGAAGCATAAGGCCAATGAATCAGATAATACAGCTTGAAGGCTCAGGCCCGGATAAAGATCGTCAGGAAAAAGCGCATGCTCACGCGGCCGTGTTTTCGCCAATGGGAGAACAGCTTTTTGTGACCGACCTGGGTAGTGATAAAATAATGATATACAATTTTAATGAATACATTAACCTGCCTATGTATCCAAACTTGCCTCCATCTTTAAATACAGTGGCAGGAAGCGGTCCAAGGCATTTTGTTTTTCATCCCAATAAACAATTTGCTTATTGTATTGAGGAGTTAAGCGGAACGGTTGCTGTTTATGATCATGTGAACGGGAGATTAGATACTGTTCAGCGTGTTTTGGCGCACGATAAAAATACTAAAGGTCCTTTTGCAAGTGCCGACATACACATATCACCCGATGGTTTGTTTTTGTACGCTTCCAATCGTGGTAATGAAAATAACATTGCGATTTTTTCGATCAACACGCAAACCGGAAAATTAAAATCGATAGGATATCAATCAACATTGGGAGAAGGACCTAGAAATTTCACGATCGATCCAAGCGGAAATTTTTTATTGGTTGCTAATGTGCAAAGTGGGATTGTGGTGGTTTTTAAGCGTGATAAAAAAAGCGGTTTGCTTAAAAAGGCAGGCTTCGAAATTAAAATTCCGGCCGCAAGTTGTTTGCAGATGATGGTGGTTGAATAAATTTATTTAACCAAAGTAAATTCTCCCATCGCCCAGAAATGATCTTTGTTTACCTTATCTTCTTTAACTTTTGCTTTAGCAACGGGATGAGGTTTTGGGGCGGGTCTGGCTTTAACGGCCGTTTTTTTATCACCGGTTTCACGATTATTTTCAGTTGCAGCAGCATCTTGTGCTTCCTGCGCTTCTTTTTCTTTCTGTTTCGCTTCTTCCGCTTCTTTAGCTTCTTTTTCCAGACGTTTCTCGTAAGAATCAGCGTCTTCGTATGCATTAATGCTCCAGAGTTCAATACGAACTGAATGTGTGCCTCCACCAATTGAATTCATTTCGGTTTGAAAATTATCCGGGAAATCGAGCAGCCATGAAGACCAGGTAGCATCGGGTAATTTTTTGTTGCTTATCTGTTTTACCATTGGGGTGGCGGCGTTGTCAACATATATCCTATAAGCAATGGCTTCGGGTGTTTTGTTATCCATGAGGTCTACTGCTCTTGGTAAATAAATTCTTCCCACAAATTTTTCATCAGCTTTGAATTCGCTGCGCAACATCATTTCAACTTCTTTTGTTTTGCCTTCGCGGGGAATGTCTTTTTTGGAGAACAGAATTATTCCCCCACCCACATAATCTTTGTGTTTTAACTTGCGCCGTTCCATGTCGGTTTTTTTGACAATGTTACGGTGGTATTCACCTTGCGGTTGACTTGAACTTTGCGAAAAATAATTTGCAGGCAATGCAAATAAAAGGAAAAGAGTAAGTACAGAAAATCGCATAAACTTTATTTTAAAGCCAAATATAAAATAATTATGCATAAATAAAAATAAGAGTGAAAACTCGCTTATTTCTTTTCTGAATAGTCGAGTAAATTAACAGCATCCAAACCAATAGTTTTGCGGCGCTCATTCAGGTTCGAGAGATCTTTTACAGGATAGTTAACAATGCTGTAATCAAGTAAACGCTTGTACTGGGTGCCATATAACTGATAACCTTCTTTAGCCACAAAGAATTTATCTTCAAAATAAGCAAGATCTTTAATAGTTATGTCACCTTTTATGGAAGCAAGTCTGAAGGCTTCTAAATATTTTTCTTTGACCTGCCACGACGAAGAACTGACAATGAAAAAAATAACACCGTTGCTTTCCCCTACTTTTTCTTTAGAGGGATAACCAAAACGCTTCATGATGCGATCGATGCGGATCAAGACCAACGAATCATTTTTTTGATCGAGTAGTTTAAGTTCTTTGTATTTTTCTGAAGTTTTCCCAAAGGCTTTTTCCAATTTGTAAAGTGTATCGCGGTATTTTACATAGTCGAGATCAACGCTACGTAATTCTGCGACGAGTGAATCGTAAGTTGAGGAACCTGAATTGAAGGAATATTTTTCTTCAATTAATTTGCCATTTTCAAACCAGGCTGTTTTTTCTAAATCGCCTTGAGGACTGTAGTATTTCCATTGACCATAATAATAAAAATGCAACTTGGTTTTTTCGTTCACTATTCTGGCTTTTCCTATTATGGCCAATTTTCCGTTCTCAGGATAATGCCTGATCTTTATTTTACTTCCTCTGTAAATTTCAATCCGATCCAATTCACCTTTTGGCGTGTTATAGATCCATTTCCCTACAGGAATGCCTTTCTTAAATCGGCCTTTGCTTAAATATTTGCTATGGGTGCTGTCAATATAAGTTATCCATTTACCTTGTTGCTGTTGGTTCACTATCCTGTTTGTCATCCTGTCCCGATGCATCGGGATGCCGAACGGATTGCAACCGCCTAAGAATAAGCTAATAGCAAAAGTTAAAAAGAATTGAAAGTTTAGAAAGATATATTTCTTAGAAATGCTCAAAAAACTATAATTTTAGTGCCCTAACAAATTTAGGTTTTTATGTCATATATAAATACAATTATTGCCCGTCAGATATTAGATTCAAGAGGTAATCCCACAATTGAAGTGGACGTGATCAGTGAAAACGGTATTCTGGGTCGCGCGGCGGTGCCATCGGGTGCATCAACAGGTTCGCATGAGGCGGTTGAATTGCGTGATAACGATAAAACTCAGTACTTGGGTAAAGGTGTGAGCCGTGCTGTACATAATGTGAATACAGTGATAGCAGAGCATTTAAAAGGCGCTTATTTGCTGGATCAGGCCGGTATTGATGCCGCCATGATCGCATTAGATGGAAGCGAAAATAAAGCAAATCTTGGCGCAAATGCCATTTTAGGAGTTTCTTTGGCCGTTGCAAAATGTGCTGCTGAAGAAAGTCGTATCCCTTTGTATAAATATATTGGCGGAGTAAATTCAAATTTATTGCCAATACCAATGATGAATATTTTGAATGGCGGTTCGCATGCCGATAATGGTATCGATTTCCAAGAATTCATGATCATGCCGGTTGGAGCCGAAAACTTCAGCGACGGATTAAGAATGGGTACTGAAATTTTCCACCATTTAAAAGCAGTTTTAAAATCTAAAAAAATGTCGACCAACGTTGGTGACGAAGGTGGTTTTGCACCGGATTTTAAAAATAATGAAGATGCCATAAAAGCAGTAATGGAAGCAATAGACAAGGCAGGTTACAAAGCCGGTGAGGATATTTACATTGCTCTGGATGCTGCTGCTTCCGAATTTTATGATGCTGATAAAAAAGTATACCATTTAAAAAAATCGACAGGAGATAAATTGACAAGCGCTCAAATGGTGGATTACTGGGCGGATTGGGCGAAAAAATACCCTATCATTTCAATCGAAGATGGTTTTGCCGAAGACGATTGGGATGGTTGGAAGCAGATCACCGACAAATTAGGCGAAACGGTTCAGTTGGTTGGAGATGACCTTTTTGTAACGAATGTAAACCGATTGGCTCAGGGTATTAACACCGGAGTAGCCAACTCGATACTTGTAAAAGTAAATCAGATCGGTACCCTTACTGAAACCATAAATGCTGTTCAAATGGCTCAAAATGCAGGATATACCTCGGTTATGAGTCATAGAAGCGGCGAAACCGAAGACACCACTATCGCTGATCTGGCCGTGGCTCTGAGGTGCGGGCAAATTAAAACCGGTTCGGCATCCCGCAGCGACCGTATAGCAAAATACAACCAATTGTTAAGAATTGAAGAGCAATTAGGTCATTCTGCCCGTTATTTAGGTAAATCTTTCAGGTACGCCAAATAAGCATTTTTTGAAGCCTTAAGCCCTTTTTCTTTAGGAAAGAGGGGCTTCTTGAGATAAATGATAATTTATTTGTTTATTATTTTACAGTCATTAAATTTACATAGTTAAAACTCTATCAAATGGATCCGTTAAAAGAAAAATTTCATGAAAAATCAGTAGCATTAGCTGCGGATATTAAGGATATTATAAAAAATCATGGCGACATGAAAATGGGCGACATTACTGTAGCTCAAGTGTACCAAGGGATGCGCGGTATGTTAGGCATGGTTACTGAAACATCAAAATTAGATGCCGAAGAAGGAATTCGTTTCCGCGGTTATTCCATTCCTGAGCTGCGTAAGCAATTACCTAAGGCTCCGGGCGGAACAGAGCCACTTCCGGAAGGAATTTTTTATTTAATGTTGGTTGGTGAATTGCCTTCTCAAGATGATGTAACCTTCATCACTAACGAATGGATGAAACGCAGTAATGTTCCGAAACACGTGTTCGATGTGATCGAAGAATTACCTGTTGATGCACATCCTATGACTCAGTTTGTTATTGGTGTAATGGCCATGCAAACCGAAAGCGTTTTTGCAAAAGCATATGCAAAAGGCATGAGCAAAAAAGATTATTGGGATTATGCATACGAAGATTCAATGAATTTAATTGCGCGTTTACCTCGTATCGCAGCATACATTTACCGTCGTAAATACAAGAACGGCGCACACATTGAACCGGATCATAAATTAGACTGGGCGGCAAACTTTGCGCATATGTTAGGTTACGATCAGGTTGATTTTAAACGTTTGATGCGTTTGTATCAAACCATTCACGTGGATCATGAAGGAGGAAACGTTTCTGCGCATACTACTCACTTGGTAGGTTCTGCATTAAGCGATCCGTATTTATCATTTGCAGCAGGTATGAATGGCTTGGCAGGTCCTTTACACGGCCTGGCAAATCAGGAAGTGTTAAGTTGGATCATGGAACTGAAAGAAAATTTAGGTGGAGGTTTACCAACTAAAGATCAGATCGCTGAATACATTAAGAAAACTTTAGCTGAAGGAAAAGTTGTTCCCGGATACGGTCACGCCGTACTTCGTAAAACCGATCCGCGCTTTACAGCACAGCAGGATTTTTACAGAACTTGGATCAAGCACGATGATATTTGTGAGATCGTACAAATGGTTTATGAAGTTGCACCTCCGATCTTGGAAGCTACAGGAAAAATTAAAAATCCGTGGCCTAATGTGGATGCACACTCAGGAGCATTGTTAGTTCATTACGGAATGCATGAGTATGATTTTTATACCGTGTTATTCGGTGTAAGCCGTTCACTTGGTGTGTTAGCCAGTTTGATCTGGGACAGAGCAACCAACTCAGCAATTGAGAGACCAAACTCAACAACTACCGAGGCCATTAAAGCAAAAATTAAAGCGGCACAGGAAGCTGCGAAGAACGCATAATAAAAGATCCCGCCACGAGCGGGATTTTTTTTACAGTAGAGATAGATGAAGTTTATTTTTGACGATACCATTACTGCTTTGGCTACTCCGCATGGAAGTGGTGCCATTGCAGTTATTCGATTAAGCGGCCCTAAGTCGTTCAACATCGTTGAAAAATTATTTTATAATAAAGCACTTAAGCCAAAAACAATTTCTGATAAAGATTCTCACACAGTTCATTTTGGATTGATCATTGAGAATGAAATTATCATTGATGAAGTTTTGGTTACTATTTTTAAGAATCCGCATTCGTATACCGGTCAGGATAGTATTGAGGTTTCTTGTCATGGTTCTATTTTTATTCAGCAGCAATTGCTGCAGCTGTTCATTAAATATGGTGCCCGTATGGCAGAGCCGGGTGAATTTACCTTGCGTGCTTTTCTTGCCGGGAAATTCGATCTTTCACAGGCGGAAGCGGTAGCAGATCTTATTTCCAGCAACTCGGGATTATCGCATCAAATTGCAATGCAGCAAATGCGTGGAGGATTTTCCAATAAAATAAAGATACTGAGAGATCATTTAATAAATTTTGCTTCTTTAATTGAACTGGAATTAGATTTTAGTGAAGAAGATGTTGAGTTTGCTGATAGAAAAGATCTGAAAAATTTAGTGCAGACCATAATTGGTATCATCGAAAAACTGGTGAGTAGTTTTGAAGTAGGTAACGTAATTAAGAATGGAATACCGGTTGCGATAGTTGGAAAACCGAATGCCGGAAAATCGACCTTGCTGAATATTTTATTGCAGGAAGAACGAGCGATCGTTAGTGAGATACCCGGAACAACGCGCGATACCATTGAGGATGATATAATCATTGACGGAGTTTTGTTCCGTTTCATTGATACCGCCGGAATACGAACTACAACTGATATTATTGAGCAGATGGGAGTGAACAAGGCCTTTGAAATGATAAAAAAATCGGCCATTGTTATTTATTTATTTGATGCACATGAGTTAAGTTCTGGCGATCTGACCCTTGAAATAGAATTAATAAAACAACATATTGGCACTTCGCAATTATTAATTGTAGCCAACAAAATTGATGTTGAGAATCTTGAAGACCTCAAAAAAGAATTCAAGGATTTTGAACCTGTGATCTATATTTCGGCAAAGAACGAAAAGAATATAAACGAATTAAAAGAAAAGTTGGTGAGTTTGTTTGATGCAAGAACCATTAATACAACTGATACAGTTGTTACCAATGCTCGGCATGTGGGTTCTTTGAATGGAGCCAACCAAGCTTTACACAAAGTAGTGAATGGTTTGAATGCCAATATTGCCGGTGATCTGCTGGCTCTTGAAATTCGTTATGCACTAAATGAGTTGGGGAACATTACGGGTGAAGTTACGAATGAAGATCTATTGGATTCAATTTTTACAAGATTTTGTATTGGGAAGTAAGAAAATAATAGTCGCACTAATTCTTTTTACCTTATTTGGGTTTAAAAAAGATAAGCAGGAAGGTGTTTGGGAATTAAAAAAAATGGAAAGCGGCATCGCTGTTTATACACGACTTGCAGAAAACTCAAAATTCAAGGAATTAAAATCGGTGTTTCAGGTAAAAACCTCTTTATCAAGTTTTGTAGCACTGTTAACAGATTTTGAATCGTATCCTCAATGGGTTTATAGATGTGGGAAATCAAAAACAATTAAAAAGATATCCGCGCAGGAATTCATGCACTATCAAACTGTAATGGCGCCATGGCCTGTAGACAATAGGGATGTTGTGATACAGATCAAATTAGCACAAGATCCGATCACAAAAGTGGTTACTCAAAAGGCAAGCGCTATAGCAGATTCGCTTCCTGCATTAGATAGTCATGTGAGGATAAAGACATTTAATGCTCAATGGACATTAACTCCAAATAAGAACGGAATATTAGATGTTGAATATCATCTCATGGTAGATCCTGGTGGAAACATTCCCGCCTGGCTTGTAAACCTGGCAGTTATTGATGGACCATTCGATACTGAATTGAAGATGAAAGAGTGGTTATTCAAAGAAAAATATCAAAAGTCAAAAATTTCATTCATAAAAGAGTTAGAGTGATCTTGTACTAATAGAAATCGTGGTGAAGAATATGCATCTTTATAATGAATTTTTGCATGACCCACTAATGATGGAAATTATTTGGTAATTTCACGATCCTATGTTTTTTGGATTGAAGAACTTGATGAAATATGGTTCGATTTTTTTTGGATTTTCTCTCCTTGTCTCGAACTGTAAACCTTATTACAACGCATTCTATACAGATCCTGTAAAGTGCTTTGCGAAAGCTTGCGAGAATGAACCATATGATGTAATTATTGTGCCGGGTTTTCCGTCGGATTCTGGAAGAATAAACCCAATTTTAGCTGAAAGAATTAACTGGGCATTTTTTCTTTACAAGAACAACTATACAAAAAACATTATTTTTTCAGGCGCTGCGGTTTATAGCCCTTTTGTAGAGGCTAAGATCATGCGTTTGTATGCCTTGCAGCTTGGCATTAGACCTGAACATATTTTTGTAGAAACGAAAGCCAAACACACTACCGAGAACCTTTATTACAGTTGCGTAATGGCCGAGGAGCTGGGTTTTAAAAAGATAGCCTTTGCCACACAGCCTGCACAAACAAGTTTTATGAAACCGTTCAGACGGAAATTCGGATTGAAATTGGATATGCTTCCGGTGTTAACCGACTCGATAAAGAAAACTTCCTTTAACTACCAACTCATCGATCTGTCAGAAGCTTTTGTGCCTGATTTTGTGTCTATCGAAAAAACTGAAGGATTGCTTAAGCGTTTAAGGGGAACCAGGGGCAGAACGGTAAAAAAGGAAATGAGAAAAACGAAACGCCTTAAAAGGAATAAAAACCCCATCTAAAGGGTAAATTGCCATCTTTTTAATAATGAATAACCTTGTCAGGTAGTTCATTTAAGCCATCAAAAACACACCAAATTTCTTGACATTTTAATTTATATTTTGTATTATTACTTTTAATTAAGACCCCTAAACTCTAATAAAACCAAATTAATGAAAAAATCACTACTAACATTCGTTATTCTGTTTTTTGTGGGAACCATGTTTTCACAGAAAACGGATTGGCGTAAAATGATGCAGGATTCAAATGCTAATTTTTACGACGTTCAAAAAGCTGTAAACAAATTTTTCTCAAAACATCTTAAAGAAGCTGAAGAAGAAAATGAAGATGCTGAGATCGGATACGAACAATACAAGCGCTGGGAAGCCTTCATGGAACCACGTGTTTACCCAAGTGGTGATCTTTCGTTGCCAAGTACAGCTTGGAGTAATTATGAAAAATTCCTTAACGAAAATGCTTCGGGAAATAAATCCGGTAATAATTTAATTGCTTCTTCAACATGGACAGCAATGGGCCCTTTTGGTGCAATGACAGGTTCGGCCTGTGGTTTACCTCGTAAAGCGGGTCGCGATAATTTCATTACGTTTCACCCGAGTGTAGCTAATACTTTTTGGGTTGGCGCACCTGCAGGTGGACTATGGAAAACGACAAACAATGGTGTAAACTGGTCAACTACAACTGATAATTTGGCAGTAATCGGTTGCAGTGATCTGGCTATTGATCCTGTTACGCCAAGTAATATGTATTTGGGAACGGGTGACGGAGATGCAGGAGATACTTATGCGATCGGTGTTTTAAAATCTACCGATGGTGGTACAACATGGAATGTAACCGGTTTAAATTGGGCCGTTAATTTACAAAGAACAATTCGTCGTGTAATTATTAATCCGGTTAACCCACAAATAATTATTGTTGCTTCAAGTGCGGGAATCTGGAGAACCACAAATGGCGGTACTTCCTGGGCATCTGTTCTTGGTATTAACGGATATGATGTGGAATTTAAACCAACAAATCCAAATATAGTTTATGCAACTGCAGCCTCGGCATTTTATAGATCAACAAACGGCGGAGCCTCATTTACGATGATATCATCAGGTATTCCAACAAGTGGTAATTCAAGATACGCAGTAGCGGTTACACCTGCAGATACTGATTATGTTTACGTTTTGGTTGCAAACGCTTCAGCTGGCTTTGGCGGATTATACAGGTCAACCGTGGGTGGAACAGTTTTCACGACCATGTCTACAACACCTGATATCATTGCTAATTCATGTGCAGCGCCTTCCGGTGGTAATCAAGGTTGGTATGATCTTGCACTTGATGCTTCGCCTTTAAATAAAAATGAAGTGGTTGTTGGAGGTGTGAACCATTGGAGAAGTACCGATGGTGGCGGAACCTGGACAATCATAGGTTGTTGGAATAGTACTGTGGCGAGTCCTCCTTATGTTCACGCTGATGTGCATGAAGTGCAATATACAGCTGCAGGAACTTTATATTCTTGTAATGATGGTGGAGTTTATCAATACACAGGTACTGCATGGACAGATCTATCTTCACCAATGAATATTTCTCAGCAATATCGGATTGGTTTGTCGGGAACAACCCCTGATTACTGGATCACAGGCCATCAGGATAACGGTTCAAATATTTATAATGGAGTTACTTATAATGCCCGTCAGTGTGGCGATGGTATGGATTGTTTCATAGACAGAACAAATAATAATAATGCATTTTGTTCCGGACCACAGGGTAATTTTTACTTATCTACCAATGCAGGAATTACCTGGGCAAGTGCAACTACGGGCATGACCGGTGGGGCAGGATGGGTATCACCATGGCATCAAGATCCTGTTACAGCAACAACACTTTATGCCGGCAGAACTCAGATATTTAAATCAACAAATTCAGGTAATAACTGGGCCCAGGTTACGGCCACAGGCGGTGCCGGAAATATTATTGAGTTTGCAATTGCACCTTCAAATAATCAGGTACTTTATGTTATTCATAATACCAGTGTTTTTGCCAGTATTAATGGTGGTACCAGCTGGACCAACGTAACAGCGGGGCTTTCAGGCTCTCCAACCTATGTTTGTATCAATCCTACCAATCCCAATAATGCTTGGGTTACTGTTAGTGGTTATACCGCAGGAACAAAAGTATTTATGACAACTAATGGTGGAACAACATGGACAAACGTTTCTTCTAACTTACCAAACTTACCTGCTAATTGTATTGTATATGAACCCGGAACACTCGACAGGGTTTATGTTGGAATGGACGTTGGTGTTTATTACAAAGATAATTCCGGTCCAAACTGGACACTTTACAATGCGGGTCTTCCGAATGTGCCAATTCACGATTTAGAAATCTCTCCTGCCAATCCTGGGAAGCTTTATGCTGCAACTTACGGTCGCGGAACATATAAAGTAGATGTTGTTGTATCAGCATCGCCTGTTTCAAGTTTTTCGGTTGCAGCACCTTGGTGTACCGGTACAAACATGGTGTTTACGGATAACTCTTCTAATGTTCCAACAAGCTGGAGCTGGAGCGTAACTCCTGCTGCGGGCGTAACAATTACAACGCCAACATCTCAAAACCCAACGTTTAATTTTGCAGGTGCAGGAAATTATGTTGTTTCGATGCAAGCAACTAATGGAGTTGGTGCCGGCACTATCAGTAGTCAAACTGTAACTGTGGTGGCTACGCCAACAATAACGGTTGCAAATAGTTCGCAAACAGTTTGTGCAGGAACGCCTATAACCTATACGGCATCGGGTGCTACAAGTTACGCCTGGACGGGTGGAGGAGTTGCTGCAATAAATTCTTACACTCCGGCATCAAGTACAGTTTATACTGTAACAGGAACAACAAGTGGTTGTTCGTCACAAAAAACAGCTTCGGTAACGGTTAACGCCTTACCCACAGTTAATATAACCGGTATCAATTCAATTTGTACAGGAGGTTCAACAAACTTAACGGCGAGTGGTGCTTCTACATATACTTGGAATACTTCGGCAACTAGTGCTGCTATTAGTGTTACACCGGCCATTACCACTTCATACACGGTAACCGGTACTGCTGCTAATACTTGCAAGAACACTTCTACAATAACTGTAACAGTGAATACACTACCAACTATTAGCGTGGCAGGAAGTTCATCTCTAATTTGTTCAGGGCAAAATGCTAATCTTAATGCTTCCGGAGCCGCAACTTATACTTGGACCCCCGGCGGCATGACAGGTGCTGCAGTTGTCACAACGCCAACAGTAAACACAACTTATACCTGCAGCGGTACAAGTGCCGCAGGTTGTAATAATACAGCAGTGCTTACAGTAACTGTTTCGGCGTGTACCGGAGTGCAGCAAATTACCAGTGCAACAGGATTCAATATTTTCCCGAATCCAACTACAGGTAAAGTAAATATTCAGTTTATGGTTAATAAAGCAACTTCAATAAATGCTGAGTTAATGGATGCTAACGGAAAACTAGTAATTAAGCAAGTGTTGAATTATAGCAGTGATGAATCTACTCAAAGCCTTAATATTTCAAATTTAGCTAATGGTATTTACTTCATTAATTTATCGGGTGCTAACGGCACTAAAGAAACAATTAAGATCGTTAAAGAATAAATTGAGTTAACTAAGTTTAAGATCGGCATTCTGAGTAATTGGGATGCCGATTTTTTTATTGGAACTTTTTGAAAAACCGACATAACATTGCTTAGAGGAACTGTTTGTAAGGCTGGAGGTTTAATTTAATTCTTCTACTAAATTCTCTTCTACATAAACCAATATTTTTTTAATGGAGATGTACCCCATTTTTAAAAGTGCATCCTGGTATTTGTTCATTTGCTTCTGGTAGAGTTTTGTGTTCTGCTTTCCTGTTTTGTAATCGATCACAACGGCTTTATCACCATTCAGAACGATCTTATCAGGCCGAAGCAATTCTCCCATGTCGGTAATTATTTCAGACTCGTTCTTGCTTTTTATTTTATCGGAGAAGTAAGGCCTCAGGATCTCATTATCAAGCAGCTCGTTTATCTTTAATTCAAGATCCTGCCTTTCTTCAGCCCTTATAATACCTTGCTTGAGCAGTTTGCTTAATGCAGGTGAAATATCGTTTTTGGAGTTGATATCGGATAAAATATAATGCATTTTGATGCCTTTTTCCTTCGCAGCCTCTGTGCTATCTGCGACTTTTAACCGATGGGTTCCTTTTATGTTTATTAAATTCGGATTGTCGTTAAAATATAATTTAGAAATATCAAAAACACTGTGATGTTCTTTTCGTGACGGAAATTGTTTAGCAGTTAATTCACCAAACTCAAATAGATCACCTTCGTTCTTTAAAGAGCTTTGTTTTAAATAATTTTCGATCCACCTGGCAACTGTTTCTTTTTTGGCAGTGATAGATCTGAGGGTAATGATGTGAAGTCTTTCAACTGCACGTGTAAAGGCTACATATAAAAGATTTAAATTATCAAGGATCTGCTCGTTCTGCTCTTCTTCAAAGATGTCCCCAAATCCGGCTTCAGCAATGCCGGCGCTGATATTAAATAATCCGGCGGGCAAGTGAGTATTCTCATTTTCTAAATTAACCCAGTTATTCTGCATTTTATAAGTTTCCCAATTGGTAAACGGTAAAATTACCACAGGAAATTCCAGACCTTTTGCTTTATGAATGGTCATGATCCTTACCGCATCAGTACCGTCGGGGATAATAACAGAAGCAGTATCACGGCGTTTTTCCCACCATTCCAGAAAATTGTTTATGGAGCCGGTTTTATTGACCAGATAATCATTTACCTCATCCAGAAAGAATCGCATGTATTGGGCATTTTTCTGGTGAAGATCAAGACGACTGATGATCTCTACACAAATGTCGAATATGTTCTTCTGAAGCAAATGATCCTCCCTGAAATCAACAGACAGGCCTTTAAGAACATCAAACAAGCTTTTGCCTTTCTGCAGATCTTTCAGATCCCTTGAAATGTCGTTTTTGATCTGCTTAGAATGAAATAAATAATTAATGACAGCAACCGCACTTATTTTATCGGCCTGATTAATTAAATAATTCAAAAAGGAAATGACACAATTTACCTCCGCGCAATTTTTCAATAAAAGCGAATCGGATGAAACTACAGGGATCTTATTTTTGATCAGATAATTTGCCGTTAAATTGCCCTGGTAGTTATTTCGGATAATGATGCATATATCACTATATGCGAAGCCGCTTTCAAGAGCCCTGTTAATGTGCTGCAGGGCCATAGTACAGGTAGTATCTTCAAGCAGGTCCTTGTCAGTTTCACCACGTTGAACTGATACGTAGCCGCCACTTTCATTTTTTTTATCCTGGGCTTGTCCTTCGTAAATTTTTAGGAGATCGTTTTTAAGAAGGTTTCCCGAAAGGAAATCGAAAACAGAATTATTGAAGTCTACGATTTTTCCGAGACTTCTATAATTGGTATTCAATGGCCAGGCTTTGTAATTTCGTTCTAAACTATTTTGCCTTTCGCTGATCAGTTCATTAGCATTTGCACCTTCAATTTTTGGCAGGTCGTTAAATTGCTTAACGTTGGCATTTCGCCAGCGGTAAATGCTTTGCTTGCCATCACCAACAATTAAGTTGAACTTGCCGTTTCCTAAGGAATTGTCAATAAGGGGTAAAATGTTCTGCCATTGCAGGGTAGAGGTATCCTGAAATTCATCTAATAGAAAATGACTGTACCGTTCGCCTAATCGCTCGTAAATAAAAGGTGCCGGTTCTTCCGAAACTATTTTCGAGATCTTTGAATTGAATTCCGAAATAAAAACAATCTGTTCCTCCTGCTTGAATTCATCAGCAATTTGCTGAAGCTCGTTCACTAAAATGATGGAATAAATGTTTTTCTCCAGCAAACGGCTTAGTGCAAATTGTTTCGAATTCTCATTTATATATGCAAGTGTTTCCCCTGCAATGGAGCTTAGTTGAGGAACAATTTCCTGCAGAGCTTCGTTATCCGCCGCTGAATTCTTGTTGCTTTGCCATTTGCCGGTTTTTACGGCATCCAGTAAACGGCTTCCGCTCAGTTCATTTATTTTATCGAAATTAAAATCGGCCCATTTTTTAAATACATTTTGTGGGCCGGCTTTTGAATAATTAAAATGTTCGTCGTTTAAATTTTTTTGTTTAATGAGTGCAAGTGTCTTTGATCCTGCAAGCTTAATAATGCTTTTGAATTCAGTATTAAAATCAATCACTGTTTTATGGATCTGCTGAAGTTCTTCTTTACTTAATTTTTTTAGTTTTTCGAGATAAACGGAAGAGTCTTCTTTTTCAAGGGTATTGGTAAATTTAAAGATCTGCGGTTCGGGGTCCCAGGAATTGTTATCTGTTGCATTATTAATTGAAAAGGTTCGTAAAAGCTCAGTAAGCTCTTTATCATCGCCAATTTTTGCGATCAGGCTTGATACTACTTTGTTGTAAAACTCACTTACATTGGTCTCTATGCTAAAATTAACGGGTAATTTAAGATCGAAGGCAAAGGTTTTAATTATTTTGTGCGTGAAGCTATCAATGGTGCCGATCGAGAAATCGGAATAATTATGTAAGATCTGACTGAGCAGATTACCTGCCCGGTAAGCAAGCACATCAGCGCTTAGTTGAAGTTCCTGACTTAAAATACTTGTTATGAGGCTTGGTTTGCTGTTATTTGTTTGGGATACATTTTTAAGAGCGTCAATAATGCGCTCTTTCATCTCGGCAGCAGCCTTATTGGTAAATGTTACTGCCAGAATTTTTTTGTAAAGCTGTGGCTGCTCGTAGGCTTCACTTAAAGCGATCTTAAGATACTCTTTTACGAGGGTAAAGGTTTTACCGCTGCCTGCGGAGGATTTATATACAATAAAATTCTTTTGCACTATGTAAAGATATCAAAGGGATGGAGTTTGTTATCCGATGTAAATAAATAAAAAACCCCGACAAATTCTGTCGGGGTTCTCATTATGTTTTAAAAGATATTATTATTCGTCAATTTCCTCACCGCTAACTTTTGGTTTGTTTTTCGGCGGCTCAACTTTAGGAGCATTAGGATCTAAATAATCCCAACTTGTAATACTGAATACAGTACGACGGTTCTTTCCATGTAAAGCTTCTTTTTCTTCTTTAGTACCTGCTTTAGCGATCACATCATCTTTGATCAACAATTTCGTTTCACCGTAACCTTTAGCAGTCATACGGGCCAGAGGAATTTTCTTCTCATTAGCTAAGTAATCAACACACGATTGAGCACGGGCCTGAGAAAGTTTCATATTAGCAGCATCACTACCACGGCTGTCTGTGTGAGCACTTAACTGGATAATTATAGTAGGGTTATCAATTAAAGTTTGATATAGGAAATTTAAAGAGTCTTTAGATTCAGGACGTAAAGTTGATTTTCCTAGATCGTAAAGTACTGCCGGGAAACGGATGAACTGCTCAACCGGAACGATCTCGAAGTCTTTTAAGAAATCTTTTGACTCCATAACACCTGCAGTAGTCATACTACCCATGTCTTTACTTGCTAAATAACCATCTTTATAAGTTGCAGAGATAGATTGTTTGCTGGTTTCAACGGTTACAGTGTAGGTAGTGTTCTCTTTTAATTTGAAAGCATAGTTACCATCTTTTGCTGTATTTGCTTCGTTAATTGTTCCATCGCTACCTATAGCTTTAACTTTTACATTTTCAACCGGCTCACCTTTACCAATTCCTTTAGTACCGCCACTTGATACAACCATACCTTTTAAGTTAAACACCAATGGTGGCAAGTAGAATGACCAGATATCATCATTTCCTTTTCCGCCTTCACGGTTAGAACTGAAATAACCACGCTGTTTTTTACCTTCAAATGTAATACCGAAATCATCAGCAGGTGAGTTCATTGGGTATTTCAAATTTTCAGGAGCTTTAGTGAATTTACCATCTGCATTCATTTCAGCTTTGAAAATATCTAAACCACCCATACCAGGATGAAAGTTAGAAGAGAAATATAAAGTTTTGCCGTCTTCAGATGCAAATGGGAACATTTCGTCGCCTGCAGTGTTGATGCTTGGGCCTAAGTTAATTGGCTGACTCCAAGAGTTGGCTTTCTGATCGAAAGTACTCCTCCAAAGGTCTTTTCCGCCATAACCACCGGCCATTTTAGAAACGAAGTATAAAGTTTTACCGTCAACTGATAAAGCAGGCTGACCAAAAGCAACTGAATCAATGTTGAAAGGGAGTCTTTCCGGCTCAGCCCAACCTGAACCTTGTTTTTTAGCCATATAAACCTGACAACCTAATTTCTTTCCTTTTGCTTCAGGGCAACGGGTCATGAATAATAAATCACCTTTTTTAGAAACGCTAACAGCACCTTCGTTAAAAGGCCCTGAAACTGTACCTGCAACAGGAACAGGAGTTGACCATTTACCGTTTTTGTCTAATTTACTTTCGTATAGGTCAGAGTGTTGCTGACCGGTAGTAATATCCATTTTACCACCTGCAGCGCCTTCGCGAGTAGAAGTAAACATTACAGTAGTACCTTTTTTGTCGGTAAAAGCTGGAGAAAAATCAGACTCCTTAGAGTTGATCAAAGCCATATTCTCTACTTTATAACGTGTTGGAGTATCTTTCCATTTTTGAGCGATCTCGCAAGATTTTACTCCCAGATCACCTCTAGGGTCAGATGGATTCTCTTTTTTGTAGTTATTGTATTCTGCAATTGCCTCAGGATATTTCATCTGAGCTTTTAAGCAATCAGCAAGTTTAAGAGTTACCTCAGGTCCTGCATATTTTGCTGCAATAGCTTTGTTATAATAGGTTTCGGCAGCTTTTAGGTCGTTAATTTCCTGATAAGCGGCTCCAGTTCTGAATAAAATCTTAGCTTTTTGATCAGCTTTCTTAGCTTTAGTATAAGCTTGTTTATACAGCTCAATTGCATTGAAATACTGTGCATTAGCAAATGCGTTATCGGCATCTGTCATGAAGTTTTTTTGTGCATTTGAAGGTAGCGCCATGCAAACCAGCGTTGCTGCAACTATTGTAATTTTAGTAAAGTGTTTCATATTGACTTATACCTGATTTATTTAATGTGCTAAAGTAGTAAATTATTATGTTGTGCAAAAATTTTTAATAAAAAAACCGAAATTCATCGGTTTTTTTTCGTATTTAATGGTGTTCAGCCTCAGCTTCAGCCGATTTTTCATGAGCGGCACCACCATGGTGTCCTGCTTTTAAATCTTCTTGTTGCTTTATGATAAGATTATCGAAATTCGGACGGTTTTCTATTTTTCCTGAATAAGTACCTTCATTAAGACTGATAAAGATCAAATAGCATATGAAGATGATGTAGGGGATCAATACAACATACTTAAAAAACGAAGTCTCGTGCTTTAAGTGCATGAACCAAAGCACGATAAACGCAGCTTTAAGCACTGTTAAAGAGATAAACAACACTTTTATCCATAAAGTTCCGCTCCAACCATGTCCGGGAGCCATTGAACCTATGATCAACTCAAAAATGGTAATTGCCAACATGATCCAAAACACATTCCAAAGCGTGCGACGGCCTGTTTTACCTTCTTCTTCGCTGTGATGAGCCATTAGCTCATATTGTGGGTAATCGTCGTGAAATTCTGACATAAAATTGTATTAAAAATTAAACGTGTTTTAAATTATAATAAGTAAAAGAATGTAAATACGAACACCCATACCAAATCTACAAAGTGCCAGTATAATCCAACTTTTTCAACCATTTCGTAATGACCGCGTTTTTCGTATGTACCTTTAAGTACATTTAAGAAAATAACGAAGTTGATAACAACTCCTGAGAATACGTGGGTTCCGTGGAAACCTGTGATAAAGAAGAAAAAGTTAGCGAACTGCTGCACTCCATACTCATTATAGGTCATGTTTGCACCGTAAAACGTTTCTTCTACATATTTTCCTAATTCCGGGTGCCATATGTGTCTTAATGCTCCTTCAGAAGTTCCTATAATGAAGTGATACCACTCCCAAGCCTGAGAACCTACGAACATTAAACCACCAATGATGGTCCAGAACATCCAGATTATCACTCCGCGCTTGTAATTACGGTGACCGGCTTCAACAGCCAATACCATCGTTACCGACGACATGATCAATATAAAGGTCATTAAACCTACATAAGCCAGTGGCAAATGCTGATGAACAAAGGGAAAGTGAGTGAACACGTTCTCGGCTTTCGGCCAGATTACGTCGGCCTTATGCCTCGCAAAGCCGTATGCACAAAGCAAACCACCGAAAGTTAAAGCATCCGAAATAAGGAAGAACCACATGAAGATCTTTCCGTAACTTAGTCTGAATGGCGACTGACCGCCGTCCCAGGCTTCTTTTGAATCTATTTCTACTGAATGAGACATATTATTTAACAAAAATTAGATTATATGACTGCAATTTTAACGAATAAAATATAAAAATAAAAATAAATATACCCATAATAGGTCTAAAAAATGCCAGTAAAGGGCGCAGAGCTCAATTCCTAAGGCATTTTCAGCACTATATTTCTTCCTCAAAGAATTTATTAACACTACAATGAGGGAAATTATACCCCCCGCCAAGTGAGCCCAATGTGCCCAAATGAACAGGATAAAAAATGAACCGGAAGGATTGCTGTATTTACCCCCAAAAACCACGTTTTTAGCGGTTAATTCGGTCCAGCCTAAATACTGACAATAAACGAAGCCAAAGCCTAGAACGAGCGTAATGAGCGTGCCTAAGGTCATCATTTGATAATTGCTCTTTTTGGCTGCATTCTGCACCATCAAAAAGGTAATACTGCTCAAAATGATAATTGCAGTGCTGATGAAAAATATATCCGGTAATTTGAATACTAACCAATTGCCGCTGTCATGTCTTACCACATATGCACTGGTGAGTCCCGCCCAGAACATGATCATGCTAATGATGCCAATCCATAACAGAGCCTTGGCTGACTTTTTACGGGCCGTTTCCAGATCAGATTTGTAATCGGGGCTTGGTTTATATTTTATTTCTTCTGTTTCTTTCATTTCAATTTGTTTTCAAAATTAGGCTTTCGTCATTAGTGCCAGCTGAACTACAGGTAAATAGATGAGCGACAAAAAGAACAATTTTTTAGCATTTTCATTCGTGGGAATTTTAAAAAAATTATATGCCTGCAAAGCCATAGTTAGTCCGCAAACAAATGCCACCAAGGTACTGAGCCATCCAACATAATTGAAAACGTATGGCAGCAGGCTTATCGGCACAAGAAATAAGGAATAGATCAGGATCTGAAATTTGGATTGATCGTCTTTGCCGCCGCTTGAAGGAAGCATGAAAAATTCTGCTTTCTGATAATCATCGTGGTTAAACCATGCTAGTGACCAAAAATGCGGGAATTGCCAGAAAAATTGAATGGTAAAAAGAAGTAATGCAAAGAATGAAATGGTACCAAATCCTTCAGTACATGCAACTGCCCCGATCAGTGTTGGTAAAGCTCCCGGAAAGGCGCCAACAAAAACAGAAAAAGGTGTAATGCGTTTCAACGGAGTGTAAACCAAAGCATATAAAATGATGGAAACAAAACCCAATATTCCGCTCAAAGGATTTGTGTAAATCCAAAGCATAATGGTTCCGCCCACGCCGAATAATGCGCAAAATAAAAAAGCTTCAATATTGCTGAGTTTGTTGGTAGGCATTGGCCGCAGTCTGGTGCGATCCATCAGTCTATCCAGATCTCTTTCTATGATCTGATTAAAACCATTGGCAGCCCCCGTCACTAAAAAACCTCCAACTGAAAGTGCAATGACCTGCATTAGCTGAATTTCTTTGGCAACGGTGAAGTAGGTAATGACTGCAGAAAAAACAACCAAAGCAGCTAAACGAAACTTTGTTAATTTGATAAAAGCCTGAAACTTTGAGTAGTCGGCTGATTCAATTTTTATTTCCGTATTTGTGGTTGTCAAGGCGGGGCAAATGTAACAATTTCTAACCTTGAAACTTAATTTTTTTGAAGCTCGAATAAGTTAAAATAATCACCTTTTTTGTTCAAAAGTTCTTCATGAGTTCCATACTCACTTATTTCTCCATTTTTCAGATAAATGATCTTATTGGCATGTCTGATACTTGAAATACGTTGTGAAACAATAATGCTGGTTTTATCTTTCATGATCTGTTTCAAATTGCCAAGTATCACCGATTCCGTTTCGGTATCCACTGCTGAAAGACAATCATCAAAGACCAGCATCTGTGGTTCATTTAAAATGGCGCGTGCAATTGAAATGCGTTGTTTTTGTCCGCCCGAAAGAGTTATTCCTCTTTCACCTACCATGGTTTCAAATTTATCCGGAAAATTAATGATGTTATCGTAAACAGCAGCGTTCTTTGCCGCTTCTTCAATTTCTTTACGGGAGAATTTTTTCGCTCCTGAAAAAGAAATATTATTTAAAATGGTATCACTGAATAAAAAAACCTCTTGCGGTACAACTCCCATTGCCCGGCGTAAACTGAACAGATTATGCTGATCGATATTAATATTATTGATCACAATAGCTCCTTTATCCGCATCATAGAATCTGCTCAGTAATTGTATGATGGTGCTTTTGCCCGAACCAACAGGCCCCGTAATGCCAAGTGTGTCTCCTTTTTTCAATTCAAAGGAAATGTTTTTAATTGCAGTAATTCCGGATTCAGGAAAAGTAAAACTTACATTTTTAAATTCAATATCACCGTTAACAGAAGTTTTTTCAGCAACCTTATTTTTTATTTTCGGTTCGGTTCTTAAAAATTCGTTGATGCGGGTTTGAGACGCAGCGGCACGTTGAATGAGTGAGGTGACCCAGCCTAATGAAGCAAAGGGCCATGTAAGTCGGTACACATATAAAATAAATTCGGTGATGTTTCCCGGCTCAATTTGTTTTTGGATCACAAGATAACCACCATACCAGATCGTAATTAAAATACTTAAGCCAATGGTAAGTACCATGGTCGGCTGAAAGAAGGCTTCGGTTCTGGCCAGTTTTAAATTATCGTTCTTGTAAATTTCACTTTTGGCTTCTAGTGTTTCGTTAAAGAATTTTTCCTGAGCATAGGCTTTGATCACACGAATAGCCGAAAATGTTTCCTGTGCATGTGAAGTTAAATTGGAAAGTTCCTGCTGCACTTTTGTGCTGCGTTTATTTATTTTATCAGAAACTTTGTAAATGATAAATGACAATAAAGGGAGCGGTAAAAAAACAAGGATCGTTAATTGCCAGTTAACACTTAACATGAAACCGATCACTGTGATAACCGTAACAAATGTGTTGGCAAGGTACATCACTGCAGGGCCCGTGTACATTCGTACTTTACCAACATCTTCGGTAATGCGGTTCATCAGATCGCCGGTACTGTTGTTCTTGTAAAAGTTAACATCGAGCAATTGATAATGATCGTAGATCTCGTTCTTCTGATCGTATTCAATGTGCCGGCTCATCACAATAATGGTTTGCCGCATCAAAAACATGAACAAGCCACTTACAATCGATAAACCAATAATTATTAAACCGTATTTGATGAAGGGAGAAACATCGGCATTCTCCTGTTTGATCATTTCTAAAATGGCATTCGTTCCTTTTCTTACAATAACCGCCTGATAAGTGCCAAAAATAGTAGAAAGAGCAACAAACAATATTCCCATCAATAAGATCCACTTGTATTTTAAAAAATAGATATTGAGCGAGAACAGCGATTTCACTTTGCAAAGTTACAATTAAAAAAGAAGTACTGATGCGTAAATTAATTACTAATGTTTACCCCTGTTTGGCGTTTAAGAATTAGTTTTTTGTATTTTTACCACCTATGTTTTGGCAAATAATTCGTTTTCTTATCAGTATTACCGGTTCTATTTTTTTTAGACGGTACAAAATTGTAAATGCCAATAATCTTAGAACTAAAGGTCCGGTTATTCTGGCGCTTAATCACCCCAACGCTTTTATGGACCCCATATTATTCGCTCTGATAGCCTATCCACCAAAGTTTTATTACATGGCAAGAGGCGACGCATTTAATTCCTGGTTTGGAAATTATTTTTTAAACAGCGTTGGTGTTGTTCCTATTTTTAGAATACAGGATGGCGGTAAAGAGGGATTGAAAAAAAATGATGAAACCTATAAGCGCGTTAATCAGCTCTTAAAAAATAAAAAAAAAATAATGGTGTTTGCTGAAGGACTTTGTGTTCAGGAAAAACGGTTGCGGCCTTTAAAAAAAGGCGTGGCGCGTATGGTTTTTGGGGCCATGGAAGAAATCAATGACCCTGATCTAATTGTAGTACCGGTTGGTTTAAATTACGAGGATCCAAAAAAATTCAGAGGAACATTTTTTATAAATGTGGGTGAACCGATTCGTGTTGCCGATTACATGCAGCAGTTCAAAGAACAGCCGGCCCGCACCTTAAATATTTTTATTCAGGATCTTGAACCAAAAATGAAAGAACTGATCGTACATATTAACGATCCGGCTAATGATAAACTGGTGGCTGAAATAGAACAACTCGTAAAACGTGATTGGTGCAAGGCGCAGGGGTTAGATTTTAGGAACCTCGAACACGATCACGCGGTTTTAAAACAGATCGTTGATGTTGTAAATGTTACTGAAGAAAAAGATCCCGAAGGTTTGGCTGAGCTTCGTGAAAAAAGCAAAACCTATTTTTCAAAACTAAATAAATTAAAAATAAGAGACTGGCTTATCAATCCAATTCATTCAAAAAAAGTGAACGGAGCAAATTTGGCTTTCAGAATACTGATCCTCGTTTTATTTTTTCCGATTTACGTTCGTGGATTATTGGGAAATTATTTCCCGTATAAATTAGCTCAGAAACTCACTTCGAAGATCGCAAAAGCAATAGAGTTTCAGGCCTCTTTCAATTTGGGTTTTGGTAGTTTTTTGCTTTTGTTCTTTTATATTCTTCAGTTTGTAATTGTTTATTCTATAGCGCCGCATATTGGCTGGCCTTTTTTAGTATTGTTGGTTTCGGCTGCAACAGGATTGTTCGGTTTAATATACCACCCCTTCAAACAAAAAGCCTTTGGTTTGTTACGAACGCTCAGCCATAAAGCTGAGGTTGATAAACTAAAACAAGATAGGGCCGAATTGATGCAGATACTTGCTAAGTTTAACAAAAATTAGTAATTTAGTTTGGCACGTAACTTGATGTATTTACGTAAAACGAACCATGAAAATCATTAAACATATTTCAATAGGCCTATTGCTAAGTGCTGGCGTTTTTGTCTTGTGTTCAGCAGGCTTTAATACCACAAGTACTGAGACCATAAAGAACATGGTCTCTCAGCACGAAATTACTTTAGATAACCTGCCTAATAACCCTAACTCTGCTTTTAAAGAAGGTGAAATTCTGTCATATCGCTTGCATTATGGTATTATGGATGCAGGTGTGGCAGTTTTAGAGGTTAAACCCAATGTTATGGATGTTTCGGGTCGCAAAGTTTACCATATTGTTGGAAACGGAACCTCCAAAGGCACATTCGACTGGTTTTTTAAAGTACGCGACCGCTACGAAACTTATATTGATAAAGATGCCATGGTGCCATGGATGTTTGTAAGAAGAGTAGACGAGGGTGGTTATAAATTCAGTCAGGATTACACCTTTAATCACTATGCCAAAAAAGTAGATGTTGGCGGCGGAGAAAAATTTGACGTTCCTGTTGGTGTTCAGGATATGCTCTCGGCTTTTTATGCAGGAAGGAATCTCGATTTCTCTAAAGCGAAAGAAAATGATGTATTCAGTTTAATGAGTTTTGTAGATAAAGAACTTTGGCCCGTAAAGATCCGTTACGTTGGTAAAGAAACTATTGAAACCGATATTGGAAAATTTGCCTGTTTAAAATTCAGGCCCCTGGTTCAGCGTGGAAGGGTTTTTAAAAGTGAAGAAGATCTTAGTATCTGGATAACCGATGATAAGAATCATATTCCGCTTTGTGCACAGGCAAAATTACTAATCGGTTCCATTAAAATGGATATTATTTCGGCAACTAATCTTGCAAACGCAACCTCAAAAGTAGATTAATTACTTTACCTTACAGAAGATCGTAGTATCCGAGCCATTCTTCTTGCAGGCTTCTTCGCTGTTCTTTTTAGAAGCATATACTAAAACATGACTTTTTTGCAAAGTTTGCACGTTCTCGCATTCGCAGGCATAAGGCTTAATGCAGGAGTTCAAAAGAAAAAGAGTGAATATGGAAAACAATATTGCTCGCATATCTATTTTTTTAAACTGCAGTTATCAAGACTATCAGCCATATTAACACAGGCTTTTTGAGAGTCTTTTTTATTACCGTTAATGTAAAGGGCTTTTGAAGTACTGTCGGTATATTGATTATAATGGCATTCGCATTTGCGCGCCTTGTAACACGATGCAAATGCAAAAACAAAAAACAGTATAAATAATTTAAATTTCATTATTTGATTGTAAAGGTATAATTTTTAAGTTTATATTCATAAATGAACTATTTAGCTCACTCTTTTTTATCAAACAATAATACCAATTTGTTAATTGGCAATTTCATTGCCGATCATATTAAAATGGCAAAGGCCGGTCATTTACCCGAAGAGATCAAAAAGGGAATGATACTTCATCGCAAGATCGACTATTTTACCGATACACATCCTTTGTTCGTTAACAGTAAGCGTTTTTTTTACGATGGCTTTGAAAGGTACAGCGGTGTGCTGCTCGATATTTATTACGACCATATATTGGCTCAGAATTTCGATAAATTTTCGGATGTTAAACTTCAGGATTTTACCCTGAATGTTTATGATCTGTTATACGACAACAAAATTCATCTTCCTGAATCATCTCAATTGTTTTTAGGATACGCAAAAAAGAATAATACTTTTTTTGAATATTCAAAGATCGAAGGAATTGAACTGGTCTTGAAACATCTGTCACATCGCATAGATCATGGCATCGACCTAAGTTTATCAAGTCCGTTATTCAAAGCCAATAAAGCCAGAATTGAACAAGATTTTTTTGTGTTTATGGAGGAGATGATGGAGTTTGTAAAAAAGGAGATTTAAGAGGTATAAGTTATGAGTGATAAGAGATAAGTGGAATAGGATTCACTAATCTCTTATATTTCTACACTAAAACATTCCCGTCTTTCATCACCAATTTCCGATCGGCCATTTCGGCGAGTTCGGCATTGTGAGTAACGATCACGAAAGTTTGCTTAAAGCGGTTGCGCAGATCAAAAAATAATTGATGTAATTCCTGCGCATTTTTGCTATCAAGATTACCGGAGGGCTCATCGGCAAAAATTATTTTGGGATCGTTGATCAAAGCTCTGGCTACAGCTACACGCTGCTGTTCGCCGCCCGATAATTCTGAAGGTTTATGTTTGATGCGATCTTTTAATCCTAAAAATTCAAGTAACTCAATGGCTTTTGATTCCGATTCTTTTTTCGACTTTTTAGCGATCAGTGCCGGCATACAAACATTTTCCAACGCATCGAACTCCGGTAACAAATGATGGAATTGAAATACAAAACCAATGTTGAGGTTACGGAAGGCCGCTAATTTTTTATCATTGAGTTTATATACATCTGTTCCGTTAATTATCAATTCTCCGCTTGTAGGTTTATCTAAAGTCCCCAAAATAGTAAGAAGAGTGGTTTTACCGGCACCCGAAGAACCAACAATGGATACCACTTCACTTTCCTTTATCTCAACGCTTACGCCTTTAAGTATCTCAAGCTCTCCGTATTTTTTATGTATGTTTTTTGCAACGATCATTTATCCTAAAAAGAAATAACAAAATAAGGTTATTATTATTATACCTGCAACATCTAAGATAAGGCCAACTTTGAACATATCCTTTATGTCAATGCGTTTTGTTCCGAACACAATGGTGTTATTAGCGGTGGCAACAGGTAAAATGAACCCAAGTGAAGCTGCAAAAGTGGCCGGTATCATGAGAACCAGCGGATCGATGTTGATGTTCCTTTGTAAAGCGATCATTACCGGTATAGCCAATTGTATGCTGGCAATATTGCTGGCAAATTCGCTGATAACAGTAACAACGCAACAAACTCCCAATATTATAAAGAGCACGTGAACACCTTGTAATACTTTTAGCGATTCGGCCAGCCAAACGCTTAATCCCGATACTTCGAAGCCATAAGCTAAGGCAAAACCACTTCCGAACATTAAAATAATATCGTAACGTATTTTTTTGGCGTCGTCCCATTCGAGTAAAGCCTGGCCTTTATGTTTTTTACTTGGAATGATAAACAGCAACAAAGCGGCACATACTGCCACAAAAGCATCGTCGATGTATTTAGGCATCATAAATAAGTGGTTCCAGCCTTTGTATTTGAAACTACCGAAATCAATATCGGCCCGCGTGAACCAAAGTAAAATGCAGGAAATGAAAATCCCGAACACCCATTTTTCTTCGTAACCAAATTTACCGATCGACCGGTAGCTTTCTTTAAAAAAATCGGGACTTAACTCGATCTTCAAGTGCTTGCTGAAATAATATTTTGAGAGCACAAAAAAAGTAAGGAATAAAAAACAAATGGATAATGGAAAACCGATCATTGCCCATTTTAAAAAATTAAGATCTGTGTTTTGAGGAAAGGCTTCTTTATAGGCTTTAAAAAAATACATGTTGGGCGGTGTACCTACAGGTGTGGCTAATCCGCCGATTGTGGCTGCAAAAGCTAACCCTAACAATAAAGCTGCTGCAAATTTATCGCGGTCTTTTTGCGATGCAATGTATTTTTCAGTTTCCAGTATCAAAGCTAATACAGCGCTGAAAAGCATCATGCAGGTAGCGGTGTTGCTTATCCAGTTACTTATTAAATAAGCCGATAGCATCACACCTAATAAAATGCTTGTAGGTTTTGTGCCCACTACCGATAAAATTTTTACGGCAATGCGTCGGTGCAGATCCCATTTCTCAATGGCAAATGCCAGCATGAATCCACCCAGGAATAAAAAGATGATGCTATCAGTGTATTGTTGCGCCACCAATTTACTTTCGGCAATGCCAAGTGCCGGTAAAAAGATCATGGGCAATAAAGCGGTTACGGCTAAGGGTACTGCTTCGGTGAACCACCAAACCGACATCCATATCGCAATTCCGGCCATGTAGGTGCAGGCCTTGTTGCCCGGACTCAGATCGAACAAGAGCCAGATCAAGATCGCCGCTATCGGACCGGCTAATAAAAAGGCGTATTTTTTTGAAGAGGTGCTCACAAACGTAAAAGTAAATCTTTAATTTTTAATCCGGCATCAAATCTTCCATCTTAATACTTTACCTTTACAAATATGAAAATAATTTTCATGGGCACACCTGAGTTTGCGGTTCCCAGCCTGGACATACTGATCAAGAACAATTACAATGTAGTTGCTGTTGTAACAGTGCCCGATAAACCGGCGGGGCGCGGACAACAATTGCAGCAAAGTGCGGTGAAGAAATATGCATTGGAGCAGGGACTAAAAATTTTGCAACCCGAAAAATTGAAGGATGAAGATTTTATTAATGAATTAAAAAAATTGAATGCCGATCTGCAAATTGTTGTGGCGTTTAGAATGCTGCCTGAATCGGTTTGGAATATGCCACCAATGGGTACTTATAATCTGCATTCATCATTATTACCTAAATACAGAGGAGCGGCGCCAATTAATTGGGCCATCATAAATGGTGAGAAAGAAAGCGGAGTGACCACCTTTAAACTGAAACACGAAATTGATACCGGAAGTATTTTGTTTCAGGAGAAAGTAAAAATTGAGGATACAACCACAGCAGGCGAATTACACGACAAATTAATGCAGATAGGCGCAGAAACGGTTTTAAGAACGGTAAAGGCCATTGAAGCAAATGCAATTGATCTGAAGGTGCAGGATGATGCCGGTGCTTGCCATGCACCAAAAATATTCAAGGAAACCTGCAAGTTGAACTGGAACGAAAGTTTAAATAACATTTATAATTTGGTGAGAGGCTTATCGCCTTATCCTGCTTCTTTTACAGAGTTTAAGGATAAAGACGGGAATATTACTTCGTTGAAATTATTTATCATTACAAAAGAAATTGTGGAACATTCGTATACTAACGGTTTACTTATTACCGACAATAAAACCTTTGCCAAGGTGGCTTGCAAGGGAGGATACATTGTAATGAATGAATTGCAGCTCCAGGGAAAAAAGCGAATGAAGACCGAAGATTTTTTACGCGGCTATAAATTTCCTGACAAGTGCACGTTCCTTTAACTAATGCTATTATTGAAATACAGGCCCTTAATCGCCTGGTTTGCCCTATAAACGGCATTTTCGGTTAATTAGCTGTTGAAAACCCTTACTACAAGGCCTTTTCAGCCTGTAGTTATTAACAATAGGTTGATTTATCAACAAAAAAGGTCGTTTTGGGCCTCAAACCCTTGACAATTGCGGATTACGTTATACATTTGTTTCAGTAAATAATTGTTTAACCCTTTAAAACAAAAACAAAATGAACAAAGCAGAATTAATTGATGCTATTGCATCAGGATCAAAATTAACTAAAGCTGACGCAGGTCGTGCATTAGATGCAACAATTGAATCAATCCACAAAGCACTTAAAAAAGGTGACCGTATTGGATTAGTAGGTTTCGGTTCTTTCACTGTAGCTAAACGTGCTGCACGTACTGGCCGTAATCCTCAAACTGGTAAAGAAATTAAAATTGCTGCTAAAAAAGTAGTGAAATTTAAAGCTGGTGCTGATTTAGCTGGTTCAGTTAACAAAGGAAAATAATTCCTTCTTTAACTAGAAATTAAAAAGCCCTTTCGGAAACGAAGGGGCTTTTTATTTTACTTAGTTATAAGAGATGAGTTATGATCTATTCAACTTATTAAGAGACCTCTCAATATAATTCTCATTAGTCATCAACGCATTCTGAATTTTTTTGGCGTAATGAATGCTATCCAGAATTTCCCTTTGTTTTTCTTCAATAATGTGTTTTTGTTTATTCGTTATTTTTAGAGAACGATACACAAAAGCGGCAAATACAATTACCAGTAATAAGCCCAATACAGCAACTCCTATCACAATTTGCTGAAAACGGTTTTTCTCTTCTGCTACAGCCCTTTCTTTTTCCTGCTGTTCTTTTATTACCGACTCCTTTTTGTCGTATTCGTATTTTAACTGACTTTTAATACTGGCCTTTCGTGATTCTTCGTTGGCAATCACATCTCTTTTAGTAATGTACTGCTTGTAATGTGCAAAGGCACTTTTAAAATTACCATTGGACGAATCAATTTTCGTAAGTAAACCCTCGGCATTACGAATCTTTTCAGCGAAACCCAATTCTTTGGAAAGCACAAGTGAACTGTCAGAAAAATACCTAGCAGAACTGAACTTCTTTTGTGCAAAGTATACTCGACCTAGATTAATGAATGATTCTGCAAGACCATCCTTGCTGCCTGTTTCTCTTTCGATCACCAAACTTTTTTTAAAATAGTCAAGGGCCTCTGTTGTTTTTTTCTGACTGAAATATACGTCCCCGATCATTCGAAGCGAACTGGCGATGGCTGTTTTGTAGCCTATCTCTTCTCTTAATTTTAAACTTCTGTTAAAGTGATCAAGAGCAAGCGGAATATCATTATTCACTTTATAATAAAGATAACCGATATTGTGCAAAATAATGGCGACGCCTTCTTTTGAACCCATTTCTTCGTTCAATTTCAAGCTTCGGGTATAATACTTTAAAGCTTTAGCAGCGTCGCCCTGTGAGCAATAAGTATAGCCAATGCTGTTCAATGAGCTGGCAATTCCAATTTTATCTCCGATAGATTCTCTTATTTTTAAACTGTTGTCCCAGTATTCAAGTGCTTTTGGAATATCACCCTGATTGCTGTATAAAGACCCGATGTTATTCAACATCTGTGCAATGCCTTTTTTATTTCCATTCTCTTTTTCCATTTGCAGGCTTTTGTTCCAATGATCCACGGCCTTTGAAATGTTACCTTGTGTATAATAGATAAGTCCGAGGTTGTTGTATGTAGTAGCAATACCCAGTTTATCACCGATTGCTTGTCTGATCTTTAAGCTTTGAAGATGGTATTGAAGTGCCTTATTTAGATCTCCTTTGTTTTGTGCAATGAATCCAAAATTATTTAGGGCGTCTCCAATGCCTTTTTTCCCTTTGGTTCTTATTTTCTCATCAGCACTCTGAGCAAGTTTTTTGGCGAGTTCATAGCCTCTTTCATTGTAGAGCGGCCATACTTTCTCATCGTTAATGGTTTCTGCCAATTGAAATAATATGCTGAGTTTGCTTGTATCGCTAATATTTGTTTTTAGGACAAAAACCAGAGAGTCAACGGTTTTATCCTGCGCAACAGAAATTAAATTACTGAGGCAGAAAATAAGTGAAATTGAAAAATATTTGAATTCCTTAACCAATGATTAATTTAGCAAATTTGCTTAACAGTCAGTTTAACACAATACCCGCTTTATTGTTATTTAAAGCTAAGATATAAAGGTTTTGGAAATAACGGGCAGAAATTATTCAGCAACCGTGGCTTTACTTACACTTCTATAAATGTATTCATGATAGATGTGCCTTCTGGCAAATCTGGCAACGTTGCCCGAGTTGATCAGCTTGTTGTAAACGTTCTTTGGAACTCCAAAATACTCATAAACACCTCCATTCAGAAGGGTGATCTTTAAGGTCTGTCCCTTATACTGAAAATCATCAATTCCAAAAGTGTCGGTTATTTCTTTGTACTCTTCCAAATTAGCGGCATGTGTTTCGGGGGAAACACTCACTAAAAAATGATAAGCCTCAATAATGTTCTTGCTTTTTAATTCAGCTTCGGCCAGCAGTTCATCATTATCTCTGAACTTATCAGGGTGCCATTCCTTCATTAGATTTCTGTATACAGTTTTTAATTTAGCGAGATCTGCATCAGCGCTGATGTCAAATAATTTTCGGTGATCGATTATACGTTTCATAAATGGGTTGCAAAGGTAGGCTATCTTGAGCTTGCACACAAATGTTAATTGAAAGCCTCTGAAATGGCCTGCAGCAGGGTGAATTTAATACAATTTAGGAACTATAGTTTTTTTTGCGTTTTAATAAAGAACACCATGCTTAAAAAAACAAAAGCAAGAAGGGTATAGGTGGCAAAATGAGCCATGCCGGGCCATGCAATGTTATTTTTATACCCAAAAAAGTTAGGCAATACAATACCTAAACCCGCCGAAATAGCCAGAATAATTAAAAACTCTATTATCTTTTTTTTCATCGATTTCACAGTTGGCGATCGGTGGGGTTTGAAAATTACCCTTGCCTAAGCACAACCGTTAAGCTAATGTACAAAATTTCCCCTTACGACAATCGCCCGCTGGAGGTCAACCGTGTGTTATAACCAGAAGCGGGCACACAGCTGCGTCACGCTTACGTGTCCGCTTTGTGTTTGTTGTGGTATCTAATTAGGTCATTAAGAAAGTCAGTGTCTTTACATTTTATTGCGTTATGAGGAATTTCAATAGCTTTCTCGGAGTTTTTTAAAATAATTGCCGTGTGACCACCAAATGCTTTACCTTGGTTAGGTCTCCACGTTATTTCTTTTATGTCTGTCCAATTATATTCTTTTCTATTTACATTGTCTACCAATGATCGATTAGTCAGTATTACGGCAGGTTGATTTGTCATTATACCAGATAAAAATCGTGAATACCGCCGAAAGGAAACTACAAGAAAAAACAAAGGTATGGCTGCGAAAAAAATGCTCAGTCCAACGCTCTCGTCAAATGCCATAACACTTACTGTTGAAAAAATTATAACTAAAGCAAGAAGAATAATTGTCGCAAGCGTCAAAGACTTTTTAGAAAAATAATATTCTATATTTAGGTCAGTCATTGTCTTAGGAATAGTCGTCCCGCTTTTGGTTATAACGTTTTGCGAATTTGCGCCGTTTTTTTGCTTTGTTAAGTTACACATTTGAGCGATAACCCGCAAAAAATGGAGCAAGACCTGTGTTACCTGCTGGTTTTATGTCACAATATAAGCCCACGAATATACCCTTTGATGTCGTCCGATTGTGTTAGGTCGAAGTTGTTTAATTTTTTACTTATTGAAGTCAGCTTATTGATGTTAATGTTTGCGGTTAGTAAAATTTGTTTTTTTAGACGCCTTCTAATAACCGTGTCCTTTGAGATAAAATTAAGTCGTACAAATAGTGTTTGGTAATTAGCAAAAAGGGCCAAAGGATAAATAAAGGGAATTAGAAAGAGTGTCAAAACTATTGGTAATGAAAACGAGAATAAATTTTTGGAGTCGAATAGCTTGTTTGGCATTGAAAACGTCTTATAGGTCACGTACACAAGTACTGTGAGCCCAAACAAGGAGAGAATATTCTTTAGCAATTTTGTCACTTGTTCGTTTTTTTTGTCGGTCTCCGAAACTGTCTGCATGAGAACGACAAGAAGTAAAAATGGAAGCAAGATTAATTCAGTAAGTAAACTAAAGGTGTACAGATTAACTATGAATTCAATTATTATTGTCCACTTTACGCTTTCCTTAATTACAGTTTTAAAAAATGAAAAGTCTTTTGCCTTATTGATAGAAAAGAAAAGAACTAAAGCGACACCAAAAAACCAAAATATAGTGTCTTTAAGAAGTGATTTGTCCCAAAGGTCGACTTTATAAAACAAAAAAATTACAACGCAAATGAAACTTACTTGTAAAAGAAAAGGAATTACGATTTGTTTGTCTAAAAAAGTCGCAACTAAATTTAAAAAACCTTTTCCGACGCCTTTAGCAAAAAGTAATAAAAATGTCGCGAAGAGTCCGAGCCAAATTAGGAAAGCCAATTCGCGAGTAGAAAATATGTCGAGAATTGCTTTCATTGTCGAGAAGTGTCCTTCGTCAAACTTGCTGGTAACTTACTTATAGGTGCTGTTTTTTAGCGCCAATTCAACAAGCCTTTGTGTGCTTAGAGAATGTTTAGTGCTCTTCTTCTTCAAAGCCAAAACTTTCGGCTCCGTCGGCATCATCCATATCATCACCAAGATCGGCGTCTGCTTCTTTTTCATCATCAGCATCGCCTTCTTCTCCTTCAAGTGTGCTCAGGTCGTCTTCTTCTACGCCGTGTACTTCAGTATTTAAGGGTGCTTTGTAAGCTTCGGTATCATCATCGTCATCATGATCAGCTGCGCCGCCTAAAAGGGCTGCCAATGCAAGATCGCCGGCTGCTTCGTCTTTTATGATGGGAACAACTTTGTACTGTTTTGGTGCAGTACCAACTGTTTTTGTACAGGCCGGGTATTTTGTTTTAGGATTCTCGTTCTCGATCTTCATCATCTCTATCATAAAACTCCACTGCGCCTGAGGATCGAATACGTAAACAAATCGCTGATGTGGTGCATCAATGTATTTCGCAATTTTTATGGTCGACATTAATTTTTTTGGCGGTGCATTTTTCTTAATATCAATTTCATCGTGCGGCAGATCAGCTTCACGCAAAGTAATTTCTTGTCCCTTACGCCAGTAATCGTCGCTCACAAAAAAAGAAGCCGCATGTTTTTTATCAAACTTAAAAGCATCCTGTATGGCATCGTGAAACTCTTCGAAGGTTTGTCCTGATTTAATGTCTATATCTCTATAAACATCTTCGTTATCTTCTAGTATCACTCTAAATCTGTAGATCGCCATTTTATTCTTTCTTCTATAACTTTAAACTTATCTCTTATAACTCATCTCTTATAACTCACTTCCTCATTTTATAAATTTCCGACTTCATCAATCCCAACTTATTAAAAAAGTGAGTTAAGGATGTGCCTAAAACACCCATCCCATATTTTGAACTGCGTGCAAAGTTTATTGAACTTGCTTCAGGAAAATATTTGGTAGGGCAAGTAACTTCAGCAATTTCAAAACCGGCGTAAAAAATTTGAGAGATCATTTGATTATCGAAAACAAAATCATCTGAGTTAGCGTGGTAATTAATTTTCTCTAAAACCTCGCGCGAAAAAGAACGGAAACCGGTATGGTATTCAGATAATTTCTGATTCACTAAAATATTTTGTGTTAAGGTCAGCATTCGGTTAAAAATGTATTTATACATAGGCATGCCTCCTTTTAAGGCTCCTTTACCCAAAATACGTGAGCCAAAGGCAACAGGATACAGGTCGTTGGCAATTATATAGCTTAAACTGTGTATCAATTTAGGGGTATATTGGTAATCTGGGTGTAGCATCACCACAATATCAGCTCCTAAACCAAGTGCTGTATCATAACAGGTTTTCTGATTACCGCCGTAACCTTTGTTCTTTTCATGACTGATAACATGCTTAATGCCCAGTCCCCGCGCCACTTCCACGGTATTATCCTTGCTGCAGTCATCTACAAGTACTACTTCGTCAACAATGTCGAAGGGAATTTCTTCGTAGGTTTTTTTAAGTGTAAGGGCCGCATTATATGCAGGCAATACCACCACTATTTTCTTGTTATTGATCATAATATTTAAACAAAAATAACAATTTTGATTAAAGTATGGTTATGTAATTTTTTAAATTTCGACGTATCTTAGGCCTTTATTGTGGCTTTTAAAAAATTACATAGCTTATTGGTAAAATCGTTTTTACCGCCCTTTATCATTACCTTGTTTGTAAGCGTGTTTTTGTTCTTTTTAGTGGAGATCGTTATTACATATTTAGACGAACTTATCGGCAAGGGCCTGAGTTTTTGGGCTTTATTGGAATTGTTCTTTTATGCCTGGCTCACCATTATCCCTCAATGCATCCCTCTGGCAGTGCTGCTTGCATCAATTATGACTCTTGGGGGACTGGCCGAAAATTACGAGCTGGCTGCCATGAAATCGGCAGGGCTGTCTCTTTTTAAAATATTAAGACCTCTTTTTGTGACCGTGCTTGTTTTGGGTGCGGTAACTTTTGGCTTCAATAATTACATTTTGCCTAAGGTTTCCTTAAAATTTCAAACAATGTTGTGGGATGTAAGACAGGCCAAACCCGCCATGAACATTAAGGAGGGTATATTTTACAATAAAATTAACGGCGACAGTTACTCGATGCGGGTAGGCAAGAAAGGCAAGGACGGACATGCCATAAAAGATGTTATTATTTTCGACCATTCGGCCCGAATTGGGAATAATATTCAGCTTTACGCGGATAGCGGAAGCATGAACATGACCGCTGACACCAATTACCTGGTGATAAAGTTAAATGATGGAAACCGTTATGAAGAAATGGTGCCGGATCCCGGACATAAATTGAGCAAACCCTTATCACAATTAAATTTCAAGGAACTCGAAGTTAATATTGAGTTAACCGATTTTAAATTAAAACGCACCGACGAAAAATTATTTGGCGGCTACAGCGAAATGATGAACGTGTGGCAGATCGATCGTGAGATCGAT
>JANYIQ010000307.1 GCA_025362575.1 Bacteroidia bacterium
CGTCGGTTGTAATATGCTTAAAACGATAAGACTGAGCAGAGGCAGTCCATACAAACAAGAAAAATAAAGTATTTAGTACTAAACGTTTGAGCATAGTTTGCTCTAAAATTAATAAAATTTTACTGAAACTGTTAATTTAATATTGAGCTGTAAACTTTTCATTAAAATTAGGCCTTTTCTAAGGGTAAAGTAGTATATTTTCACACAATTATGTGCGGTATTGCAGGTATATATTTTTTGAACGACAATTCTTACTCTATTTCGTTAGATCATGCTTCCGTAATTTCTGATCTGAAACACCGAGGACCCGATTTTCAGAACCATCACAGCTTTAGAAACTGTAGTTTTTATCACGCCAGATTAAGCATACTTGATCTAAGTAACGATAGCAATCAGCCCTTTTTAAATGAAAACAAAACAAAAGGATTGGTTTATAATGGAGAGATCTTTAATTATAAAGACCTATCCAAAAATTTAGAGGATATAAAAACCGGAGGCGATGCAGAAGTTCTTTTCAAATTATTTGAAAGAGAAAATATCAATTGTTTGAATAAACTGAATGGATTTTTTTCTTTCTCTTTTTACGATTCAGAAAAAGATGAATTAGTTGTTGTTCGCGACCGCTTTGGCGAAAAACCCCTTTACTATTATTTTGACGAAGAAAAATTAATTTTCGCCTCCGAATTAAAAGCGCTTTTGCGTTTGAGTGGCAAACAGGAATTAGATCAGGATGCCATTTATTCGTACTACCGATTGAATTATTTTTCGGGTAAGAAAACTGTTTTTAAAAACGTGTTCCGATTATTACCCGGAGAATATCTGAGTGTAAAAAACAAAAAGATCAGCGTTCAGAATTGGTACACCATTCCAACAGTTTCTGAAAATCGTTCGATCAAAGATCTGTTAAGTGATGCCGTTAAGATCCGCTTACATGCTGATGTTCCTGTAGGCTGTTTTTTAAGCGGCGGTCTCGATTCGTCAATAATTGCAGCACTCGCCAAACAACATCACAACAACATTCATACATTTAGTCTTGGTTTTAAAGACGAATCTTATTTTGATGAAACCGAATACGCCGAACTTGCTGCAAAGCACATTAATTCGGAACATCACGTTTTTAAATTAAATAATTTCGACCTGCTTGAGAACATTGATCCTTTTTTAAACAGCATTGACGAGCCCTTTGCAGATTCATCGGCTTTCAATGTTTTTGTACTAAGTAAATACACCAAGCAGCATGTTAAAGTAGCTTTGTCGGGCGATGGCGCCGATGAATTATTTATGGGCTACAATAAACACCGCGCAGAGTGGCTACAGAATAAATTATTTTATAAGACCATTATTCCCATCGCTAAACCATTCTTATCTCTTTTGTCAGCCTCACGAAATTCTTCAAGCGCCAATAAAATAAGGCAGTTCAAACGCTTCGCAGAGTCAAGCGGATTAAGCAATGTCGATCGTTATGCTAACTGGGCCTGTATTAGTAAAGATGCTGATGTAAAAGCGCTGCTCAATAAAAATGCGAATGCTTCTTACTTCAATGGTTTATTCAGCGAAGCCTTTGCCCAAAAACAATTCAATGCGGTTAATTATGCCGATCTTAAAATTGTATTGTCCGACGATATGCTTGTAAAAGCTGATCGCATGAGCATGCGTAATGGTGTAGAGATACGTTCACCTTTTTTAGATCATCGAATTGTTGAGTTCGCAATGAATTTACCATTGGAACAAAAAATAAATGGTAATTCACAAAAAGTAATTTTAAAAGAGAACTTCAAACATTTGTTACCGGAGCAGATCTTTACGCGCGCCAAAAAAGGTTTTGAATTACCTTTGTGGAAATGGCTTAATACCGAATTAAAGAACAGCATCGATCAAAAATGGTTAAGTGAAGAAGCTTTAAAAGCACATGATCTTTTCAATTACGACAAGGTTGAAAAGCTAAAACAACAAATTTACAGTTCTGATCCCGGTGATTCGCCGGCGAAGATATGGGCACTTATAGTGTTTCAGAATTGGTACAATAATTATAAAGAGTTTATAAGGGATTGAAGAGACAGAAAAGACTTAAGGGATGAAAAGAGACAAAATGGATATAATGGGCATAAGACGCAGGACTGTTAGAAGCAGGATGCTTTTTCTAAAAAATAAAGTTTGAAAATGAAGAACATTCGTAAATTCGTAATAATTCGTAATAATCATTCTAGTATTCGTGTTTATTCGTAATCCAATGCCAAAGGTACTACGCATAATAAACCGTTTTAATTTAGGTGGCATTGCCTATAATGTATCGTATTTAAGCAAATATTTATCAGCCGACTACGAAACGCTTTTGATCGGAGGTTCTGAAGAAGAAGGTGAAGAAAGCGCTTTACACATTCCGCATAATTTAGATCTGAAACCACAAATAATTCACGAATTAAAACGCAGCATCAATTTTAAGAACGATCGCGCCGCTTACAAAAAGATAAAACAGATCATACAAGAATTCAAACCCGACATTGTTCACACACATGCTTCAAAAGCCGGAGCCATTGGGCGATTAGCCGCTATCAATTGCAAGGTTCCTGTGATCGTGCATACTTTTCACGGCCATGTTTTTCACTCTTACTTTGGAACCCTTAAAACACAATTTTACAAGGCCATAGAAAAATATCTTGCCAAAAGAACAACTGCAATTGTTGCCATAAGCCAAATGCAGAAAAAAGAATTAACAGAGACGTTTAAAATTTGCGCGCCCGAAAAAGTGCATGTGATTCCGCTTGGCTTTGATCTTGCCAGATTCACTGAGAACACTGAAGAAAAGAGAAAAACATTCAGAACAAAATACAAGATAAACGACGATGAATTAGCAATAGGCATAATTGGCCGCCTTGCTCCCATTAAAAATCATCAGCTTTTCATTGATGCCATAGAATTTGTTTCGGAAAACACTTCCAAAAAAATAAAAGCCATTATTATTGGTGATGGCGAAACAAGAAGTGTTCTTGAACATTACATTTCTTCAAAAAAACCGGAAATATCACAACTGTTCTGCTTCACCTCATGGATAAAAGAAGTAGATGTGGCTTTGGCAGGATTAGATCTTGTTTGTTTAACTTCTAAGAACGAAGGCACGCCGGTTAGCCTAATAGAAGCGCAGGCTGCAGGAAAATACAGCGTTACAACCAACGTAGGTGGCATTGCCGATATTTTACATAAAGATTGCGGTGTACTTAGCGATCCAAATAAACCACAAGATTATTTTAAGAACTTACTGAATTCAGTGAATAATTTTGATGCTTTGGCAAAACAAGCTAAAAACGGACAAGCCATTACGCTTGAGAAGTTTTCTTATAAACGCTTAGCAACAGACATGGAAGATTTATATGATTCTTTGTTTAAAGAAAAAAACTAATCTCGAATTATCTTTTTGTATAGGCTTTGTCGCTCCGTTTTCAGGTTCATTAAATAAAGACCTTTGGTTAATTCTTCAAAATCAACTTTACATACATTGTTTCCCGATTCTGATCTAATTTCAACAAGTTTAACAAGCGCTCCAAGAGAATTGAAAATTGAAATGGTCACTTTTTCATTCTCAAATTCGCCTAGTGAAATGTTTACTTCTTTGGTGAACGGATTTGGATAAACATTGAAAGTTTTGCTCAATTCATTTTTCTGTATTCCAACTGCGCTATAACAATCTAGGGGCATAAAAGTAACCAGGCCCAGTGAAACATTATCATAAACATCATAGATCATCGTTTCAATAACCGAGGAATCTGTGGTACCCCAGCAATTATAAGCCAAATTAATTGATGAATTAGTTGTATGATAGGCTGAACTGCTGTTATAATTAAAATAATTATGGATCACATTATTATTAGTGATATTAGTTACAGTTGTTATTTCCAAACCTTTTGAATTACCGATTATAGAATCATACATAAGTATAATATCATCTCTCAATTTAACACCTACTGCATTGTTTTTTATTACCGAGTTAATGATCTTGCCACTCATATTAAACGCATAGATTGTGCTACCATAAATATATGAATTCTCAATATCAACCGTTGGCCCGCTCCAACCATGTACAACCTTATCATTATTATAAAATTTAGAATTCAATATTGTAAGATAATTACTGTAAATAGAACAAAAAGAGTTATTCGTAAACAAACTCGAGTCCACTATGATCCTAAAAGTACTCGGATCGTAGGAGAATAAAACAATATTATTATAACTGCATCTCGAATTTTTCATTTTCAGAACGGTATCAATTGAATTATAAGCGATATTAAATAATTCATCGGCATAGAGACCTTTTAAATAGTTCACAGTTATTTTTCCACCAAGGTTATTTTCGATT
>JANYIQ010000001.1 GCA_025362575.1 Bacteroidia bacterium
CTGGATTCCGGATCAAGTCCGGAATGACAATCATGGAATAATTTTCAAGTGGTCTATAGGTATTAATTTGACATTGAATATGGGATTAAGTACGCTTGCTTATTGCTTATTGCTTATTGCTTATTGCTTATTGCTTATTGCTTATTGCTTATTGCTTATTGCTTATTTACGTCTATTCCGTTTCTTGTCGCTTGTACAGCATATATGATGCTCCAAAAAGGAACAAAAGACCGATCACACCGATGATTAGCCATTTTGGCAGAGCCAATAATTCGTCCTTTAGTTGAAAAAGGACAATTATCATCAGCGCCACGCTTCCCCAATATTTCAATAAATTATATCTTCCTATCATTCCGGAAATGATAATAATAATACTTTCAAATCCGAGAATAAGCCCGTAGAATTGCTTATTGTCCCCTTGAGCTTGGGAAAATAATGGTAATGTTTGAAAACCAAGGGCAATCCCTACCAAAAGGTCACGATTCGCTGCTTGGCCTTCTTTGTGTTGCAAATATCCCAATGTGCCAAAATAGCAGCTCCAAGGTAACATATACAAATGCAATTCTTCGATTTTGAGATAACTCATCAAAGTTTCAGTCGCCCCGATAAGCAAGGCAGCAGCAACATATCTGACATATTTTTCATTTCTTTGGTAGCCAAGATAATAAACCAAAGCGCCAAAAGCATAAAATACAATAATCGACACAGGTTTTAGCCCGCAAACACTGAAAGCATAAACAGTCGAAATCAATGTATATGCAAAAGCTGTTGTTTGCATCACCAATTTGCGATCATCATTGTATAGTGAATGCAGATAATAAATTAATAATCCAAATCCGGTGATTAGCAGCGCAAAATATGACGCATCCAAATCGACTAACGCTTTAAAGCTAAATAATGCCGCCAAAATAAAGGCTAAGCCGATGCCGCAATACATAGTCATGAATTCATAAAAGCTCAGTAAAAAGAAAAATAATCCCGTGAATATCAGAGTGCTGAAAATGACACTTTGGTCGCCACCCGAAAGAGCTGTAATTAAGGCAAACAGAAAGGCTATATAAAATCCGCCTAAAAATAGATCTTTATATTGTTGTTCAAAGCGTATAAAAGCGGTTTTCAATAATTGCAATAATACGCCGATTAAAATATAGGATGCGACTAACATATAGTTGTCGCTTGTCTTAGCGCTGATCAAGCCAAAATATATTGCCGGAATTTGCATCAAACTGATAATTCCAAAGCCAAGTGAGGTGGTGTTTTTTCGTGCGATCATATTTGCCAGATTAATGACTAAAGCCACGATAGCAAGCAATAGGAGTAATTTAGGGTTTTCAAATACAAAAGCTCCGGCCAATAAACCTCCGATAGACGAGTAAGTAGCCAAAACATCGGCCTGAAAATTTCGGGAAAATAACTTATTAATAATGATCGAGATAGTAGCCGAGACAAGCGAAATAGCAACGATCACTAGTCCAACCATTTCTATCTGTTTTTTGGCATCATACGCCAGCAGCGAAATGCCAAGATACAAAAAAGCGACACAGCCGACAAAAGCCAGATATTTATTATTCTTATTTTCTTCCAAAATGCTATATATGAGATAAAAAACAAAAGCAATCAATGCATTCACACCAGCTTGCATATATCCCAGCCATCCAATCGAAATAAATGAACAAAACAGAGTGATGGGTAAAACAAACTGGGAAGTATAATCCAATGATCCCTTGACACCATATCCGGGGTTGATTTTACGACTGATAAAATTGACTATTAAAGAAAAAGTAGCCATGCCCCATAGGAGATAATAGATTGGAAAACTGAACATAGAGATTGATGATTCAAATAATGATAAAGCTGTAAACGTGAGAAAATAGGCAATAAAACTTTTTTTGATGATTAATACCGACGCTAGGTAGAAACATAATGTGACAAGCGAGGTGAAAAACCAGATTTCTTTACCACTATCGCCCATAGCAACGAAGCGCCAATACGCTACGCCCACTAATGGAAAAATGATCATTCCGATGGTGTTAAAAGTCAAGCCGGCCGGTTTTAATTTTGAGGTAAAACAATATAATCCAAGTCCACAAAAATAGAAAATCAATGAAAAGGCCAGAATAAAGATTATTTTTGACGAACCAGATAGTAGCTGATAATTAAATCCAACAAAGATCCCGGCGGCAACGACGATCAAAAATGATCCGAGATATAAAAGAAGGTTAATATTTTCGAGTGAATTAGTGATGGTCTTACTAAAAGATTCAGAATTTCGCGGTGGCGCAATCGGTTCAGAATTAACCGGCCGGATGCCCGT
>JANYIQ010000003.1 GCA_025362575.1 Bacteroidia bacterium
TGACTAAGCCTGAGATCACCTCCAAGTTCGATGAGATAGTAGCTTTTAGCGGCGTAGAAAAATATATTGATACTCCCGTAAAACGTTATTCATCCGGAATGATGGTAAGACTTGGTTTTGCAGTAGCTGCGCATTTAGAACCTGAGATCTTAATTGTAGATGAAGTACTGGCAGTTGGTGATGCTGATTTCCAGAAAAAATGCCTTGGCAAAATAAAAAATGTTGCAGGTGACGGACGAACTGTTCTTTTTGTGAGTCATAACATGCAAGCCATGTCAAGTATCTGCAAGACCGGAATTTTATTGAAGAACGGAATGATCGATGAGATGGGAGACATTAACACTTGTGTGAAAAAATACAATGGATTGTTCAATGAGTCTGTGATCGGAACTCTCAGCATTAAAGACAGGCTCAATAGAACCAATAGTAGTGGTAATGTTTTGTTCTCGAATATTCAGGCCGTATTGAATGGCGTTAAAACATGGGACTTTGCCTACGACCAGGAAATTACCTTTAATATTGATTGTGAAGCCCGAGCTCCTTCTGAAGGTTTATTATTTTACATGGCCTTGCTTGATCCTTTGACAAAAGATGTTCTTACCAATATAAAAGTTGCGGTAAGCAAAAAAACGATCTGTGCAGGCGAAAAAATATCGTTTACTGTTTCTATTCCTCCAAAAACATTACGTTTGGGTCAGTTTCTATTGTATTTTGCAATTGGTGACACTAAAAACGAAAAATGGTTTGATGTTGTAGATAGCAATGTTAATCTTCCTGCGCTGAATATTACCTCTATCGATATGGATCAGTATTCAAATGTTGGCGTGTTTTCAATACCATATAAAATTACAATCAATGCTTGATAGATTACTGAGAAAAATATATAGATTTTTTTTTCCGGTAAAAGCCATTGAGCAAAGCTGGCCGGGGCTTAATAGAGGCGCCGACGTTTCTATTGACCCTTCGTGTATTCTTAATGCTTCAGATTCAGGCAAGATTACATTTTCCGGAAAAAATCACATAGGGCGATATGTTGAAATGGCAGCAAATGATCATATTGAAATAGGCGTAGGAACTACAATTCAAGACAGATGCATAATTTTAGGAGATGTGGAGATAGGTAACTACTGCACCTTTGCTCCAAACGTATATATTAGTTCAGGAAAGCATTATTATGATCATAAACCTAATTTTTACATACGGGATCAGGATAAAATGATTTCGACAGATCCACTATTATCAAAAACTCATTCAAAAAAAGTTACTATTGGTGATGACTGCTGGCTTGGCATTAACGTTGTAATAATGTCTGGTTTAACCATTGGCAGAGGCTGCGTTATTGGGGCCAATTCCGTTGTAACAAAAAACCTGGAGCCTTTTTCTGTTGTTGCAGGCTCCCCAGCCAAGCTCATAAAAAAGAGATTAGAACTTACAGCAAAATCCTCGTTAAAATTTGAAGTCGAAAACGATCTTCCTAATTTTTATAAAGGTTTTTTTAGCGATGTGAAAAGTTTAGAAGAAGCTAAATCGCAAAACGGAATAATGGCTTCGACTAAGTTTACCCTTTTCTTAAGGTCAGATGCGAAAAAACTTGAATTGAATCTAAAAAAAATAACAGTAGATTCAATCACACTTGTCTATAATGATCAGGAAGTGAAAATAGAAAGTAACGATTTTATCAAAATAGCGTTTACCTCCAACAATAACAATTACCATGATTTTCATGTTAAGGAAATTTCTGAAAAAAACAGAAAATGTATTTTAATAACCAGTATTGAAACAATAAATTAGTTCGAATGAAAACTACTTTATATAAAATAAAACAGAAAGTAATTGCGCGGCTGAAGGGGCCTGTTGATAAGATCAACGCTTTTAACCAAGCTTATGCGGTTTTTCAGAAAACAGGAGAAACACCAAAGCAAGGATATGAGGCTCTATTGGAACTATACTGCCTTACAAACGGTAAGTTTAACGACACTATGAATACCAAACTGATCTCTTCTAACCCTCCAAAAAAAATAAATGCAACGCTTGAGGGTGTGATCGGAAAGATAGATGACGTAAAATTCAAGAACATAAATAATACATTAAACAAAGACGGATACATTGGCTTTGATAAAAAAGCCTCACCCGAACTGGTTTCAAGACTATACGATTATGCTCTTAAAACTTATACCAAAGTAGCTCCCTTATATGATACAAAGGTTATTTACGATTCATTAAAGCCTATCTCTGAAATTTACAGATTTGACCCCGTTGATCTTGTAAACAATAAAGACATTCAAGGTTTGATCATGGATCCAGTTCTGATAAACATTGCCCGTAATTATTTAGGATGTGAGCCCATTTTCGATTTTCCGGCCATGTGGTGGTCAACAACATTTTTAAAAGAGGCTTCAGAGGAAGCTGCCCAATTATATCATTTTGATCTTGACAGAATAAAATGGTTAAAAATATTTATTTATTTAAGCGATGTTACACCTGAGAATGGTCCGCATCGCTTAATTAAAGGCTCGCACATAGCAGGCGCTAAACCAAGATCACTTCTCAACAGAGGTTATGCAAGAATTCCGGATGCAGACATCATGAAATACCACAAACCTGAAGATGTTGTTGTTGTTTTAGGTGAGGCAGGTTCTATGTTTGCCGAGGACACAAAGTGCTGGCACAAAGGAACACCGCTAAAGAAAGGTCATCGCTTGGTTTTAGAGTTTGAATATACAAGTTCAATGTTTGGTACCAATTATCCAAAATTTGAATTGCAAAATGCATCTGAAGAGTTCAGAAATTTTTGTGTTGATAATCCAATTTACGCCGCAAATTTTATATTAAAAAATTAAAAAACAAAGTATGCTGAATAATAAATCAATTTTGATCACCGGAGGAACCGGTTCGCTTGGAAAAGAGTTAACAAAAACCATTTTAGAGAACTGGCCGGATGTTAAACGCCTGGTTATCTTTTCGAGAGATGAACAGAAACAATTTCAGATGGACCAGGAATTTCCTGCTTCGAAACATAAAGCCATCCGCTATTTCATTGGTGATGTTAGAGATTTTGAAAGGCTAAAAAGAGCTTTGGTAGGAATTGATTACGTTATTCACGCCGCAGCAATGAAACACGTACATATTGCAGAGTATAATCCGGATGAATGCGTTAAAACAAATATAGGCGGTGCAGATAACGTTATCAGGGCCTGCTTAGACACTAACGTTAGCAAGGTAGTTGCGCTTTCCACTGATAAAGCCTGTGCTCCTATTAATTTATATGGAGCTACTAAACTAACCTCCGATAAATTATTTATCGCTGCCAATAACATACGTGGTAAAAGAGATCTTAAATTTTCGGTAGTGCGTTATGGTAATGTAATGGGATCAAATGGCTCAGTTATTCCCTTTTTCTTAAACCAGAAAAAAAACGGAGTGCTTCCAATTACAGATCCAAACATGACCCGTTTTAATATTTCCCTCAAAAGTGGTGTTGACATGGTATTACATGCTCTTGAAACTGCCTGGGGTGGTGAATTATTCGTTCCTAAGATCCCTTCCTACAAAATAACCGATGTTGCAAAAGCTGTTGGCCCTAATTGCGAACAAAAAATAAGCGGCATTCGTCCCGGAGAAAAAATTCACGAGGAAATGATCACCAGCTCTGATTCGTTCACAACTTACGATCTTGGAAAATATTATGTGATCCTGCCACAGATACCAAACTTTAATTTAAGCGAATACATAAAAACATTTAACGCAAAACTGGTTCCGCAAGGCTTTCACTACACTTCAGAAAACAATACGGAATGGGAAACAGTTGAAAGTTTAAGAAAATTAATTACTGAACACATCGACCCAAATTTTAAACCTTGACCAGCATAAAAACCATAATAAGTCCTGTTTATCATAAGGTAAGAAATATTTTATTATTTCCTTCTGAGTTTTATGGTTATTATAAAAATCAAAAGCCAAGTGAAGTTCAAAGGAAATTTGCGAAGGAACTTTCCGCTTTCAGACCAAACCATAAGAATTCATTTCAGGATGGTGTTTTGCTGATACAATATCTGAAAGACTATGAGTACACCATCAAGTTTGCAGCTGCAGCTAAAACCTATGCCGAAAAAAACAACCTTAGCGTTTCATTTTACAATGTAAGCTGGACCAAGTGGATAGGATGGTCTCACAAGTATGAATCTTTGTTTGGCCGTTTTTTCAAATCAGGTAATGACATAATTCATGAGTCCTTTGCCGGTGATATAATTTTCAGGAATGAAGATAAGTTTCACGATCAGGCATTTATAAAAAAACAACTTATTAAGATCAAAACCGGCCTGTTTAGCCGTGAAGATGTTCTAAAAATAGAGTTTGAGGGTATTTTAACAGGAGATCTGATTTACGATACCTATTTACGTTACTTCAGCCGACCAACCATTGAAGATATTGACGAAAATATAATTACGATCATCGAGATCGCACTTAATATTTTTTACAATTTTAAAAAAATGCTTGCTCATACTAAGATCAAAGCTTTGTTTAACTCTTACACCGCCTACATAGAACATGGTATTCCGGCGCGAATATGCCTTGAGCAGGGAATAAAAGTGTATACATTTGGTTCCTACTCCTACCTTATTCAGGAATGCACAAAAGATTTCCCTTATCATTCCATTAATCACAGTCTTTTCTCGCCCGATAAAAAAATAAGTGCTGAAAATCTTGAATTAGCAAAACAAACATTTACGGCCCGATTTAAAGGCGTTATCGATGAAGCTACCAGATATATGAAAGTGTCAGCTTTTTCCGAAAAGCCGATCAATGAAGATCTTAAAAAAAAATTCGGTGAAGGGAAAAGAAATGTAGTGATCTATACTCATGATTTTTATGACTCCCCACACATCAACCGCTGCTTGCAATTTCCTGACCTGTATCAGTTCTTAAAACAAACGCTCGATGCCATTAAGGATTGCAAAAACACCAACTTTTACGTTAAAACACATCCTAACAGTTATGGCGATAGCAAAGAAAGAACCATTGCGCTTGTTAAAAGTCAAGGTAATTCTTTTTTTCATGTTCTGGATGATTCCGTTTCTAATTTA
>JANYIQ010000008.1 GCA_025362575.1 Bacteroidia bacterium
GGACTAACTTTAAATGTATATTCAAACACATCTGACCATTTTCCGGATACACCAACCGCTTCTACTTTAAATACATGTTCGCCCGAAGATAAGTTTGTGTAAAGTGCGCGGTTTTCAGGGGTAACCGGACTCCAATCTTCATCGGCGCCGCTAAGCATATATTGATATTTAATTTTGTTGGCGCCTGCCCAATCAATGGCACTGAATAAAAATTCGATCTGATTGATGTTATAAGGAAGTACAAGGTTTTTAGGATAATTATTGAAACGTTCTACGCCTTTGAATTTGGCAGTTCTAAGATCCTTTTTATCTTTTTCGCCTACCACAATTGCTGTCTCTAATTGCAAAGAATCTTCAAGCGCATAAAAATCCACGAAGGTTTTTTCGAGTTCAATGCTGTTCAAGTTAATGCTCGGAGTACTTTGAGGAAACTTATAATTATTAAGATCTAAATTTGTAAGTGCTTTACCATTACCCCACCAAATAATGCCCTTTTTATCGATGTGAACGCTGTTACTTAAAAAATCATTTGCTTTCAATCCGTCGGCCGAAGTGTAGGTGTGAATATTGTACCCCTCTTTACTAAACGCAATGTAATTAAGGCCTAGCGCCGTTGCTACCCAAATGTTTCCTGACTGATCTTGTTTAATGGAACGGATGGCATTACTACTCAGATTCTCTTTAAGGGAAAAATAGGTGAAATCCGGGTTAGATGAATTAATGCTCTCTGCACTTAATTTAGTCAAGCCCTGATTTTCACTTCCAAACCAAATATTTCCTTCATTATCTTCAAACAAACAGGTTACGTTATTGCTGGCGAGGCCTACATTGGCATCATACCACTTCACCGATTTTCCATCATAACAACAAACACCCGAACCATCTGTTCCAAACCACATATTACCAGACTTATCCTGAATGATGGCTGTAATAATTCCATCGCTTAATCCTTTATTGGAAAAGGTCATGAATTGACTTCCATCGTAACGGCAAACCCCAGCTTCATCTGTACCAAACCAAATGTTTGCGTCTTTATCCTTATACATGCAGGTAATGTAATTTCCTGATAAACCCTGATTATCGGTAAAGGTTTCAAATGTTTTTCCATCAAATCTTACCGCGCCGTTTTCTTCGGTTCCAAACCACGTATAATTTCCATCGCTTACCGAAGCTTTAAATCGGTTACTTGGCAAACCTTGTTTATCGGTATAATGTTTGAAGCTGCTTCCATTATAGTAAATTATTCCGTCGCCAAAAGTTGCGAAAGCCAGATTACCTTGTGCATCTTCAGTTATAGAACGCACGGTGTTTGTTCCCATTCCTTCTTTTTCAGTATAATGACTGAATGAATTGTAATTGAAACGGCAAACGCCACCGCCGTAAGTAGCCATCCAGATATTACCGGCAAGGTCTTCACAAACCGAGAGAATATAATTATTTGTTAAGCCTTCTTTTGTAGAGTAAACGGTTATGCTGTTTCCGTCGTATTTACAAAGGCCGCTGTCGTAGGTTCCGATCCATAAATTACCAAATTTGTCTTCGTGAAGCGAAACAATGCAGTTGCTGCTTAAACCTCTAACTGCAGTGATATATTTAAATGCTTTTCCGTCAAAAATGTTTACACCGCCATCTTCGGTTCCAAAATAGATCAAGCCTTCTTTATCTTGGTACATGGTATGAATTATGGAACTGTCAAAACCTTCTGCTTCGCCATAATAATAAAAAGATGTTCCATCAAACTTGCAGGCGCCTGAACCTGTTGTACCAAACCACATATTACCATCTTTATCCTGAATGATGCAGCGCACCAAATTATTATTCAATCCTTCTTTTTCAGTAAAAGAAGTTATTGTTTTCGCTGTTGGATCGTATTTAGAAACTCCGCCGCCGTTGGTACCAAACCACATATTGCCGTTTTTGTCTTCGCAAATGGCAAGAACCGTGTTATTTCCTAAACCTTCATCTTCGGTGATGCTCAAAAAATTCTTTCCATCGTAGCAACAAACGCCGCCGCCTTCAGTCCCAAACCATATATTACCTTTCTTATCCTGATAAATAGTAAGAACAGTATTATTATTTAAACCATTTTTTTCGGTGAAATGTAAAAAAGATTGTCCATCATAACGGCTTACCCCTGCTCCTTTGGTTCCTATCCATAAATTCCCGGTACGGTCGGAGATTATGCATTTTATCATGGATGAACTCATTCCCTGATCAACATCTAAATATTGGATATCAGTAATGGAGGCATCTTTAAATCTTGGAGGTTGCGCTTTTACAGGAACAGGTTGTTTGCACAAGCTAAGCGTTGGTGTTATTGGAACAGCTTTTAATACTGCAAATGTATCGGTGCCGGGGGTGATCTTTTTAATATTTGCACCAACAGGAAAGGTTGTTAATGCTTCAGCTTTTTTTACGTTGGCGTTTGCAATAAACTCTGTTGGAGCTCCTGCCTTTGTAACAAGTGGTTTCCCGGCAGGGGTAAATACAGTTTTAGCAGGATATGTTTCCAGAACTGCTTTTGCCGACATATCAGTATTTGCAGAATCAGAACCTGCAATTTCTTTTTTTGAACCGGCACCTGAATTACAGGACTGCAAAAAAAACATCAGAACCGGAATGCTATAAAGTAATTTTCTCATTTATATTCAAATATCGCTCAGAGCTAAAGATAAAGAAAATTAATAGAACTAAAATACTACCTTTAAATTTGCTATTTTTCGGCTCTGAGCTAAAGAAATGTCATTAAAAAAACCCATAACGATTATTGGCGGAGGCCCTGCTGCACTAATGCTAGGCTGTGAACTCGACCCCGATAAGTACCAGGTAAGTATTTATGAACAAAACACTGCCTTAGGGCGGAAATTTTTAGTGGCGGGCAAAGGCGGATTCAATTTAACGCATTCGGAAACCATTGAAACAATGCTTACAAAATACAGTCCCGAAACCTTTCTTAAACCAGCTTTACTACATTTCACAAATGAAGATCTAAGAACCTGGCTCAAAAACAAAGGCATTGAAACTTATGTTGGAAGCAGCAAGAGGGTTTTCCCTGTTGAAGGAATTAAACCCATAGAAGTTTTAAATGCATTCGAAAAAGAACTGAAACATAAAAACGTTTCGATACATACCCAACATACCTGGAAAGGATGGGATAAGAACAATGATCTGATCTTTGAAACCAAGAACGAAACCAAGATCGTGAAAACCGACATCGTTGTTTTTGCTCTGGGCGGCGGGAGCTGGAAGGTAACAGGTTCTAACGGAGCATGGCTAAATTTATTTGAAGAAAAAGGAATTCAGAGCGATACTCTTATTCCATCCAACTGTGCCTACAAAGTTGATTGGAATCAAGAACTTAAAGCCGCAGAAGGAGCCGCTTTGAAAAACTGTGCTTTTTCTTGCAATGGAATCAGTATTAAGGGCGAGGCTGTAATTACAAAATTCGGCATTGAGGGCGGTGTCATTTATGCGCTTAGTAATGCCATTCGCAAAACACTCCTTAAAAAGAAAAAAACCCTTCTCGAAATTGATTTTAAACCAAGTTTAGAACTTTCTCAGGTTGCAAAACACTTGAGCGAAAAAGGAAAATTATCTATTAAAGATGTTTTGTTGGAAAAACTGAACTTATCGCTCGCTCAAATTACACTGCTAAAGAACAAAACTAATAAAGAAGAATATCAGAACCCGGCAATTTTATCCGAGCTCATCAAAAAATTTCCGGTTGTTTTGACCGATCTCGCGCCAATTGACGAGGCCATTTCAACGGTCGGCGGAATTAATTTGAAGGAAGTTGATAAAAACTATGAACTTAAAAAATTACCTCTGCAGTATTGTTTAGGTGAAATGCTCAACTGGGATGCGCCTACAGGGGGTTATTTATTGCAAGGCTGTTTTAGCATGGGGAATTATTTGGCGGGCTATCTCAACGCAAAATAGCAGAAAAAGTTTATCTTTATTGCAATGAAAGCCGCTTCTCTCGCCGAATTAAAAAAAGAATTACAAGAACTGGAACACGCTCAGTTGGCTGAATTGTGCATTGACCTCGCTAAATACAAAAAAGATAATAAAGAATATTTAGGTTATTTACTTTTTGAAAGTCATGATAAAGACACCTTCATTAAAAGCGTAAAAAACGAGCTGGATGTTCTTTTTTCGGAACTATCGCCGCAACTTAATTTATACTATGCCAAAAAAGGATTACGCCGAATTTTACGCATCCTTAATAAGTACATTAAATACATTGGCGAAAAAACCGCGGCTGCCGAATTGCTTATTTATTTTTGTGTAAAGATGAAAGAATTAAAATTACCCCTTCATAAAAGTGTTCAGCTTACCAACCTTTACGAAGGACAATTAAAAAAGATAAATGCGCACATTAAAACCATGCACGAAGATCTTCAGTACGATTACATAAAAGAATTAGAAGATCTATAATGGAACAGGCCAATCCGCAATTATTATTAGAACTTGTAAAAATGCAAATGCCTTTTGGCCGGTTCAAAGGCACCATTTTATGTGATCTGCCGGTTTCTTACCTCGAATGGTTCAACCGTAAAGGTTTTCCTGCGGGAAAATTAGGAATTTTACTTCACACCATTTATGAAATAAAATTGAACGGCTTAGAACATTTATTATTACCTTTAAGATCATCAAATAAATAATGTTCAACACTGTCCGACATACTTTATTCTTTCCAGCTGTTTTACTTTTAATTTTACTGAACACAAATTCTTTATTGGCGCAAGACAGCATAAGAAAACCGGTGTTAGTTGGCTTAGGTATTGAAACTTATTTCACCATGAGTGGCCATGGCGGTTTTTACTCTGCATTTTTAGCAATTAATAAAGGCAAGGGTACTTTTAAAGCAGGACCGGTGATGCACAAACGCTCACAGCAAATTACAGGTGCTAAAATGTCATATTCTTACAGAATAGCAACGATGAATGGTGAGGATGTTTACAATATTCCTTTTAATGAATTTCGTGTAGGATCGATGCAGGTAAACCTCTTTGCTTTTTTACATTATGTGCAGAACACCGGCTTAAGTTATAAACGCGCCGTTGAAACTCAATTATTGAATATAGATAGTGCTACCGTAAATACGAACTGGAATGGAACACGACTCAATACTGTTGAAGGCGGTATTGGCGTTGAACTTGGAATTAAAATTACAAAGCGGGTATTATGGACAAGCTATATAGGCTTATCGGTTTACGATCATTTAAATTATTTTCCTGAATTATATTATGAAAAAGCTGCTGTTGTATTAATGGTAGGAACAGGCTTAAGCATTCCAACATTTCGATTAAAAAGAAAACACTGATCAGCGGTTCATTATTTCAAATAACTCTTCTCGTTTGGCCCTTAAACCTTTTGCCTGGCCAATTGGTGCTTCCAGCAGATCGTTTTTAATGGCTTCCATTGCTTCCTTAATGAATTCATCAACATGAATTCCCCCGTGAGTTTCTGTTTTATCCTCTCGTCTGTCGTGTCCTAATTCTGTGTCAACCATTGGCGGTGCAATTTCAAAAACTTTAACCGCAGTATTCTTTAATTGATAACGTAACGATAAGGTTACTGAGTGCAAAGCCGCTTTAGTAGCGCAATATATAGGCATAAATGCAATTGGAACAAATGCAAGACCTGAAGAAATGTTTATTATAGCCGATTCTTCTTTTGATATGAAATGTTTTGAAAAAAGTGAAGCTAAATGGACCGGAGCTACAAAGTTAGTTTCCATTTCCTCTGCGACTTTTGCAGAATTTACATTTTGCAGATCAACTGCATATTGAATGCCTGCATTATTAATCAGAACATTTATTTCAGGATGATGTTTAACAGCCCAGTGAAAAAGAGCTTCTCGTTCGCTTTCAAGTTTTACATCACACACTTTTGTTATGATGCCGGGAAATTTCATCTCAATTTCTTTTAAGCGTTCTTTTCGTCTGCCACAAATGATCACTTTGTTTTTTTCTCTAAAAAATCTTTCTGCAAATGCTAAACCTATACCCGATGTTGCCCCGGTAATTAAAATAGTATTTCCGCTGATTTTCATGTTTTGTGTGGAGTTTAGTTTTAACAAAGATAAGCTTAAAATCTACCTCTATTTTCGGCTTTTTAAACCCATAATGAGTGAATTTGATTCAATATCGAGTAAAAGGGGCTACTAAGTTATTTGGGGGAACCGAAAAAAGCCCTCTTTTGACTATATTTATGTAATTATTTTAAAACCATTTACTTTGAAAAAGATCAATTCATTTAAGTTCGCCGTTTTACTGGTATTAGCACTTATCTCCAACAGAAGCTTCTCGCAAATGAACTACTACCAAGATATTTTTCAAGGTGGTGTTACCTGTGCAGGATACTCTCCGGCATATTTTCAAACTGCTCCTGTAACCGGCATCATTACTTTGAGTATCGCTCCCGGTAGTACTATTCGTAAGGCCTATTTAATTTGTGGCCGCTTAGGAAATGCGCCTGCAACCAATGTAACTTTAAATGGTGTACCTCTTACTTTTAATGCCGGAAATCAGATATCACCTACCTTTAACACCTTATATGGTGGAGCTTCGGGCGTTCATATTATTAACGTAGCTGCAATCGTTACTCCTGCGGTGAACGTATATAGCTTAGGTTTGCCAGCTCAGGCCTCTACTTCTAACCGTTATCAGGATTATTTTTTATATGTTTCTTACGATAATCCGGCTTTACCAAGCGTGGCTACAGCAATTTTCTTAAATACTTTAAATGCTGCCAATATTATGAATTGGGGAACCTTAACCATGGCAAATCCTTTTAATACTGTATCCGGTACGGTTGGTTATTCTTTTTTAGGAGGTTATGAGTGTGGCAGTGGTGATGGCGAACAACCTATTATTAATGGTACCAATTTAGGTATTGCCTGGGGGCAGGATGTTAACTCCGGACAATGCGGTGGCCCTGTTGGAAGCTTTAATTATAATAGCGGAACCTTGGTTGCCTTAAGTGATGATAACATTAATCAACCGGTTGCCGGACCTGAAGCTTTAAGTAGCATTACCGGTTTAGTAACTAATGGAAGTAATACTTTAACTCTATCTCATCAGCATCAAAGTGCAAGCGGACAAGACAATCATCCTTGGGCTGCAGTTTTTGTTTGGAACAGTTGTACTCAGCCAACAGTAACCGCAGTGGCAACTAAAACCAATATTTGCCCTGCACAAACTACTACGTTAACTTCCGGTGGTGCTGCAACTTATACATGGAACCCTGGTGCAATAACAGGTTCAGTAGCAGCAATGAGTCCAACCGCAACTACAATTTATACTGTTGTTGGAACTTCAACTGCAGGTTGTGTTAATACCAAAACCATTCAGATCGTTGTAAGTCCAAACCCAACAATTACAGCAGTAGCTACGCCAACTGCAGTTTGTGCCGGCATGACCACTACATTGACTGCTGGAGGCGCCAGTACTTATACTTGGAACACAGGTGCAACTACCACAATTACTTCGGTGTCTCCCGCAGTAACAACTATCTATACTGTGGTTGGAACTTCAACAGCAGGTTGTATCAACAGCAAAACAGTTTCGGTAGGCATCAATCCTAATCCGATTCCTGTTTTAAATAATCCTGCGACCTGTTTAAACCAGCCAATTAACTTTACAGCTGCAGGTGGTTCAACATATGCATGGAGCGGACCAAATGCATATTCAAGTGCTTTACAAAATCCTACCATTGCAGTTGCTGCCATGAACATGTCGGGTGCATACACTTGCACAGTTACAAGCGCTTTAGGTTGTACATCTACTGCAGTTTCAAACGTAACAATCTTTGCTTTACCGAATCCAAACATTGTAAGTAATACACCGGTTTGTGTTGGAGGTAATTTATCTTTAACAGGAAGCGGTGGAGCTACTTATGCATGGAGTGGACCAAACTCATTTACAAGCAATCTTCAAAACCCCGGTATTACTGCGGTTACCATTGCCGGTAACGGTGTTTACAGTTTAACTGTTACAGCAGGAACCTGTTCAGCAAGCACAACTTCAAGTGTTACGATCAATCCTTTACCTACTCCATTAATTACAAGTAACTCTCCTGTTTGTGTTGGATTGCCTTTAGGCTTTACAGGCACCGGCGGTGTTTCTTACTCTTGGAGTGGACCTGGTGGTTTTGCAAGTGCAAGTCAGAATCCAACAATAGCCGTTTCTGCGGTTGCTAATACAGG
>JANYIQ010000039.1 GCA_025362575.1 Bacteroidia bacterium
AGCCCAGCAACCAAACAAGCGGGTGCATTTTCTTCTCTTTATATTGAATCTGATTATTCCAGAATATGAAGAAAATTGTAATTAGCACATAAACAATACTACCGCGCCAACTGAGCAAAACCTGCGTTCCCGCAATCGCCAGAATCAAAACCAGTCCCAAAAACGTAAATAGACTGCCTTGTCGCATTCCTTGCGACAGATAATATAAACAAAGCAATAGAACACCATTATATAAAACATACTGAAGATAGCCCGCCATCTGGATGGTTGGTTGAATACCCGCCTCACCAAGATGGAACTGAATTCGAATAAAACCCGCAACAATAACAATGAGCAATAAAATTAAGAAAGAGAAGATCGATACCCTCTTTGTGGGTGTATTGGTATGGAGCACCTTATTTAATGGAATAAGTTTATACAACGGCAAAAGATACCCAATAATAAAACCAAGTTCTGCCAGAAGCAGGACAACCATCATCTTTACAAGCGTTCCATCACCCATGCTAGCGTCACCTGTAAACAAAACGTTCTGGGTAATACCGGTTGTAGATAAATATCCAGCCGCAAAGAAAGGAATATTCAGGCCAAATGCCTGAAAACATGCAATAACAAACAAGCCAGGAGGTGAAAAAATGTCTCTACGTGACAGAAAAATGATCACCATTCCCAATAAAACATAGAGCGAATAATAGAAGATCAGTTCTTGACTGGAATTTATTAGCAAGACTGACGCGCCAATAAACCATATAGCGAAAAAGCCAATGACAAAATAAAACCATATTTTTGTAAACTTCATTTACTCACCTCAAGGGACATTCGAGCATATAATAATTCCCTAATTCAATTGCCCTTTTCCACGCATCACCTTCCCTTTGCCCTATACTTCTTGCCGGATTACCACCTACGATCATTCCGCTTTCTACATCCTTGGTGACAACAGATCCAGCCCCTACAATAGCACCTTCACCTATTTTTACACCCGGTAAGATGATTGCCCCCAAACCGACCCACGCTGCTCTTCCAATCTGAACCCTTGAAAATATCATTTGCTGTTTAAAAGGAACTTGCTTGCCCTCTCGAAAATCATGATCTTCAGAAAGAATATTCACATTTGAAGAAATCATAGCGCCATCTTCAATTGTCACCATACCATTACAATTTATAAAGCTATTTGATCCAATATAAATACACTTGCCTAATTTAAGATTTTTCATACCTACAAACGAAACAGAATGATGTATATATGAATTCACTGGCACGTACTTTGGGTAACTTGAATTCAACATCTTAAGTCGTTTTTTTATATAAAATAAAATTTTCAAAAGTATTGAAATAAGATATTTCATAAAAATTCCAAATCCCAATAATTATGGTAACATATAGTTAAATTACAATCATTTGCACGAATTCATTCTTCAGTACAGTGATAAGACATTAGACAGCACATACTAAATTCTTTTTTCCACAATAAATATCACCCTAAATAACTCTGCAACAATAATCAAACTATGAACGCCCAATAGAATGGCAGCCACCGCAAAGCCGCCATATATAGGAACGAACATCATACCTAACGAAAACGCTAATAGCCCACCCAGAATAGCTAGCCACAGATACAAAGATTCCTGATGCAAGGCTAAGCTATGTTGCGTTATTGCCTGTCCCACACCAGCAACCACTACCCAAATACACAATATTGTAGAAAATTTATTCATCAACAGAAATCGAGGATCGTCCAGCAATAAATGCAAGTATTTAATACCAACCCAAACAACTAAAGCCAAAGCTGCAGATCCCAAGGCAAGCATCATTGAATTTTTAAAAATTGACCGTAATATTCCTTTTTTTGATTTACATGTTTCAGCAATATGCCGACTCATTAACCGGATTCCCAGGCCTTGAAAAATAAATATCAGGCTCATAATCTGGAAAACCAAACCATACGCCGCTAGCTCTGCCTTTCCTTGATAATTACCTAAAATCAGTTGATTTCCATAGGTTGCTATTGCATTAAAAAACAAAGCAGTTGTAACATGTAAATTTACACCACCCAGATTATTACGTCTGAATGTCAAACACCATTTAAAATAG
>JANYIQ010000242.1 GCA_025362575.1 Bacteroidia bacterium
CTTTATTTTACATTAATCACCGGCAAAAATTTAGTGAGGTGCTAAAGACCCTTGAAAAACTTGGAAAAGAGGAATTCATTTTAAATAGCGAAAATAATTCGGCGCTTTTTTTTCAATACATGTCAATCAATAGAATAAATTACCACTTTATGCATGGTGCCTTTTCAGAAGGATTGTATATTGTGAAAGAAATTGAAGAAGGGGTTGAGCGTTTTGATAAAAAAATTGATGATAACAGGATCCTGAATTTTTATTACAAGATAGGATGTTTGTATTTTGGAAGTGGAGATAATAAGCGCGCGATAAACTATCTCAATAAAGTAATTCATCACTCTTCTCAAATTCGCGGAGATTTGCAAAGTTTCGCAAGGATCTTGAATTTAATTGCTCATTACGAAATGGGTAATAACGAGATGGTGGAGTACTTGATTAAATCGGTGTATCGTTTTTTATATAAACTCGAAGAAATGAACCATGTGCAGCAGCAAATCATTAATTTTCTTAGAAAGGTTCCTGCCATGGATGACAAAAGTGTAAAAAAGGAATTTGTAAAATTGCGTTCTAATCTTATAAAACTGCAGCAAGATCCTTATGAAAAACGCGCATTTTTGTATCTTGATATTATCGCCTGGTTAACCTGCAAAATTGAGAACCGCACCATTGAGGAAGTCATGAAAGAAAAGGCAATTAATAAAACCAAGTTCCTTCAGGATTAACATCTGCTTTTCTCCCTATTTACAGCAGTTTTAATGACATTCGGTAGTTTTATTGTGTTGAGCGGTTTCTTAAACTACAGAGATAATTCGTACTTTTATTCTCGATTTTGATCTAAGATCATACAAGCAACTATGAAAAAAATATATTGGATAATTGGTATTGGTTTAGCAATAATAATGGCGGTAATAATAGCCAAAGCATTGAACGGAAGCAAACCTACTGAAGTAATTACAGATAAAGTAAGCAAAAGAAGCATTATTGAAACGGTTTCAGCAAATGGAAAGATCCAGCCGGAAACAGAATTGAAGATCACCTCTGATGTAAGTGGAGAAATTGTTGAAATGCTTGTAAAAGAAGGAGACCAAGTTAAAAAAGGTCAATTACTTTGCCGCATCAAACCCGACATTTATCAAAGTGCGATCGAGCGTGTTGATGCTACTGTTAATAGTTCGAAGGCTAATTTAAAAACAACAATGGCTAATCTTGAGCAGGCTAAAGCTAATTTGGCAAACTCTGAAGCAAGTTTCGCGAGAAATAAGAAATTATTTGATCAACAAGCAATTTCACAGCAAGACTTTGATGCCTCGAAAGCACAGGTAGAAGCGGCACGTGCAAACATAAACGGTTTGGAGGAAAGTATTAAAGCTTCCGAATTTAACGTAAAAAGTGTGGAAGCATCTTTACGCGAAGCCAGTACCAATTTAGATAAAACATATATTTTCGCTCCAGTTGACGGCACTGTTAGCCGACTTAATAAAGAGCGTGGCGAACGCGTTGTTGGAACAGCGCAAATGGAAGGCACGGAGATCATGCGACTTGCAGATCTAAATGAAATGGAAGTGAGTGTAGAAGTAAATGAGAATGATATCATCCGCGTTCATAAATATGACACCGCCATGATCGAAGTAGATGCATACATGGAGAAGAAATTTAAAGGCATTGTAACAGAAATTGCAAACTCAGCAAATACTACCGGCATTACAGCCGATCAGGTAACCAATTTTGTTGTGAAGATCAGAATTCTAAGAGAGTCATATGCTGACTTAGTGAACGAAAACAATAAAGCACCTTTCCGCCCGGGAATGAGCGCAAGTGTGGATGTGCAAACTAAAAAAGTAAGCAATGTTCTTACCATCGCCATTCAGGGAGTAACTTCACGTAATCAGGATTCCGCAAAAGTGCTGAAAAGCGAAGATGAAGAAGATCGTGATCTTAAAGTTAAGAACGAACAAGAGGAAAAAGCCAAGGAAAAAGAAAATGCAAAACCGGTTGAAAAAATTGCCGAATATGTTTTTGTGATAAAAGACGGAAAAGCAGATATGGTTGAAGTGAAAACCGGAATACAGGACAATGATTACATCGAAATTATCTCAGGTTTAAGTGATGGGCAGGAGGTTATTACAGGTCCGTATGGCGCTGTGGCCCGCACTTTGCGTAAAGGCACAAAAGTGAAAGTGGTGGATAAAGACAAACTCTTTAGTGTGGAGAAAAAATAAGTGGCCCTAATTTTAAATATTGAAACATCGACAACAGTTTGTTCAATAGCCTTAGCTGAAAACGGAAAAGTTGTTTTGCTTAGAGAAATAAATGAAGGCTATACACATGCCGAAAATCTCCACATTTTCATTCAGGAAATATTAAGTGAAGCGAAACTGGAGCCGAAAAAATTGGATGCCATTGCGGTGGGAAGTGGTCCTGGTTCTTATACCGGTTTGCGCATTGGTGTTTCGGCTGCAAAGGGTATGGCTTACGCTTTGCAAATTCCTTTGATCGCGGTAAACACCTTAAAACTCATGGCCGGCGGGGTTGCCGAAAAAAATACTGATCAGCTGTATTGCCCAATGTTGGATGCAAGAAGAATGGAAGTATATTGTGCTGTTTTTGATAAAGATCTTAATGAAGTAAAAGCAACATCAGCCGAAATTATTTCTGAGGAGAATTTGAGCTATTTCAGTTTTGACAAACCATTGATTTTTTTCGGAGATGGAATGACAAAATCGAAAGAGATCTTAAGTCAATTACCGAATGTAAAGTTTATCGATCAAGTTGTCCCAAGTGCCGGGCAACTGGCTGAATTATCATATTCAAAATATCTTGCCAAAGAATTTGAAGATGTAGCTTACTTTGAACCCTTTTACCTTAAAGATTTCCTGATCAAAACAAAGGGCTAAGAGCTTATATCATCTCTTAAATCCCTCATTACCCCTTCCTTCCCTTGTGTCTCTTTAAATCCACAATCCATTGCTGAAAAGTACCCTAATTTACTCCATCTTCTCATTATCTATTTTATATCTTGCAGGATCATGCAAGGTAAATTATATATCGTTCCTACCCCAATAGGAAATTTGGAAGATATAACACTTCGTGCACTCACTGTTCTGAAGTCGGTAGACCTTATACTTGCGGAAGACACCAGAAACACTTTGTTCTTGCTGAAACATTTTCAGATCGAAAAGCCTTTAAAATCGAATCATCAGCATAACGAACATAAAATGTTAAGTGAACTGATCGAAATTATTGCACAGGGAAGATCTGTAGCTTTGGTGAGCGATGCCGGTACGCCTGGAATTTCGGATCCCGGTTTTTTATTGATAAGAGAATGCATCAAAAACAATATTCCCGTTGAAACATTGCCGGGAGCAACAGCATTTGTTCCTGCCCTTGTAAATAGCGGTTTACCTTGTGATAGTTTTGTGTTCATAGGTTTTTTACCTCAGAAAAAAGGCAGGCAAACGAAATTGCTTTCTTTGAAGGAAGAAGAGAAAACAATGGTATTCTATGAATCGCCATTCCGACTCATAAAAGCCCTGGAAGAATTTAAGGAGCATTTCGGGGCAGAAAGAAAAGTTTCGGTTTCCAGAGAACTCACTAAAATGTTTGAAGAAACTTTTCGAGGGACCATTCAGGAAGTGCTTGATCATTTTAATTCAAAGCCAATAAAGGGAGAAATAGTAATTGTTTTAGAAGGCAAAAGCGATAAGGCATGAGCTCGAGAATTGAGAACATAGGCGCCCCCCCGGGCACATTGGTTTATACCGGCGAGGAGCAAACCGGTAAGATCAAAATTTCCCTTATAGAGTATAACGAGAAAGAATTTTTTGAACAAGAGTTTTATGATCTTGCAGAATGTTTATCGCATGTAAAGCCAAACATGGTAAAATGGATAAACGTTGATGGAATACATAATACCGATCTGATCGAAAAGATCGGTAAACTTTACAACATTCACCCCTTAACGCTTG
>JANYIQ010000180.1 GCA_025362575.1 Bacteroidia bacterium
CCGCCTTTACCACGGCCACCGGCATGTATTTGAGCTTTAATAACAACCCAATCGCTATTGAATTTTGTTTTTAGTTCTTTGGCAGCATTTACTGCTTGCTCAGGAGTTTCGGCTACAATACCTTCTTGTATGGCCACACCAAAACTTTTTAAAATACTTTTACCTTGATACTCGTGTATGTTCATAATGGAAATTAATTGCTCTCAAAAATAGGATTTTTATGGTAAAAACAACCTTTTTAGGCTATTTTTTTATGAATAAATTCCATCTTTTCGGGTTTTTACTCCGATAACCTGTAAAACGATGAATTTACCTTCAATTTAGTCTTTTCGATCTCGGGTTTGTTAGCCGAAAACTTTATTTTTTTTCCATCTACCAACAATGTAATGTGGCTTCCAATATTCTCGAAAAGTACATTTTCGGTGATCAACAAAACTGTTTTGGGATTAACCGTTTTTTTGATCTTCATGAAATTACCTTCTCCCGACTTACTGAAAAACAAAATATGGTAACTTTTCTTAGGATTGTAGGTTTCAATAACGATAGGATAATTATTCACGTTTCTTTCGCCGGAACGGGATAATAAATAAGTTTTAATTGGCGAATCACCAACAATGCCAATGTTAAACGATTCTGTTAAGTTTTCGGGCGGCCAAAAAATGTACGATATGAAATTGTAAATGAAAACCGCTTTGGTATCATACTCTTCCTTTTCGCTGATGAGTTTTGGTTTTACTTTAAATTTTAAACTTCTATCAACGTTCTTATTATTTGCTAATGAAAGCCCTTTTCGTTTTTCAACATTATATAAACTGTCTAATAACTCCACAAGGTTAGTTAAGCTGTCGTTCTCAACTGCCAGTCTGTTGAGTATGTTTTCAATAACTGCTTTTTCGGTCGACGCTTGTTCTTTTGCCTCATTGTATTTCTTTTTGGTAACGCAGGAAGCGAAAAACAAAGGCAAAACTAAGATCAGTATGTACTTCTTAAATTTCATTCAGGGCAACAAAATTAATTAAAGTACTGATGCGACATAATTTTGGTCCAAAAAAAAACAAACAAATAGCTATAAGTTATAAGTGATGAGTTATAAGTGATGAGCTATAAGTTATAAGTGATGAGTGATAAGGTCAGTGAAACGACAAAATATGTTAAAAGCTCCAATTACCTCCTCTTTTTGTAAGGTTGGAGAATTATTCTCGTCTTATATTTAAATTCGCAAAATGAAGAAGATTTTAATAGCCGTTTCAACATTCTTAATGTTCAGTGCGGCATCTTGTCAAACTTCAACTAATACAAAAACAATTAATTCAACACCCGGTACAACTATGAATTCAGATTTCAATAAAACGGATGAAGAGTGGAAAAAAATATTGACCGAAGATCAATATTACGTATTGCGCCAAAAAGGCACTGAACCAGCTTATCAGGGCAAGTATACCATGAATTTTGAAAAAGGAATGTATACCTGTGCCGGCTGCGGCTACGAATTGTTTACCAGTGATCAGAAGTTCGAATCACACTGTGGCTGGCCAAGTTTTGATAACGAAATTGGCGGTGGCGAACGTGTAAAAAAAATAAAAGACGTTTCTCATGGAATGATACGCACAGAAATTATCTGTGCCCGCTGTGGCGGACACTTAGGCCATATTTTTGATGATGGTCCGACTAAAACCGGACAACGTTACTGCGTAAACTCATTAAGTATTAATTTTAAACCCGAAAAAGATGCAGGAAAGACTAAATAATTTTGCGAAAATGATACTTTTCTATCAAGCAGTTTTATCATTAGCTGCTCCGAAATGGACCAACTATTGCCCGGTTAAAATAATGGCTAAGCCTTTTAGGAAATAAAGTTATTATTTTCGGTCAGCGCGAGGGATTGTAGCGGAAAGCCTTTTTGCCTGCCTCTTTGGCAAAAAGCTTGCAGCGAAAAGCCCGGCCGGAAGGCGCGCCCAAACCTTTAATCAAACATAAAAAAACTATTCCTCCGACTGCTTATCGGAATTACCTGCAAACATATTGAGTATGCTTGTGGTTAAGGATAAGATCAAACTAAATAAAAGGGCTTTCCAGAATCCGTCAACATAAAAACCATCTACCAGTTTAGTTACCAGAATGATCATAAATGCGTTTATTACCAGCAAAAACAATCCAAGCGTAAAAAAGGTAATAGGAATTGTTAAAATTGTTAAAATAGGCTTAACAACGGTATTCAGAAAGGCCAGAACTACTGCTACTAAAATGGCGGTCATTACATCATCTACCTTTACACCCGGCAACAACCATGCGGTAATGATAACTGCAAGTGTTGTAACAATTATGTTCATTATGAATTTCATGGCTCAAAATTAAGGTAAATACCCTTTAAATATAAAGTTTTGTCATAATTTGTTTGAAACCAAAAAATTGTATCTTTGATTAGTGAAAAAAACAGGCAAAATAATCATCTCTTCCTTGTTGGTTCTTTGTGCACTTTGGGTGGCAACTCCTAAAGTTTACATTCACAATTTATTAAATCATGATCATAGTTCAATAAATACTTCAGATGAAACATCAGTTCAGACAGAAGCAAAAGATGATTGCGATTTCGATAAATACGATTCACCGGTTTATTTTACACTTTTCAAATTCATTAATAGCTTCATTCCTTCAAAACCGAAAGAACAAAGCTTACTGATCAGAAATCCTTCTTATCAGAATTCTTACCTCGATCAATCTGCTTCTTTAAGAGCACCTCCAATTGTTTAATCCGTTAGGATTTCATCCAACGGGTTCAAGATAATATTTAGCTGCTTTAAAGCAGGCATTTATTTCTAAAAACAATTGAACATGAGGAAACATTTATTCCTACTACTGGCTATCCTCCAGTGTATACATTTGCAAGCACAAAACCTGCCTACCGGCAAGGCAGGCAGGTTAAAAGGAACTGTAAAGAACAAAACTACACACGAAAGTTTACCCGGAGCTATCATTTATTTACCCGACCTTAAAACCGGTGCTGTATCTGATATAAACGGTGTTTATCAACTCAAGAATCTTCCCAAAATAAAAACGCTTTTGCAAATAAAATTGCTTGGATACAAAACGATCGCCAAGCAAATTGATCCGGCGATCACTCAGAATTTTGATATTGAAATGGAAGAATCTGTTGTAGAAGGTGAAGAAATTGTAGTAACAGGAACATCCCATGCCACCGAAATAAAAAGAAGCCCCATACCCATGGCTTCCATCGATCAAAAATACCTTCAGCAAAATTCAGCAAGCAACATTATTGATGCCATCTCAAAAATTCCGGGAGTAAGCGCTGTTTCAACCGGACCAAACATTTCCAAACCATACATTCGCGGTTTAGGATATAATCGTGTACTTACACTATTTGATGGGGTAAGGCAAGACGGTCAGCAATGGGGCGATGAACATGGTGTTGAAGTAGATCAGTATCTGATTGATCGTATTGAAGTAATAAAAGGCCCGGCCAGTTTAATTTATGGTAGTGATGCACTTGCCGGAGTTGTTAATCTTATTCCCGCTAACACAGCGCCCGAGGGCACTATTAAAGGAACAGTTCTGGCAAATTATCAAAGCAACAATAATCAGTATGCAGGTTCTGTTTCTTTAGCAGGAAACCAAAAAGGTTTTGTTTGGGGTTTGCGCGCTTCACAGAAACAGGCAGCCGATTATCAAAATAAATATGATGGAAGGGTTTATGGAACCAAGTATAAAGAAAATGATCTGAATGCCTATCTAGGCGTGAACAAATCATGGGGTTACTCGCATTTGAATTTTACACTTTATGATAACTTGCAGGAAGTACCCGATGGCAGCCGCGATTCAAGCTCACGTAAATTCACAAAGCAGATCAGCGAAGAAGATACGGTGAGGCCAATTGTGAGCGAAGATGAAATGAGCAGATATGGCATTGGTGTCATACACCAGCGCGTGCAGCATTACAGAGTTTATTCTGCCAACAATTTTATTCTAGGACAAAGCAAACTCGCTATCAAACTAGGCTATCAGCAAAGTCACAGGCAAGAATTTAGTCACCCATTGTATGATAATATAGCCGGACTTGACCTTATCTTAAATACATATAGTTATGATCTGAAATTTTCGTTACCCACAATGAAAGGCTGGGAAACCATGATCGGTGTGAATGGCATGTTTCAGCAAAACAAAAATAATAATGCAACAGAATTTGTGATACCCGATCATAAAAGTCTGGATGCAGGACCCTTCGCCTTTGTAAAAAGATCTCTTAATAAATTAGACATTGCAGCCGGTGTACGTTATGATGTGCGGTCGTTTACAAGCGAGGCCATGTATACAAAAACAAATTCAGTTACAGGATTCCAATCACAAACTCAGACAAATGCAAACGACACAGGTCTTGTAAAACAGTTTGATGCTTACAGATACAACTTCAGTGGTTTTAGCGGCAGTTTTGGTGCCACTTACAACGTGAATGATAATTTTTGTATCAAGGCCAATGTGGCGCGGGGCTACCGCTCGCCTAACATTACCGAGGTTTCTGCAAAGGGCGTGCATCCGGGCACCGGCTTTGAACAACTGGGAAATGCTAATTTTAAACCTGAATTCAGTTTGCAGGAAGATGTGGGCTTATTTTTCAGCAGCGAACACATTTCGGTAAGTGCCGAATTTTTCAATAACATGATCACCAATTATGTTTACAACGAAAAATTAAATAGTCTGCAGGGGGGAGATTCTTTGTTCTTACAAGCCGGTAATGCATACCCTGTATTTAAATTCAGGCAAACCAAAGCCCAATTGTATGGAGGAGAATTGAGTTTGGATATTCACCCTCACCCGCTCGACTGGCTGCATTTCGAGAATTCAGCCTCTGTGATCTACGCAATTAATTTGGGAGGTAGCGGTTCGCAAATTACCGACAGTTCACGATACTTACCTTATATCCCCCCTTTTCATACCAATTCTGAATTGCGGGCAGATATTTCAAAGAAGGTTGGTTGTTTCACGTCTATTTACATTAAAGTTGGCATGCAATATTACGCCGAACAAAACAGAGCTTATCTGGCATACAACACCGAAACCAAAACCCCTTCTTACACCTTATTTGATGCAGGTTTTGGAACCACCATTGTAAATAAAAAAGGGAAGAACTTATTTACATTAAATATCGCCGGAAACAATTTAACGGATAAAGCCTATCAAACTAACATGAGCCGACTGAAGTATTTTGATAATTATCCAAAAAATTCTACCGGCCGAAGTGGTATTTATGGCATGGGAAGAAATATTAGTGTTAAACTTGTAATTCCAATCGGCACTTAAAAATTGAAGATCATTACAAGAAATATCTGGGTCCTTTCACTCGTAAGTCTTTTCATGGATGTTGCCGGTGAAATGCTCTATCCTGTAATGCCCATCTATTTAAAAACTATTGGTTTCTCAATAGTTCTAATTGGGGTACTGGAAGGCTTGGCAGAAGCTGCAGCAGGATTAAGTAAAGGTTATTTTGGTAATTTGAGTGATGCAAAAGGAAAACGTTTACCTTTCATTCAGATCGGTTATGCATTCAGTGTTTTTTCAAAACCTATGATGGCTTTATTCACATTTCCTTTATGGATCTTCTTTTCGCGAACATTGGATCGATTAGGTAAAGGGATAAGAACAGGTGCAAGAGATGCTTTATTATCGGATGAAGCAACTCCCAAAACCAAAGGAACAGTATTTGGATTTCATCGCTCGATGGATACATTTGGAGCAGTATTAGGGCCTATTATTGCCCTGATCTACCTAGCCTACCGACCTGATGATTACAAAACACTTTTTTATATTGCCTTTTTTCCGGGACTCATTGCTATTGCTTTTACTTTTTTCATAAAAGAAAAAAAGAAAGAGCAAACCGAACTGAAACTCAAACCCCGCTTGCTTGATTTCATAAAGTACTGGCAAAGGAGTCCTGCTCTTTACCGCAGGCTTTTGATCGGCCTATTACTATTCACGCTGTTCAATAGTTCGGATGTGTTTTTGCTTTTAAAGATGAAAGAATCCGGATTTAACGATGCAACTGTTATTGGCATTTACATTTTTTACAATCTTATTTACGCTTTGTTTTCTTACCCTATTGGGATTTTAGCCGATCAAATTGGTTTAAAAAAAATATTCATTTCAGGTTTGATATTATTTTCGATGGCATACATTGGTGCAGCGTATGCACAAAATAAATTGGTTTACATTGGCATTTTCTTTTTATACGGAATTTATGCTGCCGCTACCGAAGGCATTGCTAAAGCCTGGATAACTAATATTTGTGAAAAGAAAGATACGGCAACTGCTATAGGAACCTATACTGCCTTTCAAAGCATCATGACCTTAATTGCGAGTTCAATGGCAGGATTGATCTGGTTCTATTTTGGAGCACAGGCAACTTTTTTACTCACAGGAATTGTTACACTTGTTGTTGCGGTTTATGTTTTCAGAATAAAATATTGATCCAAGAGATCATTTTTTCCAATCTGGTTTATAAGCAACAAACATGTTTATCCAAATGGTTCTGGCGGTTCTGAAAACAACAGGAAATAAACCAATAATAACGGTAAGTAAACTTATCAAATGTGGCGCAATTTCCCAGCCGTAATAATGAAAAACCGTGAAATGCACAATTACCGCCATTACGGTGGTTAAGGCATGGCTTATCATCATGGCTCCGTAATAAAAACCGGTCTCTCTTACAAAATCGCAACCACAAACAGGGCAACGCGGTGGCATTTTATCGAGCATGTTCAAATTATATGGATTCTTATTTAAAAACAGATCTCCTTCATGACAACGCGGACATTTCTGACGAACGATGCTGTATAGTTTTGTTCCTTTGCGGAAAGGAATGAGATTTTTGAGCATTTTATAGTAAAATCAAAATTAAAGTCTAAAACAGCACTATATTAGAGGAGATTACAAATTTAAAGATTAATTGTGACTTTTAATAAGGACTAGTATTATGGTATTAAAAGAGTGCAATGTTAACATTAACCCTTATGACTGAATCAGCCACTTTCCATTTAACAAACGAGCAAATTGAATTGGAAGAGAAACTGATAAAAGCGGCACAGGTCAATTCTAAAGATTTTGAGCCACTTTACAAAAAATACTATGAACGTATCGCTAATTTCGTTTACCGAAGGGTTGATAATAAGGATCTGGCCTTTGAAATCACCTCAAACGTATTTTATAATGCTTTAAGTAACCTTTCTAAATATAAACCACAAGGCGTTCCTTTTTCGGCATGGTTATTTCGCATTGCCGTTAACGAACTAAATTTATGGTTTCGTAAAAACAAAAGTCAAAGAACTGTTAGTATTGATAACGATGGTTTAGTTGAACTTAAAGAAAGTATTGAGGGAAATTCTTCTGCTGAAATGGATGCTCAATTATTTGAAGCACTGCAAACACTTGAACCCGAAGAAATAGAACTCATACACATGCGTTATTTCGAAAAACATTCCTTTAAAGAAATATGCGACATAAATGGAAGTGGAGAAAGTGCCAATAAAATGAAAGTTTATCGCATCTTAGAAAAACTGAAATCAAAATTAGCTGTTATTTCAAAATAACAAATTATAAACGACATTAAGACTATTAAAATGGACAAGTATAAAATAACTACTAACCGAGAACCGCTTAACAAACAAGATATTGATCAGCATATGAATTTCGATAAATTCTATTCGGGTCTATCAGCTGCCAAAACCAGTTGGTGGCTTGCTTCCACAAAATTATACCTGAGTATTTCAATAGCTGTAATTGCTATTGCAGTGGCAAGCTATTTTTATATTTCGAAACCAAGTCAGAATAATTCAAGCTTGCAAGCCTTTATTGTCCCCCCTATTCCTGCCTTAAGCCCTGATCCTGATAAATTTTTTATTAATAGTGAACGGGATACTACCATTAATTATACTTCGGGAACAAGTATTTATATTCCCGCCAACATATTTAAAACAAAAGCCGGTAAAAATGTAAAAGGGCCTGTTGAGATCAGGTACACAGAATTTCATGACCAAGTAGACCAAATTTTTAGTGGTATACCTATGAATTATGACTCAGCCGGCGTTCACTCGCAATTTGAATCTGCCGGCATGTTTGATCTGATGGCTTATCAGAATGGAGAAGTCTTAACTTTGAAAGATAGTAAAGAACTGACCGTTGAAATGATATCGTATAACGATAATAATAATTTTAATGTTTATTACTTGGATACAGTTCAAAGAAAATGGTTACACGATGATAAAAACACCCGATCAACCCGCAAGACTCTAGCAAAAGCTAATGATCCCAACTTTGTTTCTGAAAAAACGATTCTTGCTCATCAAGCATTTGTAGTTCCTCGGAAGGCAGATCCCAACCTCAATAATTTCACTATTGATTATAACAAAGATGAATTTCCTGAGTTAGCAGTGTATGATGGAGTCAAATTTGAAGTTGAAAAATCAGAAAAAAATTATGATCCTAAATTAGCCAACACTACCTGGGAAGACATTGCCGTTAGGCGATATACAGACGATTCTCATTATGTAATAACTGTCAAAGCAGGAAAAAAATCCAATAGTTTTGTAGCCAGCCCGGTTTTTGATGCTAAAGATTTTGATGCTGCATTTAAACAATATGAACTTAAACGACTACACCGCGAAAAAATGATAGCCAGGGCTACTGATTCATTAAGCAAATTAGATGTAAACTATACCTACGAGGCGAAGATCAAAAATGATAACACAAACGCTCGTTTCGAAAATTATGTTCAAAGAGGTTGGACCTACAGAGTTATTGTTATAGGTCGTATGGGCCGATGGAATTGTGATCACCCCATTCGACTAGAAACATTGGCTAATTATAAAATGAAAGAAAATAACAAGGGTGCCTTTTATAGGGCGCAATTCGAATCCGCTGAAAACAATGAAAAACTTAGCATTTCAAAAATATTTTTGTTAAGCAGAACACTGAATACTATCTTTCCTGTTTCAGAAAGTGAATTCAAGAATTTTCCGGTAAAGTATGCCAGTAGTAGTTCCGATGCTATCTTGGGTATTAGTCATGACAATAAAATATTCTATATTATGGATGAAGAACTTGAAGGTACAGTTGCAGCAGGCGAAGAAATTACCTATAAACTTAAAGAGTTTAAACATCTCAATTTGAGTGAGGAAAAAATTAGAGCTAATAATTTTAAAGAGATAAGAGATATTTTAAAAATTTAAATGGGTCTACGGTCAATAATTATTGTTTTATTACTATTAAGTAAATTTTGTACTGCACAAAACACTAAAGTGAAAACTGTTGTCTTTAAAATTAAAGCTCCCTTAGCTACTGCCAATATAGAATGTTCTGACCAGGTTTTTTATTTAGAAAAAGAAAGTAATCTAACCATCGTTGTAAAAGGACGCAACGCTAAAATAAAAGTAAATGTTATCGGTGGCGAAATTCGTTCCGTAAAAAACAATGTTTACAAAATTCGTTTGACACAGATTGGAACAGCAGTTATTAAAGTTTTTCAAATTATACCTACGGGTACAAAATTGATAGGAATAAGAAAGTTTGAGATAAAACCGCCCACCATTTATTTTTGCGGCCTAAAAGTTGATTCTTCTTCAAAAACCTTGAGGCTTGGAAAATGTCAGATGTACGCCTACTCTGAATGCTTCAAAAAAAATCTGCCAATTGATAAATTCACAATGATCTATTTTGAGCCGCCTAATAGAAACGTTCGAAAAAAAGCAGTAATCGATACTTTGAAATCTGAAACCTGCAAAATGACAGATGCCATGCGAACAAGGGTTCTTAATTTTCAGCCAAAAGCTTCAAAAATTTATTTTTACAATTTGCTATGTAGTGTGCCAGATGGTTCTTTCAGACTACTTGAACCTATTGAACTTTTTGCCACTTTAGATACAGTTATCAACAACTATAGTGCAATCTATACCCTAAAAAAGAAAAAAATAGACTAAACCGTCAATATCTCTTTCTCTTTTTGTTCAATGTGTTTATCAATTTTTATAGCGTACTGATCAGTTAGCTGCTGAACTTTTGTTTCTGCATCTTTTGCCTCATCTTGCGGTAATCCGTCTTTCGCCAGTTTTTTAATATGCTCCATAGCATCTTTACGGATATTTCTAATACCCACTTTTGCCTCTTCTCCTTCTGCCTTTGCAGTTTTCACAAGATCTTTTCTGCGTTCTTCAGTTAATGGCGGAACCAAAATACGAATGATAACTCCATCGTTTTGCGGATTCAATCCTAAGTTAGCTGCCTGTATCGCTTTTTCAATTGGTGTTAACATACTTTTTTCCCAAGGCTGTATAACAAGCGTACGCGAATCTTGTGTATTAATGCTTGCCACTTGCGAAATAGGAACTTTACTTCCGTAATATTCGGTTTGCACATTCTCCAGCATGGCTGGATTTGCTTTACCGGCGCGAACTTTAGTTAATTGCACCTCTAAATGGCCAACAGCTTTATCCATTGCTGCTTTTGCATTCTCCATTACTGATTTTACGTCTTTCATAGTCTTTTAATTCTTAAGCAAATATAAATAATTTTCTAAACACATTCTCCAGTCTACGAACTCTCAACTCCTAACTCTCAACTATTACACCGCTACGCTCGCCTTTATATGCGGATGCGGATCATAATTCTCGATCGTAAAATCTTCAAATTTAAAATCAAATATCGATCTTACTTCAGGATTTATTTTCAAAGTAGGTAATTTTCTAAAGTCGCGACTCAGTTGCAGTTTTGCTTGTTCAATATGGTTAGTGTACAAATGCGCATCTCCTAAAGTGTGAACGAACTCACCCACTTTTAAATCACAAACCTGCGCCACCATCATGGTTAACATGGCATAAGAAGCAATATTGAAAGGCACTCCTAAAAAAATATCGGCACTGCGCTGATATAACTGACAAGACAATTTTCCATTCGCCACATAGAACTGAAAAAAAGCGTGGCAAGGAGGCAACTTCATATTGTCAATATCCGCTACATTCCATGCACTCACAATCAGTCGGCGCGAATCCGGATTTTTTTTGATCATCTCAATTACTTTTGTGATTTGATCGATGTGTCCGCCATTTGGTGTTGGCCAGTTGCGCCACTGGTAACCGTAAACAGGACCTAAATTTCCGTTGGCATCTGCCCACTCGTCCCAAATACTTACACCATTGTCTTTCAAATATTTTATATTAGTATCGCCTTTTAAGAACCAAAGTAATTCATGCAAAATAGATTTGGTATGAACTTTTTTTGTCGTCAGTAAAGGAAATCCTTTTTCAAGGTCATAACGCATCTGATACCCAAAAACACTTATGGTTCCTGTTCCGGTGCGGTCTTCCTTTTTTACACCGTGTTCTAAAACATGGCGCATTAAATCGTGGTACTGTATCATTTAAAGCTATTGTAGACTGTGAAAATAAAAAATAAGTGGCTTATTTTAGGAAGGAATTATAAACAGTTATACTCTGATTTTTTAACCGAAAACCTGCCTGTCGTTAGGCAGGGGGCGCAAA
>JANYIQ010000183.1 GCA_025362575.1 Bacteroidia bacterium
ATTTCCTAAAGGCAAAACCGCGTCTACATCGCCATCGATCTGGCGACCATTATAATCTACTGTGGCAATGTAATTATCTACTTTGTGAGCAGCTGCATATAAAGCGGCTTCCCAGATCTGGCCTTCCTGCAATTCGCCATCGCCGTGAAGGCTATAAATAGTTGAATTATCTTTATTTAATTTTTTGGTAAGAGCCGCGCCGATCGCTACACTCATGCCTTGTCCGAGAGAACCGCTGGCAATTCTCACGCCCGGTAGATGCTCATGAGTGGTTGGATGCCCTTGTAAACGGGTGTTCAGCTTACGGAATGTCTTTAATTCCTCAACCGGAAAATAGCCGGAACGCGCTAAAACACTGTAAAAAACCGGACTGATGTGCCCGTTGCTTAAAAAGAACAGATCCTCTCCTTTACCATCCATGCTGAATTTGGCCGAATCATATTTCATAATATGCTTATACAAAGCCACTAAGTATTCGGTACAGCCAAGCGACCCGCCGGGGTGACCGGAATTAACCGCATGCACCATGCGTAATATATCTCTTCTAACTTGTAAACAAAGTTGCTTGGATTCGTTAATGTCGGCCATAATATTGGATTTGGGGCAAAAATACCATTTGCATTTTGCTCATTCGCAGAATGTTGAAAATATAGGTCGGATGTTAAAAACTAAGTTTATTCAAGATATTAACAAAATTGACCAAAGCCTTGCTGTTTGCTATATTTGCAGGCTTTAGAAGAAGGAAACAAGTCAAAAATTAACAAGTCAAAAGTGATCAAACACAGACCTCTGAATTTTGACTTTTGACTTTAAAACTTTGAATCGAATATTATGGCTTTGAAATGTGGAATAGTGGGCTTACCAAATGTTGGAAAATCGACCCTTTTTAATTGTTTAAGTAATGCAAAGGCTCAGGCGGCGAATTTTCCGTTTTGCACCATTGAACCAAACGTGGGAGTTATTACTGTTCCGGATGAACGTTTAAGTAAACTGGCAGAATTGGTAAAGCCACAGGCAGTGCAACCAACCACAGTTGAGATCGTGGATATTGCCGGTTTGGTGAAAGGAGCCAGCAAAGGCGAAGGTTTAGGAAATAAATTCCTGTCAAACATTCGTGAGTGTAATGCTATTTTGCATGTACTGCGTTGTTTTGATGATGATAACGTTATTCACGTTGACGGAAAAGTGAATCCTGTAGCCGATAAAGAAATTATTGATACCGAATTGCAATTAAAAGATCTGGAAAGTGTTGACGCTAAATTAAAAAAGTATGAACGCCAGGCTAAAAGCGCTGCTGATAAAGAAGCAGTGAAAATATATAATACCCTTTTAAAATTTAAAGAAACTTTAGAAAGCGGAAAATCGGCACGAGCTTGTGAAGTGAGTGAAGAAGAGATGACCTATGTGGCCGATCTTCATTTACTAACCATTAAACCGGTAATGTATGTTTGTAACGTTGATGAAGCTTCAGCTAAATCAGGTAACAAATATGTAGAGCAAGTGAGAGAAGCGGTAAAAGCTGAGAATGCTGAGATACTGGTGATAACAGCCCAAATGGAAAGTGAAATTGCAAGTTTGGAAACTTACGAAGAGAAACAAATGTTCTTAGGCGAGATGGGATTAGATGAGCCCGGTGTAAATAAATTAATTAAATCGGCCTACAAATTATTGAACTTGCAAACTTACTTTACCGCAGGTGTAAAAGAAGTGCGCGCATGGACCATAACCGAAGGCATGAAAGCGCCTGAAGCGGCAGGTGTGATACATACTGATTTTACCAAAGGATTTATTAAGGCAGAAGTAATAGCTTACAAAGATTTTATTGCATTGGGATCAGAAGCTGCCTGTAAAGAAGTTGGAAAATTAAGAATTGAAGGGAAGGAATATGTGGTGGCTGATGGAGATGTGATGCATTTCCGTTTCAATGTTTAGTTGTTTGATGTTTAATTGTTTATTGAGTAGATTGACAAATGGGTACAATTACTAAAATAGAGGATTTAATGATTTGGCAAGAAGCTAGAATTCTTGTTAAAAGCATATTTATTTTAACGTCAAAAGAAAAATTCTCTAAAGAGTTTTCTTTAAAGGATCAAATCAAACGTTCTTCGATCTCTGTTATGTCTAACATTGCAGAAGGTCATGGGCGAGGTGGAAACAAAGAATTTGTTCAGTTTTTATATATTGAAAATGGATCTTTGAGTGAGGTAAAATCTCAATTGTACATTTCTTTCGATTTTAATTTATTGACTCAAGAAGAATTGAATAAGTTTTTGGCTGACACTTTGAAGCTTGAAAATATGATCAAGGCACTAATTAGAAAAATGAAAGAATCGGAATTTACCGGCTCTAAATATAAAACTGTCAACAAACAAACAATATAAGCATCAACAAACAATTAAACAGTAAAACACCAAACATCATAATGAAAAATCACGAAATAGATTATAAGATTTCTGGAGACGAACTGCAATGTGTAGAGATAGAATTGGATCCTCAGGAAACAGTTATTGCTGAGCCTGGAAGTTTTATGATGATGACAGAAGGCATTGAAATGGAAACCATGTTTGGAGATGGATCCAATCAAGGTGGTTTTATGGGTAAACTATTTACTGCCGGTAAGCGAATGCTCACCGGGGAGAATTTATTTATGACTGCTTACACCAAAGTGTCGCAGCAAAAAAGACAAATTACTTTTGCCGGACCTTACACCGAAAAAATTATCCCAATGGAACTTTCAAAATTAGGAGGCAAGATCATCTGTCAGAAAGATAGTTTTTTGTGTGCCGCAAAAGGTGTTGATATTGGAATTGAATTTCAAAAAAAATTAGGAACCGGTTTATTCGGTGGTGAAGGGTTCATCATGCAGAAGCTGGAAGGCGACGGAATGGCTTTTGTGCATTCAGGTGGTTTTGTAGTTGCGAGAGACCTCCAGCAGGGAGAAATGTTGAAAGTGGACACCGGATGTATCGTTGGGTTTACAAGCTCTATAGATTATGACATTCAATTTGTAAAAGGAGTAAAGAACGTGATCTTTGGTGGTGAAGGTTTGTTTTATGCAACACTTCGCGGACCGGGAAAAGTATGGATACAATCTTTACCGATCAGCCGTTTGGCCGGAAGAATTTTATCTTACGGTTCGGGCAGAAGAAAAGAAGAAGGAAGTATATTGGGAGGTTTAGGAAATTTATTGGATGGCGACGGAATATAATATTTTTTCTTTAAAACGTAAACAATGAATTGAGAAGAAGCGCGAGGGATTGTAGCGAAAAGCCTCCTTCGACTGGCTCAGGACAGGCGAGGAGCTTGAAGCGAAAAGCCCGGCCGGAAGGCGCGCCCAAATAAATAATATTAAACACGAAATAAATCAAATGGCGAAGCAAGTAGGAAGTTATAACGAAGACAGCATTAAATCACTCGATTGGAAAGAGCACATTCGTATGCGTCCGGGGATGTACATTGGCAAACTCGGCGATGGTTCTGCATTTGATGATGGTATCTATGTTCTCGTAAAAGAGGTTATGGATAACTGTATCGATGAGTTCATGATGGGTGCCGGTAAACGTATCGATGTAAATATTAAAGATGGTGTGGTTTCCATTCGTGATTACGGTCGTGGTATTCCTTTAGGGAAATTAGTGGATGTGGTCTCTAAGATCAACACCGGTGGTAAATACGACAGCGAAGCTTTTAAGAAATCAATTGGTTTGAATGGAGTAGGTAGTAAAGCGGTGAACGCCTTGTCTACCAGTTTTAAAGTTATTGCTTATCGCGACGGTCAGTGTAAAACTGCAACTTTCTCGATCGGAGAATTGCTGAAAGAATCAAAATTGGAAAAAACAACAGAAGCAAACGGAACTTACGTTGAATTTAAACCGGATGATTCCATCTTTAAAAAATATCATTTTGTTCATGAGTACATCGACAGAATGTTATGGAATTATGCCTTTTTAAATACAGGCTTAACGCTTCACTTTAACGGACAAGAATATAAATCCGAAAATGGATTAAAGGATCTCTTAGAAAAAAACATTACCGGCGAAATTTTATACCCAATCATTCATTTAAAAGGTGAGGATATTGAGATCGCAATGACACATAGCAATGAGCACTTCTCTGAAGAGTATTATTCTTATGTGAATGGTCAGTATACCACACAGGGCGGTACTCACCAAGGGGCATTTCGTGAAGCGGTTGTAAAAACCATTCGTGAATTCTTTAAAAAGGATTTTGATCCAACTGATGTGCGTAAATCAATTATCGCAGCAGTTTCAATAAAAGTTCAGGAACCTGTGTTTGAATCGCAAACCAAAACCAAATTAGGTTCTCAGGAAATTGCTCCTGGCGGACAATCCATCCGTTCTTTCATTGGTGATTTCATAAAAGAACAGTTAGATAATTATCTTCACAAGAACTCTGATGTTGCAAAAGCAATTGAAGCGAAAATTCTTGCGAACGAACGTGAACGTAAGGAATTATCAGGCATTCAGAAATTAGCGCGTGAGCGTGCAAAAAAATCATCTTTACATAACAAAAAATTGCGCGATTGTCGTGTGCATTTGGATGATGCAAAAAATCCACGCAGTATTGAAACTACTTTGTTTATTTGTGAGGGTGACTCTGCAAGCGGTTCCATTACCAAGACACGCGATGTAAATACACAAGCGGTATTCAGCTTAAAAGGAAAACCATTGAATTGTTTTGGTTTAGGAAAAAAGATCGTTTACGAAAACGAAGAGTTCAATTTATTACAGGCCGCTTTGAACATTGAAGATGGTTTGGATGAACTGCGTTACAATAACGTAGTAATTGCAACCGATGCCGATGTGGATGGTATGCACATTCGTTTGTTATTATTAACCTTCTTTTTGCAGTTCTTTCCGGATCTTGTAAAGAATGGTCACGTATTTATTTTGCAAACACCTCTATTCCGTGTTCGTAATAAAAAAGAAACGGCGTATTGCTATAGCGATGAAGAGCGTAAAGCTGCCATTGCAAAATTGGGTCCGAAGCCGGAGATCACAAGATTCAAGGGATTGGGGGAAATTTCACCTGATGAGTTCAAACACTTCATAGGGAAAGATATCCGCTTAGAGCCGGTATTATTGGATCAGCAAGCCTCCATACAGCAATTGTTGAATTATTATATGGGTAAAAACACTCAAGAGCGTCAGGAATTCATTATCGATAATTTACGTGTTGAATTAGATGTAGAAGACGACTTGATAAAAACATAAATGTTTTGCTCCTAACGGAGCAATGTGTAAGAGGAAGGATATTTATTAATAATATTTTGTCCCTCCGGGACAAGTGAAATGAAGAAAATGGGCTCCAGAGGAGCCAAACATTATTAATAAGAAACAAAAAGATTAAATAGGCTCCAGAGGAGCCAAACATTATTATGGCAAACACTTATACTCAATTATTCTATCACATCGTTTTTGTGGTAAATGGTAGGGAAAATATTATTATTGATAGGTGGAAGGACGATTTATACAAATATATTTCGGGGATAATCGCAAATCAAGGACAAAAGCTTTACATAATAAACGGAATGCCGGATCATCTCCATGTTTTGGTGAGTTGTAAACCAACTATTGCTTTGTCGAATCTTACAAAAGAAATAAAGGAACACTCAACAAAATACATAAATCAAAATAATTTTGTAAAAGGTAAATTCAGTTGGCAAGAGGGTTTCGGTGGATTCACAGTCTCATACAAGAATGTGAACAGCGTTGTGAATTATATTAAAAATCAAGAAGAACACCATAAGCTAAGATCATTTAAGGAAGAGTATCTTGAATTTTTAAAGGAACAAGAGATAGAATTCAATGAAAAATATATTTTTGAAGAAGTAATTTAATAATAGAACTGTCTTATTTAAGACAAAAGTATTAATATGAAAGACGATAAAAACAAAGACAATAAAAACGATCAAGAGCAGCATGGCGATCTAAGCACTGTTACTCACGTTTCGGGTATGTTTAAAACCTGGTTCATTGATTATGCTTCTTATGTAATATTAGAGCGTGCGGTTCCTGCAATGGAAGACGGTTTGAAACCGGTGCAACGCCGTATTTTGCATAGCATGTGGGAACTGGAAGATGGTCGCTATAACAAGGTGGCCAACTTAATTGGTAACACCATGAAATATCACCCGCACGGTGATGCCAGTATTGGCGATGCTTTGGTGGCCATTGGACAAAAAGATCTTTTGATCGATTGTCAGGGTAACTGGGGTAACGTACTTACAGGTGATTACGCTGCGGCGCCTCGTTACATTGAGGCACGTTTATCAAAATTCGGATTAGAAGTTTTATTTAATCCAAAAACAACAAATTGGGGATTAAGTTATGACGGCAGAAATAAAGAGCCTATTAATTTACCGGTAAAATTCCCTTTGCTTTTGGCGCATGGCGTTGAAGGTATCGCTGTGGGTCTGGCCTGTAAAATTTTACCTCACAATTTTAATGAATTGATCGATGCTTCTATTCAGGTTTTAAAAGGTAAGAAACCGCATATCTATCCCGATTTTTTAACAGGAGGTATTGCAGATTTCAGTGATTATAAGGATGGTTTGCGCGGCGGAAAAGTAAAAATTCGTGCCCGTATAAAAGAATTGAACTCTAAAACGCTTGTCATTACTGAGATCCCGTTTGGCACAACAACCAGTTCCCTGATCGATTCTATTTTGGCGGCAAACGACAAAGGAAAGATAAAAGTAAAGAAGGTTGAAGATAATACCTCTGAAAATGTTGAGATCTTAATTCATTTACAGCCGGGTATTTCTGCAGATAAAACAATTGATGCGCTTTATGCCTTCTCGAATTGCGAAATGAGCATTTCGCCAAACTCTTGCATCATTGAAGATCAGAAACCGAAATTTGTTGGTGTAAGCGAAATTTTAAAAGTTAATACATTTCAAACCTTAGAGCTTTTAAAACGCGAATTAGAAATTGAGCAGCATGAATTAGAGGAAAAATGGCATTTCGCTTCTTTAGAAAAGATCTTCATTAAGGAAGAGATGTACATCGACTTTAAGAAATACTCGAACAAGGAAACCTTATTCGAGTATTTATATACTTGTTTCAAACCTTTCAGAAAGAAATTAATTCGTGAAATTAATGATGATGATCTTGGAAAGCTGACGCAAATTCCAATGATCCGTATCACCCGATTCGACAGCATCAAAGCTGAGGACCATATGAAGGAACTGGATGAGAAAATTGCTACAGTAAAAGGACATTTGGCAAATCTTACCGAATACGCGATCGAGTATTTCAAGAATTTGAAGAAGAAATACGGAGCAGGTAAAGAACGCAAAACAGAAACCAAACAATTGGAAACCATTGTGGCCACTCAGGTTGTAATGGCCAACGAAAAACTATACATGAACAAGACCGAAGGTTTTGTGGGTACCAGTTTAAAGAAGGATGAATTTGTTTGTGATTGCTCTGATATTGATGATATCATCGCATTTACAGCCGAAGGAAAAATGAAAGTATTTAAAGTTGCCGATAAGGTTTTTGTTGGTAAGGATATCATTCATGTGGCGGTGTTCAAGAAAAATGATGAGCGTACCACCTATAATATGATCTATCGCGATGGGCCAAAGGGAATCACCTTTATAAAGCGTTTCAATGTTACAGGAGTTACTCGCGATAAAGAATACGATCTGGCAAAGGGCACCCCTGGCTCGCAAGTATTCTGGTTCACGGTTAATCCAAACGGAGAAGCTGAAAAAGTTCAGGTATTATTGCGCCAGGTTTCAGGGTTAAGAAAATTGGAGATCGATATGAATTTTGCGGAGCTGGAAGTGAAGGGACGAAATTCGGTTGGTAATATTGTCACCAAGCACACTGTTCGTAAAGTAGAATTGCTTAAAAAAGGAACTTCTACGTTAGGAGCCGAAGATTATTGGTTTGATGATACTACGCATCGTTTAAATAAGGACGGTCGTGGTACTTATCTGGGCCAATTTGCCGGTAACGACAGGATCATGGCGGTTACCAGTAAAGGGTTTTACAAACTATATACTTACGATGTGTTGAATCATTTCGATGATGACATCATTATGATCGAAAAATATTTCCCGACACAAACAATAAGCATTGTGTATTTTGATGGCGAGAGCAAATCATATTTTACAAAGCGTTTTGTACCGGAGAACATAAGCACCAAGGCCTTGATCATAACTGAGAATGAAAATTCACGAATTGAATTGATCACTCCTCAGATCAACCCAACTATTGAAGTGAAGTTTGGAAAGGAAAAAGACAAACAAATCCCTAAAGAGGTAATTAATCTTACGGAGTTTTCTCCGGTGGTGAATATGAAAGCCAAAGGAAAAAAATTAAGTTCTTATAAGGTTAAAGAAATAAACTTAATGGTGCCTCAGGAAATTAAAGATGCAAAGGCATTTTTAGATTCAGATGATGGTGAAAGCGGCTTATCGCCAATGGAACTTCACCGAAGAGCCATGGAGCGCATGAATAGTAAGAATGCACTGGATGACGAAGGACAAATAAGTTTTGAGTTTTAGGGATTAAACAAAAAATAATTAAAAACGCGGATCTAGGTCCGCGTTTTTTTGTTTTTAAATTTTTGAGAAAAGACTCCACCACAATTTTGTCAACCAAATAGGTTGTGCTATGATTGGTTATTACCTCTCAATACCCAAACACATCTTTCAAACTTAACACCTTAATGGTACCGTATTTTTCAAGAACTTTTGTATCCAAAAGATCCTTCTTACCAAGCACTAAAAAGCTTGTTGGTTTTCCTTTAATGTTTGTTTGCTGAAACTTCTTCACGTCGTCATAGGTCAATTTATTTCCTTTGTCAAAAATATCTTTTCTGATGTCGTTTACTTGCCCATATTTTTTTGCAGTTTCGTAATTGAATAGAATATCTGATTTTGTGATGCGCTGTGAACGTATTTCCTGGATCAGCATTTCTTTAGCTGCATTAAAAGAACCATCTGCCTTAGGCATTTCATTCAAAAGATCTGTCATTCCTTTCATGGCATCGGCTAATTTATCAGATTGCGAGCCTATATAAGACATGTTAATATGACTCAACTTTGGATTTCTTGGCGTTCTGTATTGTGAAAAGGCAGAGTAGGCAAGGGCTTTCGATTCGCGCAGATCCTGAAATACCACACTGCTCATTCCGCCGCCAAAATAATTATTGTATAATTCAATTACCGGCAATTGCTGCAGATCGTATTTACTTCCTTCGCTTAACATTACGATCTCAACCTGTTTCATGTCATAATCCACCATCAAAACAGAATTACCAAAGCCCTGATATTTAAATTCATGTTCGGCGGGAACATCTTTTAATGCCGCAGGAACATTGTGCGTGGAGTTCAAGGATGTTTTTACATCCGTTAATTCTTTTGGTCCGTAATATAAAATATGATGCTTGTATTGATTTAAAGATCTGAGTTTTTCAGCAATGTCATTTGCAGTAAGTTTATTTAATTCATCTGTATTCAAAACATAAGTAAAAGGATTGCTCGCTCCGTAAACGGCATAACTTTGCATGGCCTGCTGCAGAATAACGGATTTATTGAGCTTGGCATCATCTCTTTTTTTGATGAGATCGTTCACTAAATTTTTTAACGTTGATTCATCCACTTTAGGATCGCTTAATATCGTTTCAAAAAGAGCAAGCGCTTTATCAAAATTATCACTCAGGCCTCTTAAACTAACCCAGGTTTGATCTAGGCCAACATAAACATCGTAACTGCATCCGAGTTTATAAAGTTCTTCTTTGATCTGTGCAGGAGTCATTTTCGAGGTTCCTATGTAAGGCAGATATTCAATGGCCACCTTAAGATATTTATCATTTAAGGTTCCCATGTTAAAAACATAGAACAGATCGAAAGTAAGATTCTCGGTGTTTTTTGTGGAAAGGATCTGTATTCCCGATCTCATTTCGGTTTTAGCGATGTCTTTTTCATAATTCAAAAAGAAAGGCTCAATTGCTTTTGGATTAGTGCTTTCTATTTTCTTTACAAAAGGAGATTGGTTCTCAAGATCAACATCAACAGGTGTGATACTTGGCTTCTCCACTTTTTCAATGCTCTTATCTTCTCCGGTTCTTTTGTAAACTACAACGTAATTATTTTCTTTCAGGTTATTTTTAGCGAAATCAATTATTTCCTGTTTTGTTATCTTCGATAAGCGCTCGATCATGTTAACTGAATTCTGCCAGTCTTGTCCGTAAACAAAAGATTTCGACATGGTCATGGCCCTTGACTGATTATTTTCAAGTGCCTTTGTTTTTTGTAGTTTAAGATCAGTTATAACCGCCTGCATCAGCCATTCAGGAAACTCGCCTTTTTTCAGGAGTTCAATTTGCGAGAAAAGTATTTTTTCCATTTCCTCTAAGGTCTGACCTTCTTTTGGTTCTCCAACAAGCAATAGAAGGGAATAATCTTTTAGGGTATACGAGAAAGCATCGCTGCTTAAAACTTTTTGTGCCTGGTTTAAATTAATGTCCATTAAACCGGCGCGGGTGTTTGACAATATTCCTGCAGTTAGGGTAAGCAGATCTGCATCTTTAGATCCTGCACCGTCGAATCTCCAGGCCATGTTGATATTAGCGGCATTTGGGCCAACCACTTCTTTGGTAACTTTTGAAGTAAGAGGTTTTTCTTTTTCAAAAGTGTAAGGTTCAACCGGCTTTGCACTTAGTTTCCCGAAATTCTTTTCTATTTCCAGAATGGTTTTATCCGGATCAAAATCACCACTCATAATAATAGCCATGTTATTAGGAACATAGTTCTTATTATAATACTTCATGATCTCTTTCATAGAAGGATTTTTCAAATGTTCAACCGTACCAATTGTAGTTTGTGTTCCGTAAGTGTGTTTTTGAAACAATGCCGAAAACATAGCTTCTTCGGACTTTACATTATCATCATCAAGTGTACGGTTCTTTTCTTCATAAACGGCTTCGAGTTCAGTGTGAAATAATCGAAGCACCGGTTTACGGAAACGTTCTGCTTCAATTTCCAGCCAGTTTTCAATTTGATTGCTTGGGATATCGTTAATGTAAACAGTTTCATCAAATGAAGTGTAAGCGTTTGTTCCTTGTGCTCCAATTGAAGCGAGCATCTTATCATATTCGTTTGCAATGGTGAATTTTGCAGCTACTCCCGAAATACTGTCGATCTGATGATAAATACCCTTGCGTTTTGCTTCATCTTTTGTGAGACGATAAGTTTCGTAAAGATCTTCGATCTTTTGGATCTGTGCACTTTCTTTTGCGAAGTCTTTAGTTCCGAATTTATCGGTGCCTTTGAACACCATGTGCTCCAGGTAGTGAGCTAAACCTGTTGCGTCTTTAGGATCATTCTTACTCCCTGCTTTCACCGCGATCAATGTTTGAATGCGTGGCGCATTCTTGTAAACCGATAAATATACCTTCATGCCATTACTTAAAGTATAAATGCGTGTTTTAAACGGATCGTTAACTGCGGTTTCGTAATTTAATTTTGGTTTTGGAGCTGCATCGCTCACTGCTTTTGATCCGGGCTTTCCTGTCTTGCCGGCCGGCTTTGTCTGGGAATTTATAAGTAGTGAGCAAGAAAAAAGCAGAGTGAAAACAAATAATTTATTCTTCATGATAAATTTTATTCTGTGAATACTGAATTAATAATCTATTTCAAGATCCAGGCGCTTTTTCAATTCTAAAAGGGCCGGATTCTTTTCGGAAAGCAATTTAAATTTATCGGAAGGCTTGTAAGCTTTCTGATTGGAAACTTCATCGGCAATAATGATCTCGAGATTGACCGTGTTATTGGAAATATCCTTACGAATGAAATCAAGGAATTCTTGTTTTACGTTCTGAAGGATCTCTTTCTGCGCTTCGTTGTGTATCGTTAAAATAAGGCAATTAGCTTCATTAAGATCGAGTTGAGAGTTCGTAAGGGTTGTAAATAACTGACGGTTGCCGGCCTGATTTTTCTTTTCCGCGAAAACATGAATTACTTTTTTTAAAGTTTCAAAATCAAAGGGTTTGTTATCGAAGGATTCGGTGGCGATCTCTGTTTCTGGTTTAGCAATAACGGAAGTATTACCCTTTGTAGCTTCGTTCAAACTGAACTGTGCTTTGATCTTTAATTCGGCAAATGAAACAACAGGCTTATCTGCCGTTTTAATTATTTTTTCGGCAATGGTAGATGCTGTAACTGAGTTTCCTGTTACTGCAGGTGTAAATGGCGTTGAAGGAGTTTTAGTTTCGAATACTTGCTCTAACTCATTTTTTTTTTCCGCATCTGGATTGGATGCGGTGTTGATGTATGCCATTTGCATGAGTGCCATTTCCACCAACAAGCGTGGGTTTTTGGCAGCCTTGTAATTCACATCTGTTTTACTGATGATAGCCAAGGATTTCAATAAAAATGATAAGGAACATTTTGCCGCCTGCTCAGCATACTTAGGTCGTAAATTATCGCTCACTTCCAATAACTGAACTGTTTGCGGATCGCGACTCACCATTACGTTACGTAAATGTTCACCTAAGCCATTTGTAAAATTATGTGCGTCAAAACCTTTTCTTAAGATATCATCAAAGGTGACCATGATATCCGATAACTTTTGCTGTAATAGTGCATCAGTGATCTTAAAGTAATAATCAAAATCAAGAACATGTAAATTCTCAACGATTGCTTTATAGGTTAAATGGTTTCCTGTGAAAGCAACCATCTGATCAAATATAGAACAGGCATCACGCAAACCTCCGTCGGCCTTCTGTGCAATTACATGCAAAGCTTCGGGTTCAAAAGTTACATTCTCAGTTTTCGCGATGTATGCAAGGTGATTCGAAATGTCTTCGTTCTTAATTCGGTTAAAATTAAAAACCTGACAACGCGAAAGTATGGTAGGAATAATTTTGTGTTTCTCAGTGGTTGCTAAAATGAATTTAGCGTGCTTAGGCGGTTCTTCCAGCGTTTTCAAAAAAGCATTGAAAGCTGCAGTAGAAAGCATGTGAACCTCGTCGATGATATACACTTTGTATTCTCCGATCTGTGGCGGAACTCTAACTTTATCCACCAGGTTACGAATATCGTCAACCGAATTGCTCGAAGCGGCATCGAGCTCATCCACATTTAACGATGCTCCTGAATTAAAGGATTCGCAAGAAACACATTTGTCGCAAGCTTCACCATCGGCACTTATGTTAAAGCAGTTGATGGATTTTGCGAAAATACGGGCACAGGTGGTTTTACCAACACCACGAGGACCGCAAAACAAATAAGCTTGCGCTAATTGTTTGTGAGCAATGGCATTTTTTAGCGTGTTTGTAATATGGCTTTGCCCAACAACAGTGTTGAAATGCTGTGGGCGATACTTGCGGGCCGATACTATAAATGCATCCATAATAGGAACCTTAAATATAGCATAAATGCTAAAGGAAACAGGTTTTTTAGGGGGATAAAAAAGGTTAAATTTATTAACCATTGTGGATAAATTTTGCTTTTAAACCTTACATTTAAGGCTGATTTGAGCAGATTTACCGGCATAATCGTTATAATATGCGGCTTCACCGGAGCCGCCTTCTCTCAGCAATTATTTAAAGGCATCATCGTTGAAGGTGACAGCACCACTGCTATGCCCTTTGTTTATGTTATTAATAAGAATACCGGGAACGGCACAATGAGCGATAACACAGGGCGTTTTTACCTCAATGTGAATGCCAATGATACTTTACTTTGCACTTTTGTGGGTTTTGTGAAACTTAAATTGCCCGTTAATAAGTTCAAAAACTCAAGCGAAAAGGAAGTGAAAATTGTAATGCGAAAGATCGCTTATAATTTACCGGAAGTTACTGTTTCTACTTTTAAACTTAAGCCCTACGAGCGCGATTACATGAATAGGGTTATTGAAGGCAGTAAAATGCGCACCATTAACGCCATTGAGAGTCCGATCACGGCTTTATACAACCAGTTCAGCAAGCACGGACAAGAACAACGCAAACTCGCAAAAATATTTGAAGAGGTTTTTGAAGAGGAGCAGGTACAGGCGAAATTGAGCCCCGAAATATTGCGAAATCTTACCGGCGATGATAAGATCGATTATGAAAAATTCAGGAAATTCTGTTTCTATTTGACCAATTACTACATCATTAATCATGAAGGCTACGATCTTTATTACAAAGTAATGGAATGCTATTACCAGTGGAAGGAAGAAAAAAGATAGCCTGGATTAAACGTAGATCCATATCAATCGTCTAAATTGTTGTAATAAGCGTATTTATTTGAAAAATTGAATGCGAAAATGCCGTTTTAGGGCTAATTTTTATTAAATTTGGTTTAAAATATTCTCCATGCGAAAAATTATTTTTTCACTTTTGTTTTTAACCTCTACCATTGCTTTTTCGGGAAATCCTAAGGATGATAAAGTTAAGTATCTGGATACTTCTGTCGTGGTTGGAGAAACTACAGTTCAAACCCATGGAGGTTTATCAAACGATGCTTTTGTAAGAACAAAAATAACCGTGATAAACAAGAACGATTATTTTATTCTTTTAGATCCTTCAAAATCTTATTTCTATTCTGCAGGAAGTAAAATTCCTACTAAAGAAAAGGAAATGATCATTTCTCCGAACGGCAAGAAATCATCCACCTTTGACGTAAAAGGTAAAAATCTTACGGTTCAGGCTATGTCATTGATATTGGATGGTTTTATGAAAACGGGAAATGAAAAAACAATTGCGTTTCCCGAGATCACTGTTTCTCCAAAACGCAAAGAGAATTTTTCAAACATTGAGGTGGTCATAACCGATATTGATTACGCTAAGGATTTCAGATTGAATTTAAGGATCAAGGTTACAAATGTTGGTAACGATATTGTTATTCTTAACCCGGGCGTAATGAAGTTAGTGAAAACGGAAATTCACTTAATAATGTAAAAAAGCGCACGAATAGCCTTATGCTGAAAAAAGGCGATACAGAATCCATTGCCCTAACATTTCAAACTGCGTCAGAAGGTACCGAGAAAAAAATAATTTGGAATGATGCCCTGTTAACCGCGTCTTTATTGCCTATGGATCCTATTGAAATTGTTCTAGGTGCAACTCCACAGGCAATTCAGGATTATCGCCCGTACTTGATACCAACTCCTAAAAAAGTAGAGCCGGTTAAACAAGAGCCGATCGCAATGAATGATCCTAAAAGAGGAAAAGCAGAAAAGAAGGCAGAGAAAAAGGCTGAAAAGAAAGCTGAGAAAAAAGAGGAGCCTGTTGCTAAAGCAGAACCAAAAGCAGAGGTTAAACGGGCCGAGATACAATCGGAAGGTGAAATGCAGGAACTACACGCTGCTGATGTTGATTTTAGTGCCGGTGGAAAGTTCTATGCTTTATTGATAGGTTGTAGTGATTATACAGACCCAAATATTGCCGATCTTGGCGGTTTACCAACTCAGGATGCTGAGAACCTTGCAAAGGTTTTGAAAGCGAATTATACTTTTGATAATGAAAACGTAAGTGTATTAAAAAGTCCCACCCGTCGAGAAATTGTAATTGCATTGGATGATCTTTCTAAAAAAGTAACTGCCAATGATAATGTGTTGATCTTTTATGCAGGTCACGGACATTACGAAGATGATAACGATATTGGATACTGGTTGCCAAAAGATGCAGAGGTAAGTAACTCTTCGAACTGGTTGTACAATGACCAATTAGTAGCTTCCATGCGTAAGATAAAATCCTTACATACTTTATTGATTTCTGATGCTTGTTTCAGCGGAAGTATTTTTAAGAACCGTTCTATCAGTTTAACCGGTGCAAGTGATGTTATTAAAAAGAAATACCAGTTGCCGAGCCGTAAAGCAATTACATCAGGAACTTTAAAAACAGTTCCGAATAAGAGTGTATTCATTAAATATTTATTAGACAGACTTGAAAAGAATAAAGATAAATACTACACGTCTGCAGCTTTATTTCAGTCTATTGAAACCCCTGTAGGTAACAACAGTACCAGCTTACCGCAGTTTGGTGTTATTCAAAATGTAGGTGATGAAGGTGGTGATTTTATTTTTATAAGGAAGTAGTTCTGTAGGAGTAAGAATGAAGTATAAGAATGAAGTATAAGGAGTGAGTATAAGGAGTAAGTATAAGAATAAAGTATAAGTTTAAGAATCTCCTCTGTGAAACTTCGTGCTCTCTGTGCCTTTATGGTAAAGAATTATTTTAAACCAGCCAAACTTCCGCCTTTTTCAAAAAGCCTATCAACACGTTTTTCTATTTCAGGATCTTTTTCCAGAACAGGAGCATGATGTGGTTTTATGCGGGCATCAATAATTACATTATCGCATCCAAAATGTTTGAATTCTGTTTTTGGGTTAATGCCATAAATGTCGTGACTTGGATTAGAACGTGTAAAAGTAACCCACAACCAATTTTTTAATGTTTCAGAAGTAAAGTTTGAATCGTCAACGACCACAATCAAGGGAAAACCTTTAAGATCTATGTTTTTTTCTTTGATTTCAAAATTAAAATTTTCGAATTCTTTTTTAGCAAAATTATAATCTGAAAATTTATTTCCTTGTAAAACCAAAATTCCAGGCAAAGCCAGTTGAGCATTTGAAAATGTTTTTAAGTCGCTAAGCCCGGCGCTCACTGCCGACTGCAAGCTGCGAACTTTCTCACCGTAAGCTGCAAAAACAACTTTACTTCCTGTATTCAATCCGGTTCCGCTGTAATCTAAAGTATCAATACTGGTGTTAGTGTAAAAATGAATATCGCGTTGTAAATTAATTCTTTCTAAAATGTATTGATAGAATTCTGATTCGTTATGCGTTTTGATCTTATTAGAATCATCTACCGTAATAAATAAATATTTCGCTAAACTTAATTGTCCGCTTCCCAAAACATGATTGGCAATAGTCAATAATTCCGACGGTTGTTTAGTTTGTGCGTAGGGTGTGTATCGCTCACTTCCTATAGCTAAAAGCAAAGGATGAACTCCAGCCGCATCAACGGCGTGAACTTCTTTTAATCCGGGTATCTCCAACGGAATTGCATTACCTGTAATTTCATGGATCAGTTGTCCGAAACTGGTATCTTCTTGTGGCGGCCTTCCTACAACTGTAAAAGGCCATATTGCATTTTCGCGATGATATACTTTATGAACTTTCATCACCGGAAAATCATGCTTCAGACTGTAATAGCCCAAGTGATCACCAAAAGGTCCTTCTGCTTTATTTTCGTTGGGATAAACTTCTCCGGTAATGACAAAGTCGGCATCGGTGCTAATGCAGAATCCATCTATGTAAGTATATGCGAATCTTTTTTTACCAAGCGCACCTGCAAAGGTCATTTCGCTCAGGCCTTCCGGTAAAGGCATCACAGCCGCTAAAGAATGACTTGGCGGTCCGCCCACAAAAATGGAAACCTTAAGCGGCTGATTTTTTTTATTGGCCTTACTTTGATGCACACCAATACCACGATGCAATTGATAATGCAAACCAATTTCTTTATTTAAAATGTAATCGTTACCATTTAATTGAATACGGTACATGCCCAAGTTGGCATTCATGATCCCCGGCGCATCAATATCTTCGCTATATACTTGCGGTAATGTAACAAATGCGCCGCCATCTTTCGGCCAGTGCTTTATCAAAGGAAGTTTATCGATGGTAGTTTCCTTAAACAGGACCGGTTTTGACAAGGGATTCTTTTTAGGAAGAGCAGAGAAGGCCGTCAACGATACATCAGTATACTTGAATGGATTTTTAAAAGCTTTGGTGGGATTGTGTTTGATGTCGATGAGTTTTTGCATGTGCTGCAAAGTATCTCTGAACATGAATTTACTTCTTTCGAGTGTTCCAAAAATATTAGAAGCACACTGAAACTCGCAGCCTTTTACTTTTTCGAACAGTAAAGCAGGACCGCCCATTTCGTGAACACGTAAATGAATGGCAGCCATTTCTAAATTCGGATCAACTTCTTCTTTGATGCGAATTAAATGACCATTCTTTTCAAGATCATCTAAACAAGTTTTTAAACTGCTGTAGCCCATGTTTGCTAAAGATAAGCAGAATTTTATTAAACGATGCGCTTTTTTGGGTTCACGCAGATGGCCGCAGATGTTTTCGCAGATGTGCGCAGATATCTTCGAAAATCAGCGCGAAACAAGAAAGGTTATACGGACTGAATGTTATTTCCCAAAGACAGCTTCTCCATTGATGAAGGTTGCGATCACCTTCGTTTTCAAAACATCATCGATTGCACATTTCATAATATCGTTATCTAAAATAATAAAATCGGCAAATTTCCTTTTTTCTAAACTACCTTTTTCTTTTTCTTCAAAGTTAGAGTAGGCGGCCCAGATGGTCATTCCTTTCAAAGTTTCTTCACGCGTTAAAGCATTTTCCATTTGAAATCCTTTTTCCGGGTAACCCTTGCTATCTTTACGCGCCACGGCTGCATAAAAGGTTTTGAAAGGAGAAATATCTTCGACCGGAAAATCCGTTCCTAATGCTACCATACAGGCAGACCTTAAAAGATCTTTATAGGCGTATGCGGTTTTCACTCGTTCATTTCCTAATCGGTCTTTTGCCCAATACATATCGCTGGTGGCGTGAGTAGGTTGTATTGAAGGAATTGCGAATTTGAATAATTCCTGATCTGGTTTACTTGTTATTTGTGCATGTTCAATACGCCATCGCATTTTAGCAGTTACTTCTTTTAAAATAGTTCCGTCTTTATCAAACTGAACATTTGGTGCTAAAGCATAAATGTAAAGCATCAATCGTACTGCCGAATCGCCAATGCAATGTGTATTCATTTGAAATCCTTTTTGGTACATCAAGCTAGCGTATTTTTGAAAATGTTCTTGGGTATTCAATAAAAATCCTTTCCAGTCTTTTTTGTCAGCATAATTCGCTAATAAGCAAGCGCCGCGAGATCCAAGTGCGCCATCGGCATAGAATTTAAAAGAACGAACATTTAAATGATCGGTTTTGTAAGGACCTTTCTCTAAATAATAATTGAAGTTAGTGGTATCATCACTTAACATAGCATAAACCCGCATTTTTAATTTACCAGATCTTTGAAGTTTGTCAATTGCATCTACATCACTTTTCATTAAACCGGCATCGTCAACAGTAGTTAAACCCATTTCAAAACAGTTTTTTTGTGCGGCTAATAAAGCTTGTTCAATTTTTTGTTTTGAAGCGGAAGGGATCTTAGCTGAAACAATGTCAACAGCATTATCAATAAGCACTCCGGTCAATTTACCATTCTTAACTAAAATTTCGCCACCGCTGATCTTTGTTTGCGGACCGATGTTCGCTCGGCGCAAGGCTTCGCTGTTTACCAAGGCGGCATGACCATCGATCCGTTTTAAGATCACCGGTGTATTCGGGAACAGGGAATCTAATTTAGTTTTATTCGGAAACTCCTTTATTTCCCAGTCGTTCTGATCCCAGCCGCGACCAATGATCCAGTTAGCATCACCTTTGAGTGTGGGATTTTTTTGTTCATCCGTTTTAATTGAAAAATCTTTTACTCTTTCGATGACTTCATTAAATGATCTTGTTCCACTCAGGTCGATGCGTTGCAGGCCTTGTCCGTAGCCTAAAAAATGGCAGTGAGCATCAATGAATCCCGGAAAAACAGTTTTTCCTTGCAAATCGTTCGTTTCTTTAGCTTCGTATTTTTTAAGAATTTCTTCATTTGAATTTAATTCCATTATTTTACCATCTTTAATGGCCATGGCCTGGTAAATAGTAAAAGAGGAATCGACAGAATAGATCACGGCATTATGAATGATAAGATCGGCATTCTCTTTTTTTACTGAACAAGAGATCAAGATCAAGATCAAAAATGCAGAGGCAAAGGCTTTTTTTAGCATCTTTAAAGATAATATTTTAAAACAGAATTAGTATGAGTGCGGAGCAAAATAAAAAGATCGCTATAAAATGGTTTGAGGCTTTTAACGAACATGATTTAGAAAAGCTATTATCGCTTTATAATGATACGGCGCAGCATTATTCTCCCAAATTAAAGATACGTCAGCCTGAAACCAATGGCCTCATTAAAGGTAAGGCAGCTCTGAGGGCTTGGTGGCAGGATGCGTTTGAACGATTGCCAAGTTTAAGTTATGAAGTGATTAAATTAACCGCCGATGATGAACAGGTATTCATGGAATACACACGAAGAGTTAATGGCGAAGAGGATCTAAGTGTTGGCGAAGTATTAGAGATCGAAAATGATTTAATAATTGCTTCGCGTGTGTATCACGGTTAAACTACAAGAGTTTATACAGTTTTGTGTTTTGTAGTTTTTGATAGAACTTAGGATATTTGGTGTGAATTCTCCATCCCATTGTAAAGTTAACGCTATAGTATGTTGATTTAAGCTGAAGTTTAGAACTGTGATATGGAGTTATGTCGCCTGTAAATGAAACAAAAGTAAAGAACTTATCTCTGTTGATCCCAATTGAAGTCCTCACATCTCCTGAAAGATAAATGTAGTTCAGATCTGTGCTACCGACACCTTGATATTTGTATGTTCTGTATTGATCTTCCGGACCAATTAATAAAGTTCCGTTTATCAAAAGATGTTTCCATATAACAAGATTAACAGAAGCTCCTCCATAAACTGAAAAGGCAAAAACATCGAGGCCGCGTATATTAGCAACATCGCCGTAGTAATTTTTTACGGGATAGGGTATAATGGTACTGTCGGAATTAAGCGTGTTGTAATAAGCGTTGGCGGTGATGATCCAGGTAGCAGCACTTTTTATCTGACGATAACTTGAAGAATAACAAGACTTAAAAGCAAATTTATTATGATTGTGAAAATAGAGGAACTTTAATTTATAGAGCGTGCTATTCAAACTTGGCAGATTGTAATAATTTTTGGTTTGAGCGAAAGCGGCAGAATCATATTTTGGCGTGTTTTTTTCATAAAAGCCATGATACTTTCTGTAAGCCCCTTCAACGATCCACTGATTCCCTCCAATATTAAAACCGAAATTATAGTGGGATGTATTGCCTTTGTGTTCTTTGTCTTTTGGCGGTCGTGTGGCATAACCGAATGAAACAGAGATCTTGTCGTAGTTTATTTCGATACCATCAACCCAATTAGATTCGGCGATGTAATTCAGTTGAGATTTTTTCAGAGAGTCCTTTATAGCGTATTGTTCAATGTCAACGTTGTAGCCTTTGCTAGATCCGGCGTAAGCCAAGATGATACTTTGATTGTATTTCTGAAAATACACTGTATCTGCAAGCTTCTTATTTATTTTCGCGAGTTTTTTATTGGCGCGGTTCGTAGAGTCTTTTTTTATTTTTTCGGCTTTAATAAGTTTTGGATCTTTCCGCTCTTTAACCGCTTTTTGTTCTTTAGGCTTTGCTTCTTTTTGAGAAAAGCAAAGTCCTGAGAACATTAGTAAGAGTATAATGAGCTTTTCAGCCATTTTTAGCTTAATTTTGTTACAAGATATAAATTATTTTCGAGATGAAATTACAGGATCACATAGATAAGTTTGAGCAGTTGTTCTTAGCTTACACACCAAAGGTTATTTCTGCAGTGTTGATATTGTTTATTGGTCTTTGGGCCATTAATTGGATCGCCCGTATTGCACAGAAGAGTTTTGAAAAAAGGAATTTGGATGTTTCGCTTCGTACTTTTTTGAGAAGCCTTATTTCAATTGGTTTGAAAATTATTTTGATCGTTACTGTTGCAGGAATGATAGGTGTTGGTACAACATCATTTGTTACAATACTTGGAGCAGCTGGATTGGCAGTTGGTTTAGCTTTGCAAGGATCACTCTCGAATTTCGCTGGTGGGGTGTTGATCATGATCTTTAAGCCTTACAAAGTTGGTGATACAATTGAGGCTCAAGGGCAGGTTGGCGAAGTACTCGAAATACAAATTTTCAACACCATTGTTTTAACCGGCGAACACAAAACGGTTATTTATCCGAATGGAGTTTTGTCAAATGGCACCATTGTAAATTATACAAGGCATGGTAATATTCGTACGGAGATCTCCATAAGCGTATCTACTACAAATGACATTACAGAAGTTAAAAAACTCATCAAAGAAGTAGTTGAAAATAACCCCATGATACTTAAGATCCCCGCACCGGTTATTGTAACCGATAAAATTGCTGATGGTGCGGTAATTATTGATGTAAGACCGTATTTTCATCCCGACCATGCGGGCACCGTGATCTCAGAGACCAATGAAACCCTTAAACAAGTATTTGAAAAAAAGAATATAAAACCTGCGGTTCCTTCAAGAATAATTCATAATATTAATGTTTAAATACCTTTAACTATGAAAAAAATATTATCTCTTA
>JANYIQ010000185.1 GCA_025362575.1 Bacteroidia bacterium
GGTATCATTAGTTGTTTCAGCTTTACCAACAGCTGCTAATGCGGGTGTTTCTCAAACTGTTTGTGCAACAGGCGCAACATTAAATGGTAATACACCTTTAGTAGGAGTAGGCTCTTGGAGTTTAGTTTCAGGAGCAGGCGCCATAACATCTCCAACAGTACCGGGTTCGGCAGTAACGGGACTGGGTGTTGGAACAAATGTTTTTCAATGGACCATTACTAATGGTGTTTGTTCATCCACTTCTACAATGAGTGTAAAACGTGATGTCAATCCATCAATATCTGTAGCCGGCGCATCCCAAACTGTTTGTGCCAATACAGCAACATTAGCAGCTAACACACCTTCAGTAGGAACAGGTGCCTGGAGCATAGTTTCAGGTTCGGGTGTGATTACTTCTTCCACGTCACCATCAACAGGCTTAACCGGATTAGGTTTAGGAAACAACGTTTGGCAATGGCAAATTTCAAATGGCGTTTGTCCTGCATCTACATCAACAGTATCTGTATTTGCCAGCTCTCCGCCTTTTATATTAGCATTTAGTTCTTCGTCATTAATTTGTGCAGGACAAACTGCCGTACTAAGCTCAAGCAGTTCGGCAACAAGTTATACCTGGAGCACCGGCTCTAACAGTACTTCAATAAGTGTTAGTCCAACTGTTACAACCACCTATACTTTAATCGGAACTAACGCCGCAGGCTGTGTGGCTACAACTACTGTTATTCAAAACGTATCGGCTTGCACAGGAATAGCAGAAGCAAATACAGCAAATAATTCAGTTGCAGTTTATCCAAATCCAACAAACGGAGAATTGACTATTTCATTACAAAATACTGAAAATGCTTTTGTAGAAGTGTATAACGGAATCGGACAACTGATCGCCAAGGAAATGGTTAATGAAAATGAATTTAAAATTGACTTAAAAGAACAACCTGTTGGAATATATCACCTCCGATTAACAAAAGGTGCTGAGCAGATCTATAAAACAAAAGTTGTAAAAAATTAATTTGGCTTAAGGCTTTTTAATTCGACTCGGAACTCAAAACATTCCGGGTCGAATTAAAATTTTATTTTCGGAAATTGATGATGATCTTTTGTAATTCTTCGAGGTGAATTGGTTTCGCGCAAAAAGCGATCATGTTTGTCTTAGCAGCTCTTGATCTATAATCATCTCCTGAATTACCCGTGATATAGATAGCCGGTACATCAGAAAATTTTGAGATCTCCATCATAGTTTCAATACCATCGATATCTCCTTCAATGCGTATGTCCATTAAAATAAGGTCTGGGGCGTGTTGTTTAACGGCTTCAATCGCCGCTTTTCCATTGGTTACCGCAGCAACAACAGAATGTCCCATTAATTGAAGGTATTTTTTATTGATCATACTCAATAAAAGATTGTCTTCTACAACTAGAATTTTTTTCATACCTGATCAAAATTAAAATGAGCGGAAAAATGCATGCCTTTATTTTTTTCGGAAGTGAATTGTGGTTCACCTTTTAATTGCCGGGTAAAGGCATCCGTTAAATTTAAACCTAAACTTTCATCTTTATCATTAAGTGTTTGAGTAAAACCAATGCCATCATCACGATAATTGAATTCAAAGCCGGAACTGTTTTTTTTAAGGGAGATATAAATGTTACCTGAATTGCGACCGGTAAACGCGTGCTTAAACGAATTTGTTACTAATTCATTGATCAGTAGAGAAAATGGCATGGATTTGGTAAGATTGATAAGTAAATGATCTATGTCAGTGTGAAAAACGATTTCTTTTTTTTCGCTTGAAAATGATAGTTTCAAAAACTCAAGAAGCTCTTTGATGTAAGGGGCTATTTCTGTTTTCTCAAGCTCATTGCTCTCGTAAAATTTTTCATGCAATAAAGATATCGCCTTTATGCGATTAAATGATTCTTGTAATACCTGGGAGGCCTTAGTTTCCTTCACATACAAACTCTGAAGCTGCAATAAGCCCGAAACAAATGCCAGATTATTCTTTACTCGATGATGAACTTCCGCCATTAAAAGGTCTTTCTCTTTTAGTGTTTTTAATAGTTCTTTCTGTGTTCTGTTCTTTTCCTCAATCTCCGATTCCAATTCTGTTTTTTTGTTTTCCAGACTCGAATTAATGTCGATCAGTAATTCATTGAACGAACTATTATTGAAAGCAAAATAAATAATGAGTATGAAACTCAAGATCAAACTGCAGGTGAGATTGAGGGTATATAAAAAATTGATGAGGTTCTGATCGTTTTCGGTATGTTCTATCCATTTAAATTGATGAGATAGAAAAATTAAGAAGAAATTAAGCAGATAGCTTGTTAAAGAAAGGATGATCTTTCCTTTTTCCTTATAATCAAACAACAGATATACTATAAGTGGTGAAGTGTATAAGTAAAGATGAATACCTGAATTGTAACCCAGGAGAATATCGAAATAAAGAACAGAAAAATTTGTAACAAATATGAGAAGTATTTTTGCGGTTTGATGAAGGTGTTTTTTATTGAGAACGATACAGGAATAGAATAATGAAATTAATACAGCCATTACTACTGCAGAAAAAATATGCCCTTTTCGGTAAAGTATAAAAATGTAAGGAGAAGCAAATAGCATGGTTAAAGCACAAAACCTATTGATAGCTTTAACCCTTGATTCTTTGGAAAGTAAATACGAAAAGGTCACTGTCGACAGCTTAATTATTTTTTTAATAATGTAGTGAAAATAACAAGATTATTTTTCGAAATATCGACGAACGGGGTTAATAAAGGGTTATTAGAGGTGTTAAAGCAAATAAAGAAGTGAGTGGGTTTAAAAAGAAAAAACTAATTCATAATCAACTGCGGCATGCCCAGCGGAGCAGAATCATAAAAAGCCAGTTCTGTAATTTTAACTTTCACATCTTTAATGATCGGAAAAGTGCTCAGGATATCCATCACTTCTTTTTCGTCTTTGGCTTCAAAGAAAGCCCAAACATTATGACGTTCCATATCCAGTGAATATGATAATAATGTACGTTTCTCGAGAAGATCGTTTATGATGTCGCGGTGCTTTGGAATCAGCGACATAAATCGGGTTGTAAAAACCTCGGGTAATTCGATGTGTACTAAAAAAGTATTTTTCATTACAGCGCAAAGATGAGGATAAAATGAATATGTTTTTGTTAAAAATGCTTTAAAAACAGGCCTTTTTAGCGCTCATAAGCCCCTGCATCGGGCTTTGTATCGGCAGTTCTGGAAATGCCTTTAATATCAAAAGGAACCTTTGTAGCATCAGCCATTGCCGCGTTTGGCATATTAACTGCTCCTGAAGAAGAACCTAAAGTGAAATCGTAATTGGCCTTATCCGAAAAGTCTGTAGTGGTTCCGTTCGAATTATTACCCGGTAAAAAATGGGTGACATCCGTTGTACTGCTTCTTACAAAACAATACGAAAATTTATGATTAGGGAGCATCGTTGGCACCGTTGTATTCATGTCCAGATCCAGTTCATTGCCTAAACTTCCATCAATGATACAATTCCCGAAATAACAAGTATCTAAAGGTAACACCTGAGTGCTGGTATGATTATCGATGTGCACGCAAGGTAAAGAGCGAGAATCTTTTGTCCAGAAGTTGGCAAAGGTGCTGTGCAAAAATGTATAATTCCCTCCAATGGCAAAGGCAGCGCAATACTCTTTGCAATTCACAATAACATTATTCTCTCCATAAATATTAAATGCAAAACCGTAAAGTCCCCACTTATTCATGTTCTGAATTCTTGTATTTGTAATGCGCAAACGCTTAGGTTCATTAAAATTATTTCCTAACAACTCTGCCTGCACACCAATGTATCCGTTCTTAATAATGGCATAATCAATAATGTTATTCACGCTTCCTTCGTTGATCCAGATCCTGTCCCATTGCCCCGGAACATCCGCCAATTCTGCTTCGCGGCGGTCTCCCTGAAAAACAACTTCATTGCCTTTTACTCCTAAAACTTTTAAAGTGCCATAACGGTATGCCCACAACCCCGCATTGTTATGCAAATAAACTTTAACGCCGGCGTTTATAATTAAGGTTTGCGATGAATCTATTACCAGCCATCCGTAAATAACATGCGGCTTATCGTTGGGCCATGTGATAACTGTATTTGTAATAGGAACACCGGTAGTAGGATTGTTGCAAATTGTAGTATAAGCAAGATAACCACCTTGAACAAACTTAATCGCCTTATCAGGTTTATGATAATACGCATCTTGTCCCCAAGCTTCTAAATATAAATTTTGTGTATTACCGTTCACCGAAAAAACAATGGCGTCGGAAATGATCAAAGGAGAATTTGAATAGGTAGGATTAACATTTACCTGCACAAAAATAAAAATGCTGTCGTTGGCTGCAATCTCAATATCGCTGAACGATTTTCCGGGAGCACCATCAACATTTAAAATGAATTGCGATGCTCCGCCTTTTTGAAGCGTAATGGAAGCGATCTTTATTTTTTGTTTATGATTATTAATTACACGAATATTTTTCGTTGCTGAGCCAATGGTTGTAAAAACGGTATCGAACAAAAGAGAATCCTGAGAAAAATCTACCTTAGCCGACGAATCGGTTAAAATTTTGTCTTTTTTACAAGAACTAAAGCCCGCAAGCAGTAAAGTAAGGCTTATGGTTATAAAAAGTAACTGTTTCACTAAATCAAATTTACTAAGAATAACGTTAATAAAAGAGGTTTAGTATCTTTGAATGCATATAAATGATACAATTTATAAGAGAAAATAAGGCCTTTTCGGTCATTTTTCTGGTAGCAGCACTCATCAGGTTCAGCCCGTTGGTAGGTTTACTACCTAAGGGCTTCATACCAATGGGGCAATACCAGTTCAGTTACGACGAGCTGTGCGGTTTACGCAACTCTTTGTTCACCAGCTGGCACGATATGGTAGAGTATGGGGTTAAACTCGATACACATCCTATTTTAGTACAACTCATCATAAACGCCATAGTAAAAACCATTGGGTACTCTGAATTTTGGGTAAAATTGCCTTTTGTTT
>JANYIQ010000202.1 GCA_025362575.1 Bacteroidia bacterium
ACAGCAACCGCTAATGGTTGTTGCATTTGCGCACCTAATCCAATTCCCATTGCTAAGGGCATTAAAGCTAATATTGCACCGATGGCAGTCATTAATTTAGGACGAATTCGTAATGCAATAGCATAATTGATGGATTGATCTACATCACCGCTAATTTTAAAATTAGCTTTGAACTGATTTACCGTAAAGATGGCATTCTCCGCAATAATACCAACAATCATAATTATTCCGGTATAACTACTAACGTTTAACGGAATACCCACTAAGTAAAGCGCAATGATGCAACCCGAAATTCCCATAACAGAAATGAAAAGAATTAAAATTGAGATCAGCCATTCTTTAAATAGAAACATTAATACTGCAAATACTAATAAGGTCGCCATTGCTAGAATTAATAACAATTCCGCGAAGGATTTCTGTTGTTCAGAATAGGCCCCACCGTAAACAATAGTGTAACCATGCGGTAACGGCAACTCGACCTTTAGTTTATTTTGTATTTCCTGAATCGCACTTCCTAAATCTCTATTATCTAAACGAGCGGTAACTGCGATAACAGATTTTAAATCCTCCCTCCTTTGCTCAACTTCTCCGGGTATGATTTTTACATCACAAAAGAAAGACAATGGGCGAGTAGTTCCATCGGGAAGAAAGATGAGTTTGCGTTTTAAGTTTTCTAGATCATTGTCTTCGTAATTTGTAAAACGCATTAATATTCTTCGCATTTGCTCTCCATCCTGTAACTGCCCCACCTGAATTCCTCCAGTCATTGCTGCTTGAGCAGGAGAAGGCATTGGCATGTTGGAATTCATTCCTAAAGGAACGCCCCCGGTATATGCTGACAATTGAGTTTGAAAATCAGTCAATGCAATTTTATATTGATTTAATTTTTCTTGATTTGGAATAAATATTAAAGATGGCCCTGCTGTTACCATTCCGTTATTTACATCGGCAATACCTTTTATCTGTTGTAAAATTGGTTCGGCTTTTGCAGACAACTCTCGTAACACAGCGTAATCATCGCCAAAGATTTTAATTTCTATCGGTTTAGAGGTACTCATCAAATCACCTAATAGATCAGAGATCCGTTGTCCGAATGAAATATCCATAACCGGAACCGAAGCGCCAATTTCGCTTCTTAAATCAGAAATTACCTCAAACGTATTTTTCTTTCTATCTTTTTTTAGTTGAATTAAATAATCACCTTCGGTTGGCTGCACCGATCTAAAGGACATTGCGGTTCCTGTACGCCGAGAATATGTTTCTACATCAGGATGTTTCAAGATTATTTTTTCCATCTCTCTGCACAATCGATCTGTTTCTTCTAAAGCTGTTCCTGGAGGCGAAAAGTAATCCAATACAATTGAACCTTCATCTAAATCCGGCAAGAAACCTGTCTCTAATTTTCCTGAAGCCGTCCAAGCTGATAAAGCAAGCGCTATAACGAATAGAAATGCGATCGCCGGTTTTTTAAAGAACCAAGTGAGCCAACGCAATTTTTTTACTGCTAAGTCTGCATCGTGATGATGGGGTTTAAGTGAAGCTTTATACCCAACTATAAGATGAAACACAGGCAACAATAGCCAGGTAACTAAAAAAGAAGTGATCATTGTTATCTGCATGGTGTCGGATAATTCTTTGAAAAAAGAACCTGCCAAACCGCTCATCAAACGAAAAGGAAAATGAATTACAATAGTGGCCAATGATGATCCAACCATTGCAGGAAATAAACCTTTTATTGATTCTTTTACGATCAGATATTTGCCTTTTTCAGGGTGATCTTCGTGTCCACGATATATCTGTTCAATAATTACAATGGCATCATCAATTATCAAGCCAATGGATGCAGCAATGGCTCCTAATGACATTATATTAATTGTAATACCAACAATATTCAATACCAACATGGTGAAAGCCAGCGTTACAGGAATTGTGAGCATCACTACTAAACTAGCTCTCCAAGAACGAAGGAAAAGGATCATCACAATAATAGCCAAGAATAAACCTTCGTAAATGGTTTCAACAACGCTGCTGATGCTATCGCCAACGAAAGCACTTTGATTGTAGTAGGATTTTAGAACATAGCCTTTTGGAAGTAATTTTCTAATTTGATCCGCCTTACTCTCTGCATCTTTAGAAAAGTCGAGTAGATTAACTCCCGATTGTTTTACCAGATCTATTAAAACCGCACTTCCTCCATTTGAATTTATCTTAATGAACTCCTGTTGCTCTTGTATCTCAACTTTTGCAACGTCTTTCAGTTTTATAATTCTGTTACCGTCATTTTTTAATATTACATTCTCTAATTCATCAATGTCGTTTACACGAGTATCGGTAAGATTTAAATACAATCGTTTATAGTCGGACATATATCCATTTGATAAAACGAAATTGTTATTGTTGAAAACGTTTATAAGTGTATTTGGCGATAAACCTAACGAAGATAATTTTATGGCATCGGGAATAATTACATATTCTTTCGCCTTTCCTCCTCTCACAATTACATTCGAAATCCCCTTTATCTGAGATAATAAAGGTCGAAGCATTAAATTAGCTTCATCACGCAATGCAACTTGGCTATGAGTTTTGCTCTCTAATGTTAATCCGTAAACAGGAAACACCGACTGGTTCATGGCTTCAGAGGTAACATTAACCCCCGGCGGCAAAAAGTTTTTTATTTCATTGATCCTGCTTTCTAATTGTGCTTTTGAATTGTAAATATCCACTCCCCATTCAAAAAATACATCAATTGTTGTTGCCCCTCTGCTCGTGTTTGTTTTTACAACTGTAACTCCTTTTACTTTTTTCACCGCACTTTCCAGTGGTTTAGTAACGGTTATCATCATTTTGTCAATGGGTAATTGTCCTGCATCCGCAATTACTGTGATCCTTGGGAATAAAACTTCAGGAAATAAATTGGTTTGCATTCGGGTATAAGAAAATATACCCGCCATTAGTAGCAGCAAGCCAATAAATAAAATTGGTTTTGAAAACACTTTGAAATAGTTATTCTCTTGATTCATATACGCAATTATTTTCTTGCTACAATTTTAACTAAGGCCGTATCTGCTAAGCCATAATTACCGCTGCTTATTATTTTATCGTTTGGATCAAATTGTGGAGAAATTACTTCACTATTGATTGTGTTTTTGTTCCCAATGATTACTGGGATCTTTACTGCCGTACTGTCATTTATCACCTTCATTACCCAAAATTCTTTCATCATTTCATCACTAAGAATGCACATTTTAGGTAGTATTTGTTTGTTACTCGTTGAACCTTTAATTACACTTACCTTAACGATCATGTTTTCCGGAAGAAATAAATTGTCTTTGACCTTAGCTAATATAGTTTGTGTTTGAGCAAGTGAATTCATGGCTGTTAAAGCCTTAGTAAATTCTGCTTGATGAGTTGTGCTATCCGGTAATTGAATAACAAAAGTTTTTCCTGGTTTTGCATAAGAGGTAAACTCGTATGGAACGTTTACTTGAAAAGCTAGATCGCTGCTTTCTGCAATAGTACAAAGCTGTGTGCCTTCTAAAACATAATCGCCGGGCTGTTGTTTGTCCAATGTGCTAATTATTCCGCTTGCTGATGCTCTAATTTTAATTAAACCAAAGTTAACTAATGATGTATCCAATTTAGACGTATTATTTCCTAATGCTCTTCTTTCTTTTGATTCAAGTTCATACAAAATATCCCCTTTGTTAACTGCATCGCCTAATTTCACTCTTACATTAGTTATAAAAGCAGGAATGGTTGCGGTAACAACGTTTCTTTTAAGATAAACAGTTGTAGCCGACAAAACCAGTTCGTCATCAACTGTTCCGTATTTAACCGAGACAACCTCTACTATTGACTTTGGGTTTAGAATTTCTTTCTCGTCTAATTCCTTCGGGGCAGTTTTGCATCTTACTAATAAAAAGACACTAAACAGAAGAGAGATATAAATTAATTTTTTCATAATTGATGTTTTTACCAGTTCCAATAATTAAAGGCGTTAATTAATGATTGTTTTTGTGAGGATAGAATGGTATTGTCTCTTTGCATTGTAGTCATGTTTTTCAGAACCATAACATAATTGATGATGGAAAGTTGCCCTGTTAGAATTTCCTTTTTATACAGATTTAATAATGTACTATATTCTTTTAATTGCGACTCTGCAATATTAATACGTGTGGTGTATGATTGTAACTCATTTAGTATTTTTGTTTTGCGAATAGAATTTTGTGTAACAAAGTTCTCCTTATACGCGGAAACCGTTTTAAGTAAAATATCAGTTTTGTTTCGGTTAATGTTCTTCTGCTTCCCATCGAAAAAATTATAAGCAAAGCTAAAACCGGCATTAAAACCAAAACGATTTGGAATGCTTGGTGCGTAAACCGCATTAAGTCCGGTATTCGCCACTAAATTTAATTGCGGTTTGTATTTTAATTCGAAAATGTTTTTTGATGAAATCAAATTTAAACTATCAAGGCGATATTTTTCATTAAAAAATGAATTTTCGGCATTGGCAGTTAATTTTAGGTCTAGATCATTTAAAATAACAAAAGTCGTATCCTTAATTCCACAAAGAATTTTTAAATCCATTAAATCTCTCCTGTAATTGGCCTTAAATGAAGTTTGTTGAAAGAGAAAATTTTGATATTCAATATTTAATAAACTCCAATCAGATTGTTTATATATGCTTGCTTCAACCAGTTTTTTAATAATATCCTTTTGTTCAGAAAGAATATCCAACATTGAGTTCGTATAATCTGTTTGTTTTAAACCCTGTAAACATAGAATATATTGATCCGTGACTATCTTCTCTATGTCGTGGCCGCTCAATTTTACGTTATTTTGATTTATCTGAGTTATTACATTTACTTGATCGGTGGCTGTTTTAAGTTTTTGGGTGTTAAAAACGGGTTGTGTGATGTTTAATAATGCTTGATATTGACCTCCGTTAGCTGCTGCAAAATCATATCCCAAATATTTATCCGCTCCTGCCGAGTTGCCTTCAAATTTGGTTTGATTATTATCCAAATTAATGATCGGTGAAAACATATAGTTAGCGGTGACACCTACTTGCGGTTTTGTGTAAAATGCCTTTAAGCGTTCAGCCTCTAATTGATTTACCTGAGTTTGATTTTGATTGTCATTTATTAACGGACTATTTTGTTTGGCAGTATTGATATAATAATTTAAATCCGTTTGAGAGAACAGAAAATGACTACTGAATGC
>JANYIQ010000204.1 GCA_025362575.1 Bacteroidia bacterium
CTTCCTCGTTATACAACGGTATTACAACTGATAAATCCATAGAACAACTAATTATAAAACGATATCATTGATTTTTTCTTTCTTACGGACAAACAATGCCGCTATAGCACCCAGAATGACCGACAGTATGAAACTTCTTAAGAGCGTACTTGTAACAATTTTCGCCGTGGTCATTTTCCCCATCATTCCCTGTATAATTTCTTCTTTTTTCTCCATGTAATTATCAAGATCAATAAAAGAACTGCGTAATGCCTTTGCCAACTTTTTTGCATGCGTTGTTTTACCACAACCCATGAATCCAATTAAAAATATCTTTTGATTCTGTTCCATTATTTTTTGTGAGACAAGGCCCACTCTTTTGCAAAGTAAGTTAAAATTACTGAAGCGCCGGCGCGTTTAATACTCAATAAGATCTCATCGCGAACCTTACCTCCATCGATCCAGTTTTTTGCTGCTGCTGCTTTTACCATGGCATACTCACCACTCACGTTATATGCTGCTATCGGAATGCTGTAATTATCATTAAGTAATTTTATGACGTCCAAATATGACAAGGCAGGTTTCACCATTAAAAAATCTGCTCCTTCACTAAAATCAAGATCTGCTTCCAAAAGTGCTTCTTTGGAATTAGCGGGATTCATCTGATAGGTTTTTTTATCTCCGAATTTTGGAGCGCTGTCTAATGCGTCTCTAAAGGGACCATAAAACGCGCTTGCATATTTTGCAGTGTAACTCATGATGGAAACATTTGTGAAATTCTCTTCATCCAAAACATCGCGAATGTATCCCACACGCCCGTCCATCATGTCACTCGGGCCAATAATGTCGGCACCCGCTTCGGCTTGCGTTAATGCCATTCTACCTAGTATCTCCAATGTTTCATCATTAAGGATCTCTCCGTTCTTCACCAAACCATCATGCCCATCCGAACTATAGGGATCCATAGCCACATCGGTCATGATCACCGCTTCGGGTAATTGCTTTTTAATTTCTCTGATCGTACTTAAGTACAAACCTTTTTTATTGGTGCTCTCGGTTGCTTTCTTGTCCTTTAATTTATCAGCAATGTTTGGAAACAACACAAAAGACTTAATACCGAGCTTCATGCAAGCTTCCACTTCCTTTAACAAAAGATCGGCGCTCCAGCGGTGAATTCCAGGCATGGAAGTAATTTCTGATCTTTTATTTTTTCCTTCAATTAAAAAAAGCGGGAAAATAAAATCGTTTACAGTAACTGTATTCTCCTGGATCAGATCGCGGATCACCTGATTTTTACGATTGCGGCGAGGTCGGTGTGTATTCATTAGCTAAGTTGTAAAATGGCCTGTAATAAACCTAAATCATCGAATGAAATGGGCTTTGTGATTTCTTTTATTTTTCGTTTTGTTAACGACAAGGCCGTTGCATCTCCCATAGCTACGGCTTTATAATGCGGCTGCCAGGTATTCTTTTCAAAAAAGGCGTCTACGTTACTCGGACTTGTAAACACAATTATTTCCGTTTCCTGCGCTACTTCAATACCGTGCTTAACGGTCCAGTAGATTGGCATGTTAAATACATTTTCCTTTTTCAGGATCTGATTTTGCGCCGTTAATAAACTTTCTTTAGCGATCGGGAAAAGCACTTTTGAATTTCCTGCAATAGACGCAAACTGTTTACCGATCAATTTAGTGTCGGTGCTTTGTCCGATAAATTGTGCACGCTGACCGAAAGCACGTAACTCCTGTGCGGTTGATTTTCCAACAGCTGCCAGCTTTACATTCTCCAATTTTGGTTTTTGAGCAAAGAAGAATTTTACAGCATGTTTGCTGCTGAAAAAGATCCAATCGGTTTTAGGTAATTCGCGAATGGCAATTTGTTTGAATTCAATTAAACTCTTTGCTTCTAATTTAAAATTGAGATTGGTAAGTGCGCGTTTCAAATAATCTTTTTCTTTCAGATCACGAGTAATAAAGACAGAGCGCGGTTTTATGGAAGTGATCTTATCTACAATGCGTTCGGGAAGATCGCCTGCGATATAAGTTTCGAAAAATAATTGCTTGGGTTGTGTATCCCATTTTTCGGCAAGACTGATCCAGGTACTGAACTTCAAACGATCTTCTTCATCCAGATCTGCTTCACAATAAATGCCTAAGGGCAAAGAACAGCCGCCATCTAACAAATTCAAAACTCGGCGCTCAATATTGATCTTTACAAGTACGTCGAAATCAGAAATGGTATCAAAAATAGTTAAGAGATCATCTCTGTCTTCTTTTATTTGCCAGGCTAATACTCCTTGGGCTGCTGCAGGAACAAATTCGGAGGTCAGTAATTTCTCAACATGGAAATCGTCAAGATCCATTTCTAAACGTTCAACACCCGCAGTAGCAATTAAAATGGCATCGTATTCTCCATCTGCCAATTTTTTAACTCTGGTAGGAACATTTCCCCTTAGATCTTTTATTTCAACATCAGGACGGAAAGCAAGTAATTGTGATTTACGACGCGCTGATGAAGTGCCTACTTTTGCATTTTCTTTTAATGAGAATTTTTTTGCGTCGTCCACTGCATCTGTTCTGATCAATAAAAGATCGGATGCATCGCCACGTTTTGAAACTCCTGCGATCATCAAGCCATCTGGACTTGTTGTTGGCAGATCTTTGTGTGAATGAACCGCAACATCAATCGTGCCGGCCAATAATTCTTCTTCGAGTTCTTTTGTGAAAAACCCTTTTCCTTCAAGTTTATCAAAAGAAGTGTTCCATTCTTGCGATCTATCGCCAGAGGTTGCAATGATCTTCAATTCAACTTCACAGCCTTTTTCTTCCAGTAAATTTTTTGTGTAATTAGCTTGCCAAAGGGCGAGATCGCTGCCGCGCGTGCCAATAATGATTTTTTTGCCCATCTAATTTTCCTTTTTGTTCAATAATGCATCCTTTGCCGTTTTCATGGCCACTGCATTATATTTTTTCTCAACGTAGCTTAGAACCTTATCCAAAACTTCCTTGCTTTTATCGTCAAGCGAATTTACTTCTTTTAAGAACACTTCATTAATTGCCAGTTCCTTAATGGCTTTAACCTGTTTTGGTATTTCGCCAAAAGCCAATTCTATTTTACGCTCTTTGTGAAGGGTTTTGAATTCACTAAGTTTATTTTCAAGAATGGCGTTACACTTTTCAATTTCCTGAACACGCGTCTGAAGATTTTTTTCTGCTTGTGATTTTAAAGAATTGATATCGATGTAAGTGATGTTATTATTCTTTAAAACCTCAGCATCCACATCGGCCGGCAATGCCAGATCGATGATCACTTTTTTTGTTTTATCGTTACATGACAGGTTTTTATAGATCTGTGCAGTAATAATAGCGTTTGTAGCACCTGTGCAGGTGATCAATACATCAAAGCCTTTATCATAATTCTCCAGCGCATTCAAACCATAAGATCTTCCGTTCACTTTTTCCGCTAATTTCTTTCCGTTTTCAACACCACGATTGAACACTGTGAAATTGGCAAACTTATGTTTTTGCAGATAGTTCGCCATATTGGTATTTGTTTCTCCAGCACCTATCATCACAATGCGTGCATCGTCTTTAATTCCAAGATCCTTTAATTGTCTGTAAGCTAAAGAAACGATCGACACCGGATTTTTTGCAATATCGGTATAGGTAAAAACATCTTTTGCCGTTTCAATGGTTTGTTTTACAACAAGACGAATAAAATCACCGGTCAATCCGAGCAAATTGCAAAACTCATATGCTTTACGCACCTGAGTAATGATCTCGCGCTCTCCAATAACCAAAGAATCGAGCGAAGAAGCTACTTTAAAAACATGCGTGATGGCTTCATCATTTTCAAACAGCTCAACATTTTCGAGTAATATTTGAGTGGATTCAGAAGCAATATGGGAATTGATGAATTTTAAAAGATCTGTCAATAAACCTGAAGTGATCTCACGTTCGGTGCAAATGTATAATTCAACACGATTACAGGTGCTCAACAACATCAATTCTTCAAAGTCAAAATTGATCTTAATTGCACCCAATAAAGTTGACTGCACATCTTCATTTAAATGAAGTTTGGCGATCTCTTCTAATGCAAGATTTTTGTGATTGAACGATATGACCTTAAAGTTGCTCAAAGCTTTGCAAATATCAGCAAATTCAGGCTTTTTATTGTCATAAAAGTGTCATCAATCGCCAATAGATATCAGCGGAGAATATGACGACAGTCATATCAGTATAAATAAATTATTTGGGAGATCAGGCTTTTACTTTATCACCATCATAAGCCCACTTTAGATAAATGGAGCCCCAGGTAAATCCACCGCCAAAAGCAGAGATAATTAAATTATCGCCTTTCTTCAGCTTCTTTTCATAATCCCATAATAACAAAGGAATGGTACCTGCGGTAGTGTTACCATAGCGCTCAATGTTCATCATTACTTTATCATCGCTCACGCCCATTCGTTTTGCGGTAGCATCACAAATGCGTTTATTGGCCTGATGAGAAACCAGCCAGGTAATGTCTTCTGACTTCAGATTATTTTTTTCCATGATCTGAGCACTCACCTCAGCCATGTTTACAACTGCGTGCTTGAAAACCGTCTGTCCTTCTTGATAAACGTAGTGCATTTTTTGATTTACAGTTTCATGGCTTGGTGGGTTCAAAGAACCACCTGCTTTTTGATGAAGATAATTTCTTCCGGACCCGTCACTCTTTAAAATAAAATCAACGATGCCAACATCTTCGGTAGTTGGTTCCAGTAATACAGCACCGCCTCCATCACCAAAAATAATGCAGGTAGCACGATCCTGATAATCAATGATCGCACTCATCTTATCAACTCCAACTACGATAACTTTTTTATAACGACCGGTTTCAATGAATTGTGTACCGGTTGCCAAAGAATAAATAAACCCTGAACAAGCTGCCGAAAGATCGAAGCCCCATGCGTTTTTCGCGCCTATTTTATCGCAAATAATATTGGCAGTGCTTGGAAAAATAAGATCTCCGGTAATTGTTCCGCAAACGATCAGATCAATTTCATCGGCACCAATACCTCTTTTTTTGAGGAGTTGATTAATGGCAATTACCACCATGTCTGATGTTGCCTTGCCGGGTTCTTTTAAGATCCTGCGTTCTTTAATTCCTGTACGCGAAGTTATCCACTCGTCGTTGGTGTCCACTAATTTTTCTAATTCCTGGTTAGTCATTACAAAATCGGGAACATATCCGCCAAGTGCGGTAATTGCTGCTCTAATCATTGAAATACTTGTTTTATTTTATCACTTAATTTAGCCTCTACGATGTCCTTGGCTAAAAGTAAAGTATTTTTAAATGCCAGAGCGCTCGAAATACCGTGGCCAATTAATACGTTTGAATTTATTCCTAATACCGGTGTTGCACCGTACAATTCATAATTGAATTTATCAAAATACTCGTCACTGCGTTTGCGTTTTTTTATGACAGTATAAAATGCTTCTGCTGTTTTTAACACCACGTTTCCGGTGAAGCCTTCGCAAACGATCACATCTGCTTTATCACTGAATACATCTCTGCCCTCAACATTTCCAACAAAGTTAAAATCTCTGCTGTCTTTCATTAAATTATAAGTAGCCTGAGAAACTAAATTTCCTTTTTCGGCCTCTTCACCAATATTCAATAAAGCTACTTTCGGATTTTTTATTTTATAAACTTCCTGAGCATAAATGGAACCTAATACTCCGAACTGATATAATACATCGGGTTTGCAATCGGCATTTGTACCAACATCCAGAATAATTCCGAAGCCGCCATTTTCTTTTGGTAGCATGGCGGTAATGCAAGGACGAATAACACCGGGTACTGCTTTAACCGAGAACATAGCGCCTACTAACATAGCGCCTGTATTGCCTGCACTTGCAAAGGCCTGAATTTTATCTTCTTTCAATAATTTATATCCTAAAGCAATGCTGCTGTTTGGTTTTTGTGCAAGGGCTTTTGTTGGGTGTTCGCCCATAGCTAAAACTTCGCTGGCGTGAACAAATTCGAAATGACCTATATCTGCTTTTTGTTCCGTTAAATATTTTTTTGCGAGGGGCTCATCGCCGATAAGAACGATGATAACATCTGCCGGAAGATCTTTCGCCGCATCAATGGCGCCATCTAAACAGTTTTTGGGAGCAAAATCGCCACCCATTATGTCAAAACCAATCTTCACTATTTTATGACAATATATTAGACGGCTAAAAAAGCAATTTACAGGCAATTAAACAACAAATTAGGCGGTAATTTATCAACCCAATCGCCGATTTGGCCTGTTTATAAAATAAAAAAGCCCCGAGGTTTAACCTCAGAGCTTTCAATATAATTAAGTGAGTGAATTAAGCAGATGCTTTTTCCATTACCACTCTTCCTTTGTAGTATAGTTTACCTTCGAACCAATGTGCACGGTGCATTAAATGGGCTTCGCCGGTTGTAGTATCTTTCGCAATGGTCATGTGAGGTGCTTTGTATGTTGCACGACGTGAATCTCTGCGTGAGCGTGATAGTTTTCGTTTAGGATTTGGCATGATTACTTATTTTTAACCCGTTGGATGCATTCCTCAAGGTTGATTAATTTTTGTTTTTTATTTCGTAGTATGCATCCTACGGGTTTAATTTTTGTTATACTTTTTTAGTTTATTTAATTGTTCCCACATGGGATTTGTTTGTTCTTGTTCTTCCTCTTCAGGTGCTGAATTTTCATACAGCTTTTTTAATGTTTCTTCGTCGCACTTAAAGGCCTCGTTAATTTCACAGGCTACTCTTCGGGCGGGCAAAGATAATGTAATATATTCATATAAATAATGGGATACATCTGCTTCGCTTTCTCCTTCAGTAATTACGAGAATCTCGTCGGTGCTTTCTTCAGGATCTCCAAACTTGACCACCAGATTATCTTCGGCCTCGATCGGGAAATCAAAATTCTTAACACAACGATCACACTCTAATTCTACAGTTCCCTTAATTTTAAAAGACATCTGCATTAAGGTGTTTTGTTTCAGTAATACCAGATCCACTTTAAGTTTTGCTTTGTGTATCTCACTATCAGTAAATTGCTCAAAGAACTTGTCATTAATATCGAACTCAAATTCGTGAGTTCCAACAGACAAACCTACAAATTTTATTATGTACTGGCGTTTGTCCATATTCCTTTAAAAAAGGGAAGCAAATGTACTAATATTCTAAGATTTGTCAAAAAAATGAGGCATTATTAGCCTAAATAAGCCATTAATTCTAATTAAACTGCTTCAACTCATCCTTCAGCTTTTTGGGAAGGGCTGCAACAATAAGATCATAACTATCATCAATCCATTGCTTTAGCAGTTTTGCACTCACATTTGCCTGGCAAGTCACCGTATTCCAGTGCTTTTTATTCATGTGATAACCGGGTAAAACACAATCGTACTTTTCGCGTAATTCAATGGCCTTATCGGGATCGCATTTTACATTGAAACTCAGTGGTTGTTCATTTATTCCGCAAAGCAAAAACACTTTACCCATTAATTTAAATACGATGGTTTCTTCATCAAAGGGAAAACATTCTTCAACACCGCCTTTGCTGATGCAGTAATTTCTTAATTCTTCAATGTTCATCGGATCAAATTAGCGTGCCCTACATAGGTGTAAGATTTGCCAAACATATCTTTGGCCCAGGCTTTATAGGTATAAGTGTCTTCTTGAGCGTCCTGGCCTTTAAATGTACCATTCCAACCTTTATAAAGATCGTTAGTTGTAAATAGTAATTGTCCCCAACGGTCGTAGATCTGCATTTTAAATTCTTTTACCAAAGTACCCACAGGTAAATAAAAATCATTTAAACCGTCTTCATTGGGAGTAAATGTATTTGGAAAATAAAGCGTCATGTAATCTTTCACAAAAAAATCGTGCTGGTAAGATGCCTTACAACCATTGACACTAGTTAGATAATAGGTAATGTTATAATTTCCATAATCCGAATAGTTTAAAACGTTTATCCAATCTACGAACATATGCCCGTCTTTTGTGATCGCATAATTCAATTTCCAAATTGTATCGGCATGCAGATCTAATTCAAAATTTTCATCTACTACAGGATCAGATGGAAATGAAGAAACACTTGCATTCAAAACATCATTAACATTTACAATAAAAAAATCAATACTGTTTTTACAACCTACAGCATCAGTAATATCAACTTTATAAGCTCCGTGACCTAATGCAGTAGCAGTTGGTGTAGTTTGTCCGTTACTCCAGCTATAACTTATCGGCGCTGTTCCTCCTAAAACCAAAGCATTTGCATATCCCTTTTTCTGTTCGCATTTATCATCTTTCTGACTCAGTTGCACCGGCAAATAGGTGTAGTTATTTATGGTGAAAACTTTTGAGCCCGGACAATTATTCGCGTCTTTTACGTTTACAGTATAATTTCCTGAAGCTAATCCTGTAACGCTTTGAGTAGTTTGTGCATTTGACCAATTGAATATATAAGGAGCTGTTCCTCCACTTAAAGCACTAATGAAAATACCACCATTCGGCTGATTACAGGTAGTATGTAACAAACTATCTGCAATAATAATTGTCGGGAAAAAATTATTTACGGTTATCGTAGATCCTTTTATACAGCCGTCTCCATCGGTTACAGTTACCGAATAATTACCCGGCAGTAAGTTTGTTGCTGCATTTGAAAGCTGCACCGGAGTAGTGTTCCATATATACGAATAAGGACTTACACCACCCGTAACACCTGAATTGGCAATACCTGTATTATTACTGCATAAGGCATCGGTGCTGGTTGGAACAACAGCCAAAGAAGTTGTGGCGAAAATTTTCACTGTGTCTTTTTTCAAACATCCATTCGCATCCGTAATTACACAAACATAGGTTCCTAAACCAAGTCCTGATGCATTTGGTGTGGCCTGACCATTACTCCAGCTATAAACATATGGTCCATTACCAACAGGAGTAACCGTTGCAGAACCATTAATGTCCTGAGGGCACTTAATGTTGGTGATCACATTATGAACTGCAAAACCCGGATTATGCGGCACTTCGGCGGTAATTGTTTTTGTATAGGGGCAAGGATTCTGGAAATTCATCACACAAGTGTATGTTCCCGGCGCAAGGCCTGCAGCTGTTGCTGAAGTTTGTCCACCCGGCGACCACGAATAACCAATTGTACCGGTGTAATTGCTAACTGCCGCTGAAGCAGATCCATTATTAAGATCACATAAAGAAACCGTTGTGTGTGTTGAAACACTTGGTATCTGAGCCTGAGAGCAGCTAATACCGCCATTTTCGAGAAACACCCCCGAATCAAAATCAGGGTCGCCGGCATCGGCAATTGCCAGTTTAAGATGATAGGTAAAACACGGCGAAACGTTTACTGACGCGGTTAATGGCGTGGTGAAACCATCGTATTGTATGGTGCTTCCGCCGTTATTGTTTACGTAAAATGAACAATTGGCGCAGGGACCACTGTTGCTTGTACCGTTATTAACTGTATTAATAGCAACCGGTGAACCGGAAGGTAATTTAGCAATGTTCAAACTTGAATAACTCCCACCCAAAGGATTAGGACCGCTAATAAAAAAACCAAAAGCATCATTGAATTTACTGCCAACATATTCAGGATATTCTTCCGAACCAAAAACATATTTTACATTAAGTGTATTACAAACCGGTTTAATATCGAACTCTAAAACACAGCCGTCATAAACCGCTTGCGGCTCAATCGCCTGAAGCTGGGGGTCACTGAAATTAGGACATGTAGAGCACCCTGCCCACTCGGTACCCGAATTGGTTTTGTTATTCGGACCCATGGCACCCGTAGCTTTTCCGGTGGTTAAAAGAATTCCGTTAGCGAGGCCTATGTTTGAACCGTTAGAAATAAATAACCCGCTTCCGGCTGAATTACAATTAATAACAGCGTTGGTAATGATAACGTTATTACCAACAATTTGATTGACTAAAGTTGTTGCATTATTATTTGGCGATACCAACAATTGCGCTTTTACTCCAAAAGAGAGAAAAGACAAAACAAGCGCATATTTAATTGTGGGGTTCATGCTCTATCAAAGTTATAAAAAAAAGAAGGCAAATGACATTGTAAGTTACAATCTTTTAACAAATTTGGCGATTAGTTTTTGAATCGCACTTACCAGTTATTGAGAATACCCTACCACTTATTAAATGAAAGTCATTTTGCCTGTATTTTGGGCAATATTTGTGTTTAGAGGGCGTTTTTCAAATGTTAAGACTATCTTAACTTTAAAACTTTTAGAATTAAAACCTTTTTATTAAGTTTGGGACCATTAATCAATCGAAAAAACACAAAAAAAACAATAATTATGAGCAACAAAAAAACATCAGGCGGTTTTCCGTTCATCGTTTCAGCATTAGCAATTGTAATTTGTCTAATTATCGGAATCTTTATTTACAAATTTGTGCTTGGCGCAGCGGGCAACTTCGATGCAGAAGGACCTGAAAAAGGACATCCACACAACTTTTGGGGTATCATGTACAAAGGTGGTTTTATTGTACCTATCTTATTAGGTGTTTTCTTAACTGTATTAACTTTTGCAATTGAGCGTTTCATGACCATTCAAAAAGCAAATGGTAAAGGACAAACCGACAAGTTTGTTGCTAAGATCAAATCGTTGATCTCTAGTGGTGACTTAGACGGGGCTATCGCTGCCTGCGATGAACAAAAAGGTTCATTAGGTAACGTAGTTCACGAAGGTTTGGCAAAATATAAATTCGTTCAGAACGATAGTTCAATGGACAAAGAATCAAAAGTAACTGCTATCTCTAAAGCAATTGAAGAAGCAACTGCTCTTGAGTTACCAATGTTATCTAAAAACATGTCTGTTATCTCAACTTGTGCTTCAATTGGTACATTAGTTGGTTTGATCGGAACGGTTGTAGGTATGATTCGTGCCTTCGGAGCCTTAGCTGCGGCTGGTACTCCTGATACTGCGGCTCTTGCAACGGGTATCTCTGAGGCTCTTGTAAATACATTAGTTGGTATCTTATCATCGGCTTTAGCGATCATTTTCTATAACTTATTCTCTAACCGTGTAGATCAATTAACATATGCAATGGATGAGGCCGGATTCTCTATTATTCAGGAATTCCAAACCTCAGGAAAATAATGGTTCAACATCACGACTTGTCGTGACACCACAAGTATTTTAAATTTATTTGTGGAATTGTTTTGAACCCTGCATCTAAATATAAACCAATGAAGCAGAGTGAACACGCTTCATTATTAAAAAAATAACACATGCCAAAGATTAAACCAGCAGCACATGCACCGTCGATTGATATGACTCCAATGGTGGATCTGGCTTTCTTGCTTGTTACTTTCTTCATGCTTACCGCGTCGTTCCGCATGGCCGAACCGGTTATTGTTGACCCCCCTTCTTCAGTTTCAGATAAAATGCTTCCTGAAAATACACTATTGGTGACAGTAGATAATTTTGGTCGTGCCTTTTTCGGGATCAGTGGTGGTGGCGAAGCAAAAACCAATGCCTTAGCCAGAATGAGTGAAAAATATAAAATAAACTTTACTGCCGATCAAATTAAAAAATTTGGTGGTCTCTCTAGTTTCGGTGTTGAAATAAAAGATCTGCCGAAATATCTTGATGCATCGGAAGGTGAACGTTTAAAATTCCAACCTCAAAAAGGTGTTCCATTAGATTCTATGAACAACCAATTAAGAGATTGGATCAATATTTCTGCTCGTGAATTGAACGCTGTATACATGAAAGCAAAAGACAAAGCGAAAGAAAATAACCAGGAGTTCAAAGGTGAAAAACCCCGTTACGCTATTAAAGCCGACGGAAAAGCGAAATACATTTATGTAAAAGACGTTTTTAAAACTTTTACAGATATGAAAATTTATACCTTCAATTTGATCACATCAATGGAAGGTGGTTCATCCGCTAAACCGGCTGAAACAAAAAAATAATATTAACGAATTAAACCCGTGGGATGCATAACCACGGATATGTAAAAAAATTAACCAGGCCCTGAGGAATGCATCCAAGGGGTTAAAAATAAATTTAACATGGCAGAAATTGCAGACAGTGGCGGCGGGCATGGTAAAGGCGGTAAAAAGCGCGCGAAGAAACAGAGTACTCGAGTTGACATGACTCCCATGGTGGATCTTGCTTTCTTGTTGTTAACCTTCTTCGTGTTAACGTCAACATTCAGCAAACCAAAATCAATGGAGTTAAGTTTACCTGCTGAACCACCACCAAACAGTCCTCCACCACCTGAAGTAAAAAATGGTGTTACCTTTTTACTGACCAAAGACGATAGAATTTTTTATTATGTTGGTCAGTTTAACGCACCGGGTAACCCCGCAGGAAAACCGGCTACCGAATTAAAAGAAACAAATTTTAGTCCTGAAGGTTTACACGCTTTATTAATGGAACAGAATCAATGGGCCGTTAAGGAAATTGAAAGACTTGCAGCTCAGAATAAAAGCAAAGTATTATCCGACACTACCTTTAAACGTATGGCGGTTGATGCAACGGCTGACAACAGAGCGATAACCGTTCTTATTAAAACAGATGATCAGGCTACATACAGAAACGCAATTGATATGCTCGACGAATTAAAAATTTGTTCAGTAGGTAAACGCGTATTAGGTGTTGACATGATGCCTCAGGAATTTATGTTGTTACAAGAAAAAATAAAGTAATATGGAAGTTAGCTGGAATAACGTGTCTTCCGATGCCAGAAACGATATTGTTTTTGACAAAAGAAACCAAGAATACGGAGCATACGATCTGCGACGTAAATACAATTGGACAGTTACGCTTATCCTTGGCGGGATGATCGCTGCCCTTGCATTAGGTATGGGTATTAAATTTGTTTTAGGCATGAAAGGCAACGACGAAGCAAAAATTGCTGAGCTGGACATGACACAAATTGACCTTACTCCTCCACCATTGGATAAGAACGAACCACCGCCACCACCTCCGCCGCCGCCGCCGCCTGTTATGGAAACAGTGAAATTCGTGCCGCCGGTAATTAAGGATGATGCGGTTGAAACTGATCCACCACCACCACAAGAAAAATTATCAGAAACAAACGTTGCTACCGAAACTCACGAAGGTGATGGAGATGCAGTAGTTGTGCCTGAAGGAAATGGTAACGGAGTTATTGAAGAAAAAGCTCCTGAGATCTTTACAGTGGTTGAAGAGATGCCTGAATTTCCGGGTGGAACCATGGAAATGATGAAGTACATTCAAAAGAACATTCAATACCCTGCAATGGCACGTGAAGCCGGCATCAGCGGAAAATGTTTCTTGAAATTCGTTGTAGGTGGAGATGGATCCATAAGCGATGTATCCATTCTTAAATCTGTAGCAGGTTGTCCTGATTGCGATAAAGAAGCGATGCGCGTTGTGAAATCGATGCCAAAATGGAAAGCCGGAAAACAAAACGGTAGAGCTGTATCGGTGTTCTTTAACTTACCGATCAACTTTACAATTAAATAATATTTTGTCGCAAAAATTCTTAAACCCTTCCCGACGCGTCGGGAAGGGTTTATTTTTAGAACACATTTTTACATGAACATCGGACATAAAATAACATTTGGTTTTAGTTTGGTAGTTGTATGCCTCATACTTTTTTTAGGTATCATGTTACTAAGCACCGAAATTGTGATCGAACGTGTACCGCGGCCAAACCGCACTTATTTAGGGATTGTTTTTATTTTGTACTCTACATACCGAGGGTACAGGGCCAACAAACAGTTTAAACAAATGAAAAATGAGAATGAGAGATAGACCTAATTTACGACGGAGATACCAAGAAAACAAAGCAAATAAACGCCTCAGTATTCTCTGTGTCCTTTGTGCCCTCAGTGCCTCCGTGGTTAGCCTTTTTTTATTTTCCTGCAATAACAAAAACGAAGCTTACGTTGAGCCCGACTCGCCTACTTCGGGCACTGTAAAATTCATTGTGGATGAAGGTTTAAAAACGGTAATTGACAATCAGCTGTATACTTTCAAAAAGATCTATAATCGCGCTACCATTAATTGTGTTTACAGCGATGAAAAGAATGCGATTGAAAGTTTATTCAACGACAGCTGCAAAGTAATTTGCATCTCGCGCCAATTATCCAACGAAGAAATTAAAAAATTCAAGAGCGCTAATCTATATCCAAAATATACCTGCATAGGCCAAACTGCAGTGGTGTTGCTGGTTAATAAAGACTTTAAAGATTCTGTTTTTTCGATGCCGCGTTTCATTAATTTATTGAAAAGTGACACCGGAGCAATTAGCGTAATGTTCGATAATAAAAATTCGGGATGTACGCGCTATTTGAATGATTCGCTATTAGACGGAAAAGGTTTCGGGAAAATTTGCGTTACTGCAAACAATACTACCGAACTTATTGAAAAGGTAAATGCAAATAAAAACTTAATTGGCATTTTAGATTTTGCCTGGCTCAGCGATCAGGATAATACCAGTGCACAAAAAATATTAAAAACCACGCGCTTACTACCGCTTTCAAAAAAAGAAAACGAAACCGCTTACTACCCCGATCAAAGCAATATTAAAACCGGCGCTTACCCTATGCCCCGCTGGATGTTTGTGATACGTCGTGCCGGAGATTTTACATTGAGTGCAGGTATAGAAACATTTATTGCCGGCGAAAAAGGACAACTCATGATGCTGAAGGCAGGATTAGTTCCATTCAGGCAAGAAGAACGTGTTATTGAAATTAATACTGCGCCGCTCGGACAATAAAATGAAAAAAACTTACGTTATAATTTTGTTGGCCTTCGCTACAAATTGTTTTGCTCAAAACCCCGAAGTATTTAAGTCTGCAGAACAAATGCCTGAGTTTGTTGGCGGCAATAATAAAATGATGCAGTACATCAGCTCCAATTTAAAAATGCCCGCTTCACTTTTGAACGACAGCGTTTTTAAAGGTTGCAAAACCCTTATAAAATTTGTGGTAGATGCGAATGGTAAAGTAATTAACGAAGCCATTGCCCGCGAATGCATTAATTGCCCCGATTGCGATAAAGAAGCTATCAGGGTAATTTCTTCAATGCCTAAATGGAATCCGGGTAAAAATGCCGGAAAACCCGTAGCAGTAAGCATGGCAATGCCCATTTTCTTTCAAAAACCCTTAAAAAATGCTAAATAATTGCCTTATTAAATCTTTGGCATCGGCCTTGCTTATATAATATTTGTATTAATTTTGAACCTATAAACAATGAACATGAAAACTCAACTAATAATAGGAGCAGCTTTACTAAGCGCAACTTCATTTGCACAAACTTTACAAGATGCCATTACCAAAACCGATAACGAACGCTTTGATGCGGCAGGTTCTGATTTCAGGGCATTGATCGGAAAAGAAGCTACCAAAGGCGAAAACTTTTTTTACTACGGTGAGAACTTTTTCAAAAAAGGCGATCTCGATAGCGCTAACATGCAATATCAAAAAGGTGCAGATGTAAATGCTACCAATCCTTTAAATTATGTTGGACTTGGAAAAGTATTATGGTTCCGTGGTAAAGATGCAGATGCAAAAGCACAGTTCTTTAAGGCCGGTACTTTAGGTGCCAATAAAAACACCGAAGTAATGCGGAAGATCGCTGAAGCTTATATTACTGCTGATAACAAAAATTTAGATGAAGCCATTCAGATCTTAAATAATGCCATAAAGTTAGATCCTAAAAATGCTGATTCTCATATTTTATTAGGAGATGCCTTGTTGGAAAAAAATCCAACGGATGGCGGACCTGCCATTAAAGAATATCATCTGGCTTCTGAATTGAATGCTAAATCACCGAAAGGAATTTTACGCGAAGGAAAACTATATCAGCGCGGACGCAACTACACTTTGGCTTTGGATTTTTATAAGAAAGCTGAAGCTGTTGATGCTACTTATGCTCCTGCTTATCGCGAAAAAGCGGAGTTATATCACATGGCTGGGCAAGACAGCAAAGCCATTGAGAGCTACCGTAAATATTTAGAATTAAATAATAGTGATGACGCACGTTACCGTTACGCTTCGTTTTTATTTAACAACAAACAATATGCCGAAGCTGTAAAAGAATTAGAAGACCTGCAAAAGAAAGGTAATGCCAATTTATACCTTAACCGTATGTTGGGTTATTCTTATGCGGAATTAGGAAACAAAATTGATACCATGGCTTATAAAAAAGGTTTGAACGCCATTAATAATTTCTTCGACAAAGCCGGAGCTGTTCCTAATTTTAAATTTGTAGGAACAGATTATAAATACAAAGGTTTACTATTATCGAAAACCGGTAAAGACAGTTTAGGTATAATTGAAATGGAAAAAGCAGCAGCTACTGATCCTAAAATTGCAGGTGAAGTAATTACAGAGGTTGCCAAGGCTTACATGAAACAAAAGAAATACACCATGGCCATTGCCACTTTTGAAAAGAAAATGGGAACTGATCCGAAAAATTTAACCGGACAAGATTATTTTGATTTCGGACGTGCCTATTTCTTTAACGGACAAGCCAAAGAAAAAGCGAAAGAGAAAGAAGAAAAAGATGTTAAGATAAAAGTAAAAATTGAAAAAGGCGGCGCCGAAGATTTTGTGAAAGCCGATACTTGCTTTGCGAGATTAGGTGCAGCCAACCCAACTTATGCCGTAAGTTATTTCTGGAGAGGCCGCGTTAATGCTTATTTAGATCCTAAAGACGAAAGATCATTAGCCAAACCGCATTACGAAAAATATTTAGGCATGATAAAGCCCGAAGAGCGCGCACAACCTGCTAACAAAAGCAATGTTATTGAAGCGAACTCATATTTAGGTTCTCACTTTGCTTTCAGCAAAACCGAAAAAGACCTGAACAAGGCCAAAGAATTTTTTAATGTGATCAAAGAAATTGACCCGAATAACAAAGCTGCAAACGACTTCTTCAAGAGTCCTGCTGCCGGTGGCAAATAATATTGGCTTAATTTAAATTGAAAGGCTGCTCTAAACGGGTAGCCTTTTTTATTTAGAATAATGGTCGGGCAAAATCCCCCAATATGGGTTTAAAGGCAAATGATTTTTTTTGATACATTTATGCTTGTCTAAAAACCTCATTATGTATAAAATTAAATCTCTGTTTTTTGCGTTCATACTTTTTGTTGCTTCAATTTCCGTTGCTCAAAAGGGCAGTATTAACTGGAGCAGTTCAGGCAAATCGTATTACACCGCCGGAAAAACTAAAATTACCGAACATGTTTTAGCGGATGGCAGCACCAAGGTTATCATCAGCGAAAAACAATTAACTCCTTCCGGCAGCAACGAGCCCATTAAATTAAGCTGGTTCGCTTTCTCTAACGACGAACAAAAAGTTTTACTCTTTACCAATACAAAAAAAGTTTGGCGCCTGAACACCAAAGGCGATTACTGGGTTTTAGATCTCAAAACGAATACACTTACACAAATTGGCAAGTCACTTCCCGCTTCTTCTTTAATGTTTGCAAAGTTTAGTCCCGATGCAAAAAGTGTGGCTTACGTTAGCAACAACAATGTATATACTGAAGACCTTGCAACCTCTCAAATAAAAAAACTAACAAGCGATGGCACTACTGCATTAATTAACGGTACTTTCGATTGGGCTTACGAAGAAGAGTTTGCCTGCCGCGACGGTATTCGCTGGAGTCCGGATAGCAAAAGCATAGCCTACTGGCAAATTGACGCGAGTAAAACAAGAAAATATTACATGATCAATTATACCGACTCAGTTTATTCTAAACCAATTCCGGTTGAATATCCAAAAGTTGGAGAAACACCAAGTGCCTGCAAAATTGCAGTTGTTAATGTTGCCGATGCAAAAACTACCTGGATGAATATTCCCGGCGATCCTTCGCAACATTACATCATTCGCATGGAATTTATTCCGGGCAGCAACAAAATTTTAACGCAGCAATTGAACCGCAAACAAAATCAAAGTAAATTATATGTTTCCGATGCTTCAACTGGAATGGCTAAAGTTGCACAGGAAGAAAGTGATGCTGCCTGGGTAGAAATTTTTCAGGATGGGAATGCGTATGCCATTGATTATACCAACGGTTTTACTTTTTTGAACGAAGGCAAAAGCATTTTATGGGTTAGCGAAAAAGACGGCTGGCGACATTTGTACAACGTTTCTTTGGAAGGTAAACCCGAAGTGTTGCTTACCAAAGGTAATTACGACATTATTGATATTGGTTGCGTTGCTGCAAAATCAGGATGGCTTTATTTTTCGGCTTCGCCTGATAATGCCACGCAAAAATATTTGTACCGTTGCAAGCTCGATGGCACTCCTGCGAAGCTCGAGTTAGTAAGTGCCGAAAATCAAAAAGGCACACACGATTACAACATCTCGCCAAACGGAGAATATGCCATGCATAATTTTTCGAGCCACACTGTGCCGCCATTAAACGAGGTAATAACTTTAGCAGATAAAAAAGCCATTAACGAAAAAGAAAGCATAGCTATTAAACTTGAAAAAAATCAGGAAAAAAACAATACCGAATTTTTTAAAGTAAAAACAAAAGACGGTGTTGAAATGGATGGCTGGATGGTGAAGCCAAAGAACTTTGATCCCAAGAAAAAATATCCGGTGGTATTTTATGTTTACACCGAACCTGCAGGAGCTACAGTTACTGATGTTTACGGCATTTCGCAAAATTTTATGTATGGCGGCGACATGGAAGAAGACGGATATATTTACATGTCCTTAGATAACCGCGGTACACCGGCGCCAAAAGGCAGAGCCTGGAGAAAAGAAATTTACCGTAAGATCGGTCAGGTTAACATTAAAGATCAGGGGCAAGCGGCGGCTGAAATTATCAAATGGCCTTTTGTTGATGCTGAGCGTATTGCAGTTTGGGGCTGGAGCGGCGGCGGTGCGGCTACTTTAAATTTATTGTTTCAGTATCCTGATATTTTTAAAACAGGAATTGCGGTTGCGGCCATATCTAATCAATTAACTTACGATAATATTTATCAGGAACGTTTTATGGGTTTACCGCAAGAGAACATGGAAGATTTTGTAAAAGGATCGCCATTAACTTACGCAAAAAACCTGAAAGGAAATTTATTGTACATACATGGCACGCAAGACGATAATGTGCATTATCAAAATGCGGAGATGCTGATAAACGAATTGGTAAAATACAATAAGCAATTTCAGTTCATGGCTTACCCAAACCGTACACATTCCATTTCTGAAGGCGAAGGCACCTTTCAGCATCTTTCTACTTTGTACACAAATTATTTAAGAGCAAATTGCCCGGGTGGTGGCAAGTAGTTAATTAATTTTTGCGGTAATGAGTGTAAAAATTCCGATTTCGTCATTGCGAGGAGGAACAACGAAGCAATCCGGGCTGGTTTGGCCTTAATTATGCCTTATCGTAAAAAGATGGCATCAGAAAAAAGACAGTATCAATAAACTGCAAAGACCCTTCCTCAGTCAATACATTTTCGTCATGTAAATCCTCTACAATTATCCCAAGACCCGGGTGATAATAATCGTTAGCCTTTTTATTTATAAAGCCATTGGCAGATAAAAATTCCTTGACATTCTTAAGGTTGGTACTTTCTGTAGACTTTACAAATGGCTGCTTTACGACCGCATATAATTTGTCTGACTTGTAAAAACCAAGCAATTCGTAAGCTAAATGTGGAAAGAAATAATTGTGAAGTAAAAGACTGTTTAAATAGTCCTCCCACAATTCATAAAAAATAGAGTCGT
>JANYIQ010000244.1 GCA_025362575.1 Bacteroidia bacterium
CTGAATTCCTGAAAAAAAGTGCGCGCAGTTTATTCTTTTCCAGATATGTATTGAAACATGGGGCTAATAAACTTGTGGCTTATGTGGGAATAATTGCTCTGGTATTAAGTTGCAGTTTCTATTATTACGATTACACTTTAAAACAGAATGATAATGTAATTGAGTCGCTTGAGGATCGTGGAATTGAACTTTTGAGTTCGAGTAAAGTTACGACTTACAATAAAGCTGAATTTGCAGTTAAGTACGAGCAATTGAATCCGGGTACCTTTGAAAAAATATTGAACAGGCTTGATAACGACACGATGACCTTTGACATTGCCGACAAAATGTTTGAGTTAGTGCAGAATTTTGAAAAGAAAGAAAAAACAGAACCGGTACATGAACTTGTATATCCTTTACTCAAATACATGGATGGAAGATTGGAAAATCTTACTAATCGCCAGCGCGTGTCTTTTAAATCTAGAAAAACTTATCATCTTGATCGTATCAATAAATTCTTGAGCTATTGTGCCTATGTTAAAAGCCACACAAACGACGATACCACAAACAAACTCATTGATAAAAATACATGGGCGCTCAATGCAGTGCTGCATAATCTACTCGATCAATCCATCGATTCCACAAAGGTGAACGTAGTGAGGTTCAATAACAGCATTCAGTTATTATTAGCCTTAGCCCCTAAAACCAATTTCAATTACTACATCAAAAAAATATCTCCAATTGAAGGAATGGAGGATGCGAAAAGAAGGTTCATTAAACTTTATCCCTCAAAAGAAAAAACCGTTCTTTTCCACAACGGTGGGTATCAGATCTTGGGACAATTGTATGCTGCAGATACAAATTCAAGTACAATAAAGATCATTCAGTGTCTTGACTCCATAATTCAATACAACCACTCTTATGGGTACAATAATGACTATTATTCGATTTACAGCCTTTTAAACACACTTTCTTATTATAACAAGTATTCATTTGAAAATGCAGATGTCTTGCTTAAGAAAGTTATGAATAATGCCAGTGGTTACTTTGACATCATAAAAATAATGGACCGAATAACAAATGATAATTTTTGTAAGAAAATAGACTTTGAAAGAATAACCGAAATGTACTCCGGCTCCAACTATTACGCTAAATATTTTTGTACCAAAGAACAGAGAGAGAAAGTATGGGATCATCAATACAAGGTGTTGAATGAGATGAGAAATAAAAAATATACGTTTGATATCAGGGAAATAAACGACCTCAACGGACTTACAAACACCACAACCTACAACGTGAACTTCGATGAAACCTCATATAATTTTGCGATGGCTTTATTTTATAAAAAGAAGGGAAGTTATGAGGAAGAAATATTTAACAACATTCCATCTTCGCACGAGAACTTTAAAAAAGCATTCGTCTGGTACAATCTGATCACCCCTGAAAATCTAAGGTTTTATGACCTTGGTGCCATGTACATTAAATGGTGGACTCCTGAAAAGGTAAAAATGTCTTTTGCGTTTTTATATCCGATGGTAATGTGCGAGCCTGTGAAAATTTCGTATTACGAAAGAGGCACAAACACTTCTACAAGCCGTTACGGCACAATGCCTGAGCAATCACAATCTACTGAATTTTTTAAATACGTTTTAAAAAACAATCTGGCAAATAATTTTGAAACAAAAGAAGGTATTGAGATCCTTGAAAGATATTGCTATGCCAATTTTGATGACGATACTTCGAAAACCAATACGAGTTATTTGGTTCTCAATTTAATGAAAGACATTCTAGCCAAAAAACCAGAGTTAAAAGGGGATATGTATGATGAATACATTTCAATTCACCTTATCAATAAGGCTTTTGATTCAGGAGACACAACACTAGGTTTCAATTTATTCTCGAAGCTAAGTGTTGAGAAAATGAAAAAAAACGGTTTTCTTGATGCCTTTCAGAAAAAGGAATATCGGACGCAAACCCACCCTTATATGTTGAACACACTTACAAAACATCTTGCCATTAACGGAAGGCTTAAAGAGTCATTTGACATGATCAACCTGAAGCTAAAGGATGCATCAAGAAGAAATATTTTAACCGACATCGCATACGAACTTCAGGAAAAAGGACCAATCCAAAACACCTTTTATTATCTAGACACAATTTTCAAAAACAATGATCTTGATGGACAACCCAAATTCGGCATGAAGCTGATCCAGACCATGGCAATGATCGGAAGCAAAGAGATGTTCAGCTTATGTAAACGAATGATGAAAGATCTTCCCGAACTGGTTAAGCCTCGTGCTACTCTAAGCTTCATCAGAGGCGTTGCCTATAATGGCTATTACTATGAGGCCAGCAATTATATTCCCGAGAACGTTTCCAGTAATAAAGAATTACAGCTGATCGGTGAAATATTACAAGTAGAAAACAGAAAAAGAGAGCTTCAGAAACAGAAGTTGGCTAATAGTAAAACAAAACTCAAACCTGCATACGAATTCTCGGGTCTAGACTATGAGAGTGCTGATGGCCAGGTTAGATTTGACAACTTAGATTAATTAATATTTAGATAATTTACAATGAAAAAAACACTCAACATTTTCAGCATCATCACCAGCATTTTTATTGTTCTTGGTGCTTTGTTCAAATTCATGCACTGGCCTGGTGCCGGACTCATGCTCATGCTATCCATGGGTTTTTTGAGTATTGGATTTATTCCGGTTTATGCCAAGTCGAAAATTAACGCCTTAAATGGCTGGAAAATTAAATTTGCTGTTGGATTGGGATGGTTCTGTATTTCATTGCTTAACTTGAGTATACTTTTCAAGATCATGCACTGGCCTTTTGCCAGCGGTATGATCGTACTTTCCATGGGTATATTTGCTTTATTTTTTATTCCCGCCTACTCCATTCATAAAATGCGCCATTCAGAGAATGGAGCTGAAAAGATCATGAATATTTCAGGTGGTATTTCAATTTCTATAATAATATTAGGATTACTTTTCAAAATAACTCATTGGCCCGGTGCTTCAATGTTACTCTTATTCGGAGTTCTTTTACTTTTAACACTCTGCCTTCCTTTTCTTCTTAGATCTTATAAAAATGACATTAATAAAAGATCAGATGCGTTAGTACGATTCACTTTTATTTCGGTTTTGGTAACTACTCTCCTTGCGTTTCTTTTCAACAACGCCTCGCGTATGTTCATGAATTCCTTTGCCCTTACTCAGGAGAACATTGAAGCCTCTTCCAATAACATCAACATCAGAAATGCGAATATTCTTGCCTCACTCGAAAAAAACAATTCCGCTTTTCAGAAAGCAAAAAAGGCCAGAGAACTCAGTAACGATCTTTATAATTACATCAGTGACCTGAAATCTCATTTGATCGGCACTGTTGAAGGGATAAGTAAAGAAGAAGCAGACTCCCTCGCCCCTGCCGACATTACCAATAAAGACAATTACGACATTACAACGCGTGCGCTTATCGGTGAACTGGAAAGTCCGAGAGAAGGTAGTTTTTCTGCGATCGAATTAAAAAACAAAATAGCGGTGTTCCGTGAGGACATACTTAGTATGTTAAATGAGAAAGAAAGAGCTGAAGCGGACAAAACGATCGGATTATCTTTGGAAGATACATTCGAACCACAAGACGGGTTAGGAATGGTAAAATGGGAGATCCACACTTTTTATAATGTTCCGATATCCGGGGTTCTTAACACCTTATCACAAATTCAGAATAACGTTCGTATGGCAGAGAATGATGTGATGAACAGCTTAAGATACCAGATCGCAACAACTGAGATTACTGAAACTTCAAAATAAAACAAATGAAAACGCTTAACGAAATTCGCTATTTTTTCTTCGCCGCAATAGTGTTAGGTTGCTTTGCCAATTTTGCTCAGAATGAGTACGGACTGGACATGATTTACGACTCTGCCTTACTGATAGGTTGTACTTTTTTCATTGAGGCTTTTGCTTTTTACGCACAAACAAGATCAGAGAGCAAAACAAAAGCCATTTACTTTTTTGTAGAACATTTCATATTAGGCTGCATTTTTTTAGGGCAGTATTTTAAAAGAGATCCGTTGCTTCCACCGGGACCATTCCTCATTTTTGGGGCCTTCTTACTTTTCATTCTTTATTTAATTTATGCTGTGCGAACGCTTGTAAAAGATTCGAAAAAAGGCCGGTTCATGGCATTCATGGTTTTTCTTTTCATACTTACGTCTGTGATCGCTGCAAATGGCTTATCATGGAAATTACAGCATTTGCCCGGTGCTAATATTATGCTGAATATTGCTTTCTATAGCGGATTATTTTTAGTTGTTTTTCCTCTTATTAAAAGAAAGTATACCTACGCTAATGAACAAATGGCGTTTAAAGAGCGTGTAATGAAGCTTCCCGGAAAAATTCCAATGGTATTCGTTTATTATACGCTTTGGGCAGCTCACATTTCTTTAACAATGTATGGCATCACCCCCAATTTTTACACGCTCTCCAATCCTCCCGCTTATGAAAAAATGAGAACGGCCAATGATCCGAAAGCAGTAGATTATAATGACAACTATTATAAATTTCTAGGAAACCGTAACCACATTCAGTATAGATAAAAAACATGTCTTCAATCCTTATTTCATTAATAGCTGTTTTGATCTTTACCGGACTGGTGTATTTCATTCTGCAAAATAAACATAAGCGGGAAGTGAACTGGCATAAAGACCAGAAAAACGAACTCGAAAGATCTTTAAGCGAATTAAAACAGGCCCTGTCAGCTGTTCCGGACGCTAAAAAAACAGAAGCTGAAAAAAAGAAAGCCGAAGAGAAAAATAAAAAACTCTGGCAGATGAGTGAAGCCGTTTACAAAGAGAAAGCCCGGGTAGATAAGGAAAATGAAGAGTTAACACTTGCAAAAGAAAAACTGGCAGCCGACAAAGCAAAAGTAGATGAAAAAGTAAAAAAGCTTTGGAGTCAGAGTACGGCCATACACAAAGAGAAAGAGCGCATCAACGAATTAAAGATAGAGATAGAACACAAGCATAAAGAAATTGTAGATAGCGTGAACTACGCCAAAAGAATTCAGGAGGCCATTCTGCCCGACAGAAACGACATCATCGAGAATTTACCGAACTCATTTATTTTATTTAAACCCCGCGATATTGTTAGTGGCGACTTTTACTGGTTCTCTCACAAGAACGGGAAAAGCATCATTGCCGCTGTGGATTGCACAGGCCATGGTGTACCTGGCGCATTCATGAGCATGATCGGAAACACTCTGCTTAACGAGATAGTGAACGAGAAAGGGATCACTGAACCCGGACCAATTTTGCACGCTCTTAACGATGAAGTGAACCGTTCACTTAAACAAACCCGGCAGGATTCGGAGTCTCGCGACGGAATGGATGTAGCGATCTGCTCATTTGATCTTACAACTTCTGAATTGCAGTATGCAGGAGCTAACCGGCCCTTGTATTGCGTTAAGAATGGTGCACTTGCTGAAACTAAAGCCGATAAATTCCCGATCGGAGGTCTGGATTATGATATTCCGAAAAAATTTAACACGCAAACTTTTCAGTTGCAAAAAGGCGAAACACTTTACATTTCTACCGACGGCTTCGCTGATCAGTTCAGTCCAGACGATAAAAAACTAATGACCAAAAAATTCAAGGAAACCCTTTTAAAAATTCAGGACAAAACCATGTCTGAACAAAGAGATTTTTTAGATCACTTTATTGAGAATTGGAAAAGCGGTACTGAACAAACGGATGATATATTGGTAATTGGGGTGAGGGTTTAAAAAACGATCTTTCTTCTCCTCCCCTTTGCCAGCCAGCTTCTAACCAGATCATTGGCATCAGGATAATAAGTGGCACGTTTTACCATTCCTTTTAATTCTTCGGGCGAAGTGTATTGCTCATCTGCATTGAAATACCCGAAGCCTACATACTGACCTTTTTCAATGAGTACGATCGATTGCTCGGTGGGTTCCCGACCTTTATCTATGATGGCGAAATCAGGATTCTCAAAAATAAATTCATTCAAAATTTCATGAGCGCGTTTGTTATAGTCTTCAATTTCCTCTTCTCCGGCACAAATGCCATTGCATTTTTTTATCTGATGATTAAAACACAAACTTCCATCAGGAGTTAAAGAACAATATTGCAGGCACAAAGTCTTTTCTTCGATCCAGCTTTCCAGTCGTTCTCGGGCGGTAGCATAAGTAGTAAACGATAGTAAAGCATTTTCAGCTTCCTCATAAGGCACCAGCTTAAAATTAATGATCCCTCTTTTATCTTTGAACCAATCAATGCTATGTGTAAATACATCGGCTTTGCGCGCCCGGTTATACAAGGGTTTATGTTTTTTTATTTCTTCAGCTTCCAGAAGTAAAGCAATTAATTCGTTTCCAGTCTCCACAAAATCTACATTCATCAGATCGTTGAGCATTTTCTTCCCTTTCTTTTCATCTGAATTAAAATGACTCAAGGCCCGGTTATACATATTCACACTTTTACCAATGTAAATTATTCCCCCTTCTTTATTCAAAAAATAATACACACCGCATTCTTCGGGCAATTTATTTAAGATGTATTTTTTAATATTGTCAATACGCCGCGTCATTAACTCCACCACGCCTTTATTTTTATATTGCGGATCGGCATTCTTTAACCTCAGCAAAAGATCGAACAACTCAGCTGTAGCCACCGCATCACCCTCTGCACGGTGTCTGCCAATGATCTCAATACCGAGGGAAGCGCATAAATGTCCCAGACTATATGAAATTCGCCCCGGAATTAATTTCCTACTCAATCTTACGGTACACAATGTTTCTCTTTTGTATTTGTAACCTAATGAAGCAAATTCATCTTTCACAAAATTATAATCGAAACCCACATTGTGCGCTACAAATACACAACCCTCCGTCATCTCAATTATTTTTTTTGCTACTTCATGGAATTTTGGCGCATCGACCACCATTTCGTTAGTGATATTGGTAAGATTGCTGTAGAAATTAGAAATATGACACTCAGGATTAATGAGTGTGGTAAATTTATCAATGACCGTTAAACCATCGTGTATCAAAACGCAGATCTCTGTGATTCGCCCATGTTTATGAGTAAATTTTCCTCCGCAGGTTTCTATGTCTATTATCGCAAACATTTAGTTGGGAGTTGAATGTTCAATGTTCGGAGAGGGCTCCGGAACGAGATTTGGTAAAGCAAGAAGAGTCGGCGCTTCCTTCACAGACTCAGTCATTTTTTCACGATCAACAACAGCCAAACGTTTCATTTCGCTAACTTCTATGCTGGTAAAATCATATTCTTCAACAACTTTTCCTGTTAATAAATAACAACCCGGACCGCTGAACGGAAATTGTTTTGCTGATGGAGGAAAATGAACTGTATCGATCCAGCGACCTTCAATGTCTAAAAAAGTACCGAAATACATTTGTTCTCCTTTTGAAGTAGGCGTACGTTTGGTGTTTATCAAATAACCTGCAATTGTCACCGTTTGGTTTTTATGTAAAGATAATTGCCGGGCCGTTAAAGTGAAAGTTAATTTTTCTCTTAAGAGATCAAAAGGTGAACATAGGGAAAAGCCCAATAGTTCAATTTCATCAAAAGCCTCATCCAGAAGGGTACTGCTCAATGCCGGTAAAGTCCATTGTTTGGGCTTTATCTCAAATAATTCCTGAACTCTTTCCTGTTTTTTTCCGGGATTAATAAGCATGTGAATTTCCCACAACAGTTCCTTTTTATTTTTTCCCGTAAAATTAAAAGCTCCAACTTTTACCAAAATGCGCATTTGCTCAACCGAAACAGGAACACGTTTAATAAAGTCAGGGGCATTTTTAAACGGCCCGTTAAGTGTTCGTTCGCGTATTATCATTTTGCGGGTACCCTCCTCTAACTGAGCAACAGTGCTTAATCCTAAATAAATTATTTTGCCTTTAATATTAGAAAGATCGTTGCTGTTATTAATGCAGGGTGCTTTTATCTCTGCTCCATGCAAGCGCGCTTCGTGAATGTAAAGATCGGTACGATAAAACCCCCCTCCGTTATTTAGTGTTGCCACCATGTATTCCCGCGGGTAATACGCTTTCAAAAACAAAGCCTGATAACTTTCAACGGCATAACTTGCCGAATGCCCTTTTGAAAAAGCAAAATTGGCAAAACTTTCTATCTGCATCCAAATATCTTTTGTTAGTTTTTCTGGGTAACCTTTCGCTTTACAATTGTCCATGAATTTTTTTTCCACCACATTAAACTCGTTGCGCTGTTTGAATTTCCACGACATGCCTCTTCTTAAATAATCGGCTTCGGCTAAAGTGAGTCCTGCAAAAAAATGTGCTACTTTTATTACATCTTCCTGATAAACCATAACACCATAGGTTTCTTTAAGAATATCGTACAATTCAGGAAGTTCTGCTCGTGCCTTCTTTTGTAATTCTTCATGTCTGAATCGGATAATATATTCCCGCATCATTCCGCTTTTAGCAACACCTGGTCTGATAATGGAGCTTGCTGCCACCAATCGCAAATAATCATCGGCTCTTAATTTCGCCAATAGCATCCGCATGGCAGGCGATTCCACATAAAAGCAACCAATGGTGTTACCTACTTTCAACATCTCTTTTATTTTCTCATCCTCATAAAAAGTTTCTACATCATGAATATCAATTTCAACATTGTGTTCGTCTTTTATAATTTGCAGGCAATCCTTTATTTTTCCTAAACCACGCTGACTCAAAATATCGAATTTGAATAAGCCCAGATCTTCTGCCTCCAGCATGCTGAATTGCGTGGTAGGATAACCTTTTGGCGGCATGTTAGTAGCAGTATAGGCTGTAATTGGCGAATCGGAAATAATAATGCCGCTGGCATGAATACTTAAATGATGCGGTAAGCCGTGAATGAATTCGCTATAGCGAACGATCTGTTTTCCTACACTATCCAGATCATTGTAACCAGAATTTTGTACTTTATCAATTTCTGCAGGCGGTAAACCAAACACTTTCCCTAACTCACGAACCACCGCATTACTTTGAAAAGTATTATAAGATCCAAGCAAAGCCACTCGATTCATTCCTTCTTTGCGTGTGATACGGTCTTTATTGAATTCCTCAAAAATATAACGCGTAATATCATCTCTGTCTTTCCACGAAAAATCCATATC
>JANYIQ010000251.1 GCA_025362575.1 Bacteroidia bacterium
GGCGCGCCATACGATGCATCGCTAAAATTAACCGCGCCATCATTAACAATTGGTATGAGCGGCGAGTAATTAAAATCGGCCACCGGCACAGGATAAGCCTGTGAACTATAAACCGCTGTATTTACACAACCATTCATGTCGGTAACGCTTGCCGTTACGGTAAATGTACCCGGCACTTTATAGCAATTAGAACTGTTAACGCCTGCATTTGTATTGCCATCGCCAAAGTTCCAGCTGGCAGCCATTATAGGGCTTCCGTTTTGAACCGTGTACGTTACACATAAAGGCACACAACCTTTGTTCGGGCTTGAACTGATGTTTGGTGTGGGTAAGGGGTTAACCGTTACATTAACAACTGCAATGGCCGAGCAGCCAATGGCATCGCTAACCGTTACGCTGTAATTACCACTCGCTAATGAGGATGTAGTTAAAATGGTAGGATTTTGTACTGCCGAGAAAAATCCTTGCGGACCTGTCCAGGCGTAATTAATACCACCGCTTGCACTCAGCGCAATAATTTGATTGGCGCATATTGGCCCGTTACTTTGCGCAGTTGGTGTTGGAATTGGATTTACACCAACATTTGCAACTGCTGTATTGGTGCAGGTATTGGCATCGGTAACAAAAACGGTGTATTGCCCTATCATTGCCAAACTCGCTGTTGGAATGTTAGGGTTTTGACTTAGTGAATTGAATCCGTTCGGACCTGTCCATAAATAAGATGTTCCTCCATTTGCACTCAAATTAATAGTTTGATTGATACAAACGGTTGAACCGTTTGTTGCAACAATTGGCAAAGCATTTACAACAACCGCTTGCGTTGTAGTTGTTGAACAACCGTTAGCATCAGTAACCGTTAAGGTAAAAGTTCCGCTGTTTGCCAGGGTTGAATTGCTAATAGTAGGACTTTGTGCAGCTGATGAAAATGCAGGGCCCGACCAGGCATAAGCAATGCCGCCGCCACCCGTAAAATTAATTGGAGCACCTATACATACCGGCGAATTACTGCTGATGTTTGGTGTGGGAGAGGGGCTGACCGTTATGGTTGCCGTAGCCGAACTCGAACAGGTTGATGCAGATGTTCCACTTACCGTATAAACTGTTGTTACTGCCGGTGATGGTGTAATGGCTGCAGTGGTTGCTCCTGTATTCCAGGTATAAGTTGTGGCACCGCTTGCTGTTATTGGCGCTCCTTTATTAGCGCATACCGAAAATGTTCCGGCAATGCTTAAGGTAGGCGTATTGATGGGTGTTACGGTATAGGTTGCTGTATTTGTACAGGTTGCTGCACCACCAACAACTGTGTAAACTGTAATTGCAGCCGGAGCAACAGAAATTGTTGAAGTTAATGCGGCTGTGCTCCATGTATAAGAGGTAGATCCGCTTGCTGTTAAAGTAACAGCGCTTCCGGTACAAACTGTTGGTGTACCTGCAACTGTTATTGTAGGAATGAGAACTGAAATGGATAAGTTAGGAACTGCAGTTCCCGGTGAACCCGGCAATGCGCCCCAACCAGTATTAAAACAAGTGCTTGCAGGATTTAAAACCAAACCGTTAACACCGGCCGCAGTTGAATACGTAACAGTACCCGGCATTGCTGCAGGACTAAATGCATAAACACCACCACCACCACCACCACCCGGACCATGACAATTGCTTGGGAAAACAGAATTAAAGTTAGATCCACCTTTTCCGCCGCGTGTATCAATGGTCAATGTTCCAACATAAAGCGGACAATTAATATAAATAGATCCGCCACCACCACCGCCACCCGAACCTTCGTCAACCGCATTAACGGTCACGTCATTACCCTTTGCTGTAAAAATTCTTCCGTTACCGTTTATTTGATTAGAAATAATAAAAACAATTGCTCCTCCGTTTCCACCGGGTGTGCAACTCATTCCGTTATCTCTGAAACCGCCGCCACCGCCGCCGCCCATATATAATAATGTTGTTGGAGGCGCCAAAGCTACAGAGCCTTGCCCTTGATCTCCTGCACCGCAACCATTGTATTGGTTACCGCCAATGCCGCCGGCACCACCGTTACCGCCGCCACCGCCGCCGGAGTTACCGCAGTTACTTCCGCCGCCACCATTAGCATTTTTTCCTTTGCTGCCGTCTTGTCCTGCAACATACTTAGCAATGGCCTCACCTTTTTGTCCGCCCGCTGTTGCTGCAGTAAAAAAATTGGGATTGCTGCAACAGAACCCGCCGCTTGTAAATGCACCGCCTCTGAATCCTAAACCCGCCACATTAATGTCGGAGTTACAGGTTAAGGTGTTCGATTCAAAAGCTAAAATTCCTCCTGTAGTTCCGTTCCACGCCGCACAAGTTAAAGTTGAAGTAATGGTTGCATTGGTATACACCGGAACTTTTACTAATTGAACTGCACCCGGTACGCTGTAGGTATTAATAACAGGGCAAGTTAGTGTAACACATAAACCGTTAATGGCACCAACAAAATTGAATTCGTATTTACCTGCCGTACCTGCAGAAGTAATGGTTCCAAAAGCAGTTGTGTTAGAAGTGTTAATGTTAGCACCCTGCATTTGAATGAGCATGACCTTATCGCCAACTGCAAAACCGGCTGTGGTATTTACACAAACAGTATTGGTAGCAATGGAAGTTACCGCCGCATACGAATTAATGATGCCCGAAATATTCTGACCAAAAATTTTTGAAGTAGCCGTTAAAAAAACAAAGAGTACGAGAAGCTGTTTTAATTTCATATTTTTTATTTAATTAAAGTAACGTGACCGGTTAACTCTTTAGATTTTCCAAACACGTTGGTCAGTTTAATTCTCCAGGTGTAAACACCCTCCTGAATTTGTTTGGTGCCGCCTTTCGCTGCGAATGTACCATCCCAAGCTTCGTTAAGGTCGGTTGAAGTAAATACTTTTTCGCCCCAACGGTCAAAGATCTGCATTTCAAATTTCTTGATACCAAATCCTTTTCCGTAGAAAATATCATTCAGTCCATCACCATTCGGAGTAAATGAGTTCGGCATGTAAATACCGAAATCTTCCCCAACTAAAATGCTTTTTAAAATGGTATCAGAACAACCTTTATCGCTTTTTACAACCAAGGCAATTACATATTCACCTGCATCGGCATACGTAAATGTTGGATTTTGTAAAGTAGAAGTGTACTGAGCATTGTTCATGAAATACCAGTTCCAGCTTACAATGTTTGCAGCGTAAGATGCATCGGTAAAGCTAACCAGATCAGCACTCGCCAATGGTTTAATTGGATCGTAATTGAAATCAGCAACCGGGTGCGCATCAATGATGATGTTGATAGGATTGCTTGAGTTCATACAACCGTTAACGTCTGTAACACTTAAACCTACAGAATAATTGCCTGATGTCTGGAAGCAGTGGTTGGTCATGTTGTTTCCGCTTATCCCCGCATTATTAATGGTCCAGTTATAAGTTACAATGTTTGATGAAGTAGAACTTTTCAGATCAACACATAAAGGAATACATCCGCTTAATGCCGAACTGCTCGCCGAAATATTTGGTAAAGGATTCACCACAATGTTTGTAATGGCTTGTCCTGTACAACCGATCGCAGAACCGATCACAGTAATGTTTCCTGAATTAGTTGCAGTAGTAGTAAATGTAGAACCTGTTGCACCACTTGGTAACCAAAGATAAGTGTTGGCACCACTTGCAGATAATATGGCAACATTGCCGGCACAAACGGTAGCGCTGGTAGCAGTTACTGTTGGTTGCGGATTGTAAGTAAGATTGATGTTCTGACCAATAACACAAGCATTAGCATCGGTTGCAGTTACCGAGTACATATAATTACCCGGAATATTTTGTGTAACTGAATAAGCTGCTGTATTTGGTCCTGCAGCCCACACATAATTAATTGCTCCTGTGCCACCTGCCGCAATTGCATTTAAGTTGATGGGGCTTCCGGCACAAACCGAAGTGGTATTGGAATTAATAACTAAGGTTAAAGCAGCAGGCTGTGTAATGGCAGATGTTCCGGTGCTTACACAACCATTATTATCGGTAACTACAACATTATAATTACCTGCTCCTAAACCTAAGGCAGTTGATGTGTTTTGTACCGGAAAAGTTGACCAAACAAAATTAAATGGTCCGTTACCACCAACAACATTCGCTGTTGAAGTTCCGTTCAATTGTCCGTTACAAACTACGTTCGTGCTAGCCATGTTAATAACCGGTAAAGGATTAACATATACAACCGCGTTCATTGTAGCAGTACACGCACCGTTAGCGCCTGTAACTGTCATTGTTGTTGTATTGGCAGGACTTGCTGTATAGGTACTTCCAATAAATGCACCAGGATTCCAAACATAAGATGTGGCGCCATTCGCTGTTAAAGATGCAACTTGTCCTATACAAATGGTTGAATTGGTTACGGTAAGATTTGGGTTATTAATGAAATTAACTGAAACACTATTTACCTTAACACAATTATTTCCATCGGAAGCAGATACCGTATAAACATATGTTCCTCCGGTTTGGCTCACCACATAAGTGTTTAAGTTTGGTCCTGCTGTCCAGGTATAATTATAACCTGCACCCGAACCGCCGTTGATGTTTGCTGTTAAGGTAATGCTGTTTCCAATGCAGGCACTTGGTGTACTTGCTGCTGCAGTTAATGTTAATGCCGGCGGCTGAATAATTTGCAATGTTCTTGTTACTGTACAGGAGTTACTTAGATCATTCGATGTTACTGTGTAAATACCGGCAGCTAATCCTGTTGCCACCGAAGTAGTTTGCGCAGTTGGTGTCCAGGTGTATGAATAACTTCCTGAGCCACCGGTTATGCTTAAAGATGCTGTAGCAGTGCTTGCACCGTTACATAAAACGCTTGTAGTTGTAACCGTTCCCGACATTAAGTTCACGGAACCTAAATTAGTTGTGCCTGTAACAACACATCCGCCGCCATTATCTTTTACGGTAACAGAATAAATACCAGATGATAAACCAACGGCAACCGATGTGGTTTGCGCGGTTGGCGACCAAGTGTAAGAATATGGTCCGACTCCACCACCTGCTGTTACGGTTGCTGAACCTAATGAAGAGCAGGTTGCCGATGTAGTGGTAATGGCAATGGTTGGAGAAATTAATGTAACCGGAACTTTAATGGTATCGTTTGTACAGTTGTAATTAATAATTAGAACCGCAGTATAAGTTCCGGGCCCCGGGTAAGTGTGGCTTGGACTTGTTAACGTGGATGTGTTAAGGGGTCCTGATGGAGGATCACCAAAAGTCCATGTCATGCCTGTAACAGTTGTACCAGCCGCTGCACAACTCGAAGTTGTAGTTACAACCGAAGGAGGAGTGAAGGAGGCCGTTAGACAACTTACCGAAGAGTTTACAGTGTATGTGAATGGAGGCGGTGGTACTTTTAAATAACTTGTAACAAAATTGGGTAAGCCTAAATTGTTTGTTTTTGGAGCAATGGTTTGCCCAAGATCAATGTAACCACAACCAACACCGGCAATATTCGGGTTAGGAATAACACCCATCATGTTAGAACCAATTCGTGCAACATAGATCTTTCCATCTGTAGCTAATTGGAACGCGAACATTTGAACAGCAGGAACACCAATTGTAACTTTCGAAGCAAGAATTGCAGCGGTTGATCCTGCGCAAATATCCCACTGCGTAATTGAGTTTGAGCCTCCGCCGTATTTACCACCGTATAATTTTGTTCCATCAGGAGAAAACTCAACACCATAAGCCCAATTATAAACTGTTCCTAAAGTAATAGGATTGGAAACAACCCCTGTAGAATTATTGAAATCAAATAATTCAAAACTATTAAATGGAGCATCGTGAATGGCTAGAGCTAATTTTTTTCCGTTTGGTGATGCTTTCATTTGACCAATTGTATTCGCATTACTTCCGTTATGAATGGTTCCTAAAGGAGTAATAACTGGTGCGCCAACACCTGCAGCAGTAACTAAAAATGTTCTGAAATTATTAGATAACCAGTCGTGAGTGATAACCCAAACATCAACGCCATTACAATGCCTTACCGCAGTAATTTTTTCATCGCTTGGAGTAAACAAGGGCGTATTTTTTGTTCCTGCAATAACATCACCTAATCCTGCTGATAAAGTCATGTCGACAGTAGAATAACGTAAACCGTTAACGGCAGCTTGTGCATCTTCGGTAAAAATATAATAAATGTTAGGACTTCCTGGTTTCTGCACAATTACACCTGATTGAGTTGTAGAGCCATTTCCCATTAAACCAAAACCATTGGTCATTTGAATGTGGTTCTTGTTCCAAACTTTGATCCCATCGGTGTAAAACAACAGATTTCCTGCGCCATCGGCTATACTTGCACAGCCTTCCCATGGATTCATAACCCCAAGTGTAAGCGGTGTTGGGCCGCCCACGAAATCTAAACCTGCAGTATTGCCAAAATACCATTTTTTGGTTTGGTTCTGCGAAAATGAAACTGTACTTGCAAAAGCAAACACAAGAATCATTGAAAATTTGAAAATGTTTTTCATTTGTATGTGTATTAATTCGATGATTCTTTAATAACTACTTTGAGAGTATTGCTTTGAATATCGATGATGTTAAGATCGCATTTGCATTTTTGATGACCGAAATCCAATTTTAGTGAAGTGTTCGATCCTGCAGACCATTTTCCGGTGTATGCAAACGGTGCAACACACCATCTCCAATATGCTACGTTAAAATCTGTGGCATTTGAAAAACTAAGTTCACTCCAGGCAAACGCAGGGTCATCTCCTGACTGATAAATATATTTAGCCACATGGAATACGATAGTGTCTCCTTTAGATTCCTTTGGATTTTCGTACCATGTTTTTTGTAAATAACCTTTTTGCAAACTTGTAAGCTTGCTTGCAGTTTGTGCTTTTGCAAAAATTACAGCCATAAAAAATGCTGCAAGGATTAAAGTGTATTTTTTCATATTCATGTTTTAAAATTCTATTTGATCAAAGTAACATGACCTGTTAATTCTTTTGATTTACCGTACACGTCCATAAGTCGGATCCTCCAAACGTAAGTTCCATCTTGTAAAACTTTAGAGCTCTTACCTTGGTATTTACCGTCCCATCCATTGTGCATGTCTTTAGTGCGGAATAATTTCTCGCCCCAGCGATCATATATTTCCATTTCGTAATCGGTGATACCAAAACCCTTTGGTGAGAAAACATCGTTTATTCCATCTCCATTAGGCGTAAAGGCATCCGGAACATATAAACCAAAATCTTCAAGCACCTCAATGTTTTTGATAATAGTATCAATGCAACCAAAATCACTTTTCACAACTAAGGCAATACTGAATACACCGAATTGAGGATAAGTGAAATTCGGATTTTGTTCGTTAGAAGTAAAACTTCCATCAGCCATGAAATACCAGTTCCATGAAGTTACATTTGCCGCATAAGTGGCATCGGTAAACTGAATTGGCTCTTCGAATATTGGTTTTATTGGAGCGTAATTAAAATCGGCAACCGGTAAAGGATAGGCAGTGGCGCTTGCGGTGGCAAGATTTGTACATCCATTCGCGTCTTTTAAAGTCGCGGTGATCACAAAGTCGCCGGCGGTACTGTAACAATAATTTATGCTTGATCCGCTCAATGTTACACCATCCCCTAATTGCCACTGACAATTTTGAGTACCTGAAGAACTCATTACGGTAAATGAAGTACACAATGGAACGCAAGCTTTATTGTTGCCCATTGAAATTGCAACCAGTGGTAAAGGATTAACAATTGCAGTTATAACGGCCGACGCAGTACAGCCAATGGCATCACTTACAAAAACCGTATAGGTTCCGCTGAAATTTGTTGTTGTTGCTGTTAGGTTCGGATTCTGTGAGCCGGATGCAAAACCGTTCGGTCCTAACCAGGAATAGCTGACTCCGCCATTCGCAAAGAAGCTCAAGGTGCTGTTAATACAAACCGGACTGTTGGTTGAAAGTGTTGGAGTAGGCGGAGGGTTAACAATTACATTTGCTGAACCGGTGTTCTTACAAGAAGTAGCGGCAGTAACCGTAACATTGTAAACACCCGTCATTGCAGCTGTAGCAGCAGCTATGGTTGGATTCTGTAAATTAGAAATGAAACCGTTTGGACCTGACCATAAATAACTAACACCACCATTGGCACTGAGATTAATGGTTTGATTGATACAGATCGAAGATCCGGTTGCTGCAACAATTGGCAAGGAATTAACTGTAACAGGAGTTGTTGTTGTTGTTGAACAACCATTAGCATCGGTAACCGTTAGTGTATATGTTCCGTTATTTGCCATTGCCGAAACAGGAATATTAGGATTTGCATTACTCGAATTAAAACTGCTTGGGCCAACCCATAAATAAGTTATGCCACCGCTTCCTGTAAAATTAATTGGAGCCCCAATACAAACCGGACTGTTACTTGTAATGTTTGGAGTTGGAGATGGGGTAATGAAAACTGTTCCTGTGCCTTGAGAGATGCAGGCTGCTCCTGTACTTCCAAGAACTGTATAAACTGTTGTTGCTAACGGTGAGTAGCTTGCTGTTGTTCCGCTTGTACCTCCTGTAACCCAAGTGTAGGTTGTGGCCCCGGATGCAGTGAGGGTTCCGGTTGCGCCCTGGCAAATACTTGTAGATGTTACCGCTAAAGTTGGACCCGGTACAACTGATACCGTTAATGCACTTGTATAAGTACTGTTTGCGCCTGCACATGCAGAAACATTCATGGTAGCTGTATAATTTGATGTAGCACTCGGGCAAACCGTTGCAGTTAAACCTGTACCAACAATTCCTGTTGGGCCGGTCCATGTTACCGTATAAGTTGGGGCACCCGTTGGAGCAAAACGCCAGGCTTCGTTTACCGCTGTCCATGCTGTAGGAAAATTTCGTAAAGGTGGAGAAGTTGCAAGTGTTGCGTTCACATTTTGAATTCCAATGATTCCTCTTCCTGAATTCCAGCCTGCACAACTTGTACTATTTTGAATGAACACATCAATGTAGTTTGTTGTTTCGTGCAACACTAATTGAAAAGTGGAATTTGGAATACCTGTACATGAACCCGGGTTATCATACATTGGAATGTTATTCCATGAAACCACGAAGGATCTGCATGGCGCTACACCATAAGATGCAAAATAAATATTTCCGCTTGAGGTTGGATCGATATCGCGGAATGCAGCGCAAATTGTATTACCAGGCATATTAACCAGACTCGGGATGGCTGCAGTGATCTGCCAGTTATTTCCACCGAGTGTGCTGGGTACTGCAAGACTAAAAGTAAGCTGACCATTTGAACTCACTTTGCACTGATTAAATGTGTTTCCGTAATAGCAAAACGGAAAACCAATGTTGATTGTGGAACTCCAGATATCATCCTGATTTGCTAATATTGAAGTACCGGTTGAAAACGAAAAAGGCGAGTAGGCTGTAGGGCCAACAGAATAAGTTGTTGTTAAGTTTACGGGTACCACACTTGCTGTTAAGTTGGCGCACTGACCATTACAAATGACAGTTGTTGGTCCGGTTGAAACCTGAGAATTAATAGTTGGACAAAAGGGAGCTGATTGACCGAATGAAGTATTTAAGGATAGACAAAAAAGGGCAAGGCAAACAAGAAAAGTAAATGATCTTTTCATCAGGAAAGCAAGGTTAGAAAATTGCATTGAAAATGAGAACTTCATTCTATAAAGTTACTTACAAAATAGACGAAAAGCCTGAAATTGGATAATTACTAATGTATTCCTACTCATTAAGTATCAAAGCCCACTCAAAGAATAAATCTAAAAAATCTAAAACTGTTAAAACGATGATTTTTAGTCCCTTTCGTCGGTGATCTGGTCAGGCTTAAAGTTTTTGGTATCGAAGGTGAAAACGGTTTCGGCGATCTCAGCATTTGGTTTAAAAGATTTGACCTCAAAAACATCCATTCCACCGTCTTTTAAAAGACTTTTCATCTGAACCACCTGCTTTTTTATTTTGTCAACGTATAATTTCATGGTGTGAAATTTTTTCTTTTCGGGTTTTACAGTTGGGTAAAGATCGATCACGTGACAAACAATTGTTCCTAATTTTTCTTCCTTATCGTATTTGTATTTGTAGCCGGTTTCGTAAAGTGTGAAAATTTTTGAGGGATTCTGATCTTCATTATTCGGATCAAAATTTTTGATGGTTACCTCACCTGCGTCTTTGTTGTGATTCCATATTGTTTTGCCATCGCAAACAATTGTATTTCCGGGAATTTCCAAACGAAATTTCTGACCTTTTAACTGAATTTTCCAATCCTGTTTCTCGGTCTGCTTTTTATCTTTGTTGTACGATGCTCTTACAACGCTTGCTGTTATTGATTTGTAGGCTTTCGTGGTTTTGCTCAGATCATCTAGAATAGTTTTTGCTTTAGGGTCTTCCTGTGCAAAAAAATTCAGGACAAAAAAATTGAGAAGTATGAATAGGAAATTTTTCATAAGCTTGGTTTCATAGTTTTGTTACGGTAATTTGATGCACTAAAGTAGCGAAAGTTTAATTCTCAACTATTACACAATTGCTACATTTAAATAATCTTAACAAGTATAAACAAAAAACCCCGACATTTCTGTCAGGGTTTAATTCATTTTTCAACGATTATTTCTTTTTGTCGTCTTTTTTATCGGCAGGAGCTGCTGTTGCTGCAGGAGTTGCTGCTGTAGTTACTGCTGCAGTGGTTGCTTCAGGTTCTACGGCACGTGTAGTTTGTACGCTGATCACCGAAATATTCTTAGGGTGAAGAATGCTTAAACCATCTAATTTAATATCACCAACCGAAATTGATTTACCGATTTCTAATTTTTCAACGTTCAATTCAATATTTTCAGGAAGTTTGCTGATCAAACCTCTTACTTTTAATTTACGCATTTTAACGATCATTTTACCGCCGTTCTTAACACCTTCAGCTTGTCCGCCAACAGCTTTAACAGGGATCTGAACAGTAACCGGGTTACCTTCGATAACCTCTAAAAAATCAACGTGAATTAATTTCTCAGAAATTTTATGGAACTGTGCTTCCTGCACAACTGCATTATGTACTTTTCCGTTAACGTTGATAGCAACTAAATTTGTTTCCGGAGTGTAAAGGATAGGCTTGAATGCTCTTGCATCTGCCGAGAAGTGGATCTGTTCTTTTCCGCCATAAATCACACATGGAACTTCGCCTTTGTTTCTCAACAAGGTCGCGTTTGTTTTCCCTACGTTCGCACGTGGCGAACCGCTCAATTGTACTGTTTTCATATTATTATTTTTGTGATGTTTCTCAAAGCCCCGCCGCTATGATCACACCGTTATTTTTAAATGATGCGGGTTATATTAAAAAGTTTGAACTTATCGATTCGTAATTATGCACGCTGCTGATCACTTTTGCAAAAAGATCGGCAACGCTGATCACCTTTATTTTGTCGCTTTTCTGAGTTAGAGGCACAGTATCTGTAACGATCAGTTCTGTTAATTTCGAGTTCTCAATATTTTCGTAAGCTTTGCCTGAAAGAATGCCGTGTGTACATAAAGCTCTTACGCTTGTAGCACCACGTTCCATCATCATGTCGGCAGCTTTGCAAAGTGTTCCGCCGGTATCCACCATGTCATCGATCAATACAATATCTCTGCCTTCAATTTCACCGATCGCTGTCATGTGATCAACCACATTGGCTTTGGTACGTTGCTTGTAACAAATAACGATATCGCACTTTAAATGCTTGGCGTAAGCGTTGGCGCGTTTGCTGCCGCCCATGTCGGGTGCGGCAATTGCCAGATTAGGCACTTTTAAATTCTGAAGATATGGTAAAAAAATTGTTGAGGCATATAGGTGATCAACCGGTACGTTAAAGAATCCCTGAATTTGATCGGCGTGAAGATCCATGGTCATAACCCTTGTAGCACCTGCCACAGCGAGCATGTCGGCAACCAATTTGGCGCCAATGGCAACGCGGGGCTGATCTTTACGATCCTGGCGCGCATAACCGAAATACGGTAAAACGGCAATGATATGGCGGGCAGATGCGCGTTTGGCAGCGTCGATCATTAAAAGCATTTCCATCAGATTTTCGGCCGGTGGCATGGTTGACTGGATCACAAAAACGCTTTGACCGCGGATACTTTCTTCATAAGAAGCCTGTATTTCGCCGTCGCTAAAGCGATAGTGCTGAACTTTACCAAGTTCCTGACCATAAGATTTGGCAATTTTTTTGGCCAGATCTAAGGATGCGCTTCCGCTGAATAATCGTACTTGTGTTTCCATTTTTTAGTGAGGGGGCAAATTTAAGTATTTTATGGCTTAATTCATAAAAAACTTGCGGTCAAAGGGCAATTTCTTTGTAATATATAAAAACAAAAATTAGCTTTGCACCCCGTTTTAATAATGCCCCGATGGCGGAATTGGTAGACGCGCTGGTCTCAAACACCAGTAACTTCACTGTTGTGCCGGTTCGAGCCCGGCTCGGGGTACGCAGTCGGGGAAGTCAAAGAAAAACTTTGACTCCCCGATTTTTTTTGCCTCCCAATCGCCCGTCAATAGGGCGAAGTAGCGAATAACCGAATTTATTTTTGTGGTTCGACACTGGTCTTTTTTCTTATTGTAAAAAATACCCTCCGGAAACAGCACATTTTGCAACAAGCTTTTTTCCTTAAATGGCGTGAGTCGCCACACTGTCGGGAGTTTGGCGAATAGTCGCATTGCTAAATTCACGCATTTTTCAAGGTTCGACACCTCGTTTCCTGACTTCAGCATTTCTAACTCAATTAAGGCTTTTTCGGCTTTGAATTTTGCACTGTATTTATTAAAAAGTTCGTTATTTATCTCCTCAAGTACCACCCTTTCCTCCAACCTTTCGATCTTATTATCGATTTCAGAAATTTGGCGTTTAAAGGCGGTAAAATTTGCTTCCTTTTCGCTGTTTACCTTGTTGTAATCCGCAGCCATTTGGTTCGCTATAAGGGCTTCCGTTGCCTTATTTGGGGCAAGGCTAAAGGTTCGCAGGATTTTTTCAAAAACCCGGTCAATTTCCTTGGCGTTGGTGTTATTTTTACAACCCTTCGTTCCGCACTTATAATACGGCAATTCCTTGGTCAGCACGATATATCCCCTCATGGGCTTTTTACAACTATCGCAACACATAAACCGCCTTAATGGGGTTGTTTCGCCATCCATATTGCAGGTGTAACCCTTCTTCGCCCCTTTCATCAGTTCGTTCACTTTTAAGAAAACGTCTTTTGAAATCATCTTCTCATGTTTTCCTTCAACAACCTGCCCTGCCAAACAACTATGAACCATTAATCCGCAGTAAAAAGGATTTCTAAAATATTCGCTGAGTCTGTTGTCAGGGCAAATCAAACCCAAAGTTTTTAATCGGTTACTAATTTCAACAAGCGTTAAATTTTCACTTGCTTTCCACATGAAAGCTTTTTTTATCAGTTTCCCTTTTTCATTAATTACAATTTTACTTTCTCCGTTTACTTTTATTATATCGTACCCAAAGGGTTGTCGTCCGCACCAAAACCCATTCAAAAGGGCTTGCTTAGTTCCCATGATGGTTCTTTCCTTTCGCACTTGATTATCGTAATGCGAAAAAATAAATTGAACGTTTTGTTGAAAGTCGCCAATTGAGCTTCGTGGATCAACAGGAGTTGTTGCTGCTTGCAAATAAACATTAGTGAGTTTGAGTTGCTCTTTTATATAAATGGCATTTGCTCCGGTTCTCGAAAACCTATCGATGTGACTAATGATGATGTAATTAATTTTCTCCTTACTCTTTTTTACATATAAAAGCATTCGATTAAATTCTTTTCGCTCATCGGTTTTTGCACTTTCATACGTTCCTCCGAAATAACCCAAAATCGCATGACTATTTTTTATAGCAAACTCGGTGCAAAGTTTTCTTTGCGTTTCTAAACTATGACCTTCTTCTTGTTCCTTACTTGAAACCCTTGTGTAAATCACACAATTGTTTGTTTTGCTAAGCGCATCAACTTTGCCTTTTGCAAACTGATCAAATAAAACTAATTTTTCCATTAGGCTGCCATTTTTAGTTCTTCGTTATTATTGAGTTCAATTATTTTTGCTTCTAAATCAATCTCGCCATCAACTTCTCTTTTATGCAATGCGTAAATACACATGCTGTAAACTTTTATCAGGTTAATAAATTCCTTGGCTTGCTCATCTGTAAAATGTTTCATCCCTTCGGTGGCTTTTACTTCTTCAACAGTAATATCCTCCGTTCTTTCCCAATTTATTTTTTTCTTCTCCGTTACCATTTTGAAATTCTATAAAAAATTACGTACACTTTCGGGAACGTGGTAGCGAATTCGACTATTTTTTTATGAGGGTAAAAATTGAGGGGAATAAACTTGCACGTTCAAAATAAAGATGCCATACTGTATGGCAAATACAGCTAAGAATCGTCTATTTCAGGGGGATATGGGGTTCTACAACACACAGGGCAAAACTATGTCCATATAAAAAACTCGAAGACCACTTTAAGAATTCTCTTTAAATGGGTTTAATTTTTTTTAAAAACTTTAATCTCTTTTGAAATATTTATAAAAATTTTGGCAAACAAAAAAAGCCCATGCGATCTGCATGGGCTTTTAAAGCAACATTTTGTTCCTACTAAATATTGCCAACTAATTTTCCCGATTCATTTATTAATGCTTTTGTTCCATTATCGTTTGTAACTAAACTAACACCATTATAAAAGGGTTCAACAGAATGAAAGCGTTGAGAATATAAACCAACTCCATTTTTATCAATATGAAACCAACCAGTTAAATCTTTTGCAATAGCGTAGCCTTTATGAAAAATACCCAAGTCCTCAAATCTTTTATTATTAAGGTCTGCTCCTCTATTATCAATGTGTTTCCAACCATCCGTTCCTTTTACACAAGCATACCCATCCTTATAATCACCGGCATAAAAGTAGTTTTCACTATAAATTCTTTTTCCAAACGGATCAATATGAAAGTAGTTATTATTGAAATCACGAACAGAACATTTGTCTTCCTGATAATTTCCAATCCATACGTAAGTTTCCTTACACAACCTGAGTCCCTTATCATCAATATGAAACCACCCTTCATCTGTAATTACAGCCGCCTTATTAAAATAGAATCCGAAGGTTCTCTTGTAGCGTTCTTTGTATAACGCTTCACCATTGATATTAATGTGATACCAACCGTCTTTATCCTGTACAGGAGCAAATCCGGGAGTGTGAAATTTTAATGCGTTAATAAATGTTTTATCAAACACTTTGTTCCCTTGGAAATTAAAGAATGTCCCATTTTCTGATAATTTAATTTCTTGCCAGTTCATATTTATTCAACTTTTAAAATTATTCCTGATAAATATTTCACCCAATTCTCCTTCGTATAAACAACTTTATTTAAACAATAGTGATAAAAGGCGATTAACGAATCATGTGTAATAAAAATGGTCAGTCCATCTTCTATTGTATTTTGTTTGATGAACTCCGTCATTTTTGTTTCGAAGCCCTGCGGTGTCGGTACACCGGGAATAGCCTCGCCAAGCATGAATCTTCGGTACATCTCATCAAAAGTATGTTTTAGGAAAAATTCCCCTGCTAACTTGTCGTCAGCAATATGTAGTCCCGGATCACCCAAAGCCTTGGTAGTATGAAACGAGAGTTCCTTTTCATAACCTTCTTTTAAATAGTGGGCAGTTTGCACACACCTTGCAACAGGGCTTGTGTAAATGCGATTGATCCTATACTGTTTTAACTCTCGTCCGAAATTTATTGAATTGTGGATGCCTTTTTCATTGAGCAAAATTTCATTCCCAAACGATCCAACAGGAATTTTCTCCCGATCTCCATGTCTAATGATTAACGCCAATTTAGAGTTATTCGAGTGTTTCTTTATTTCTTCAATCATGGTTTACGCATATTACAGGTTTTACAAAGGGGTTGATTTTTATAGTTATTTACAAGGTTTTGATAATTGCTACCGGAGATAATTTCTTGGAGTGTTTGATTTTGAATGTTTCCAAAATCTCCTAATTTATCTCGCTCTTTATCAGGCGCACAGCACGGAGATATTTTTCCGGTGGCAGAAATCCATATTTCCTTTTTTAAGAATGGGCAACCATAACTTTCAGGCACTTCCTTTTTCTCCGTTTCCACAAGAGTATAAATGTTCTCAAGCAAAACTTTTTCTCCATTTGGTCTTCGGTACTTATTCGCTGCATTGTAAGCCTCTTCAACGTAGGTATTCCATTTATTTATACTTGAGGAATCTACCTTCATAGATAGTGTTTTTATCTCATCAAAGTGTGCCCACAAATGATGTCCTTTCACACGATCAACATCAAGGTAAGCAGCTAGTTTTATAATTTCTGCCAACTCATGCATATTATTTTGCATGAAAGTTAATTGTAAGGTTACCCGACAGTAATTACCTCCGCTTTTGAAATATTGATTTCTGTATGTGACAAACTGTTTAACATTATCTACCGCATTTTCAAAATCAATTCCCACCATCACTTCTTCGGATGTTTCTGCTGTTGATCCGTTCCACGATATTTTTACATCGCTCGTTTGTGGTACAATAATTTTAGCCCATTCAACAACAAGTTTTTTAGGGAATGTTCCATTGGTTGTAAGGTTAATTTTTATTTTATTTTCTTTTGCTAAATCATAGATGCGCTCAATCCCCTTATATAAAAGAGGTTCACCCATAGTTGAGGGGATAATTTCTCTTACTCCCATTTCTTTTGCTTGGGCAAATATTTTATCCAACCATTCAACGGGCATTCTTCTTCGTTTCACTCCTGTTTCTTTATATAGGGTATCAATGTATTTACTAAATTGGCTATGCTCTTCACACATGGTACAACTTAAATTGCAATCTTCCGGATTAGTGTCTATGGTAATTCTCCAAAGGGAGTCCTCTGATTTTGACTTTTGTAATCCTTCATAAATATTTTGTAACTCTTTGCAATGCTCTTTAATTTCAGGAACGCTGCCATTTTCCGAAAATAAATAACCACGCTTTCCAAAATCAGCCATCTTGCTTTTATTTTCAATTGCCCATTGCATTTGCTCTGACAAACTGTTTGATTTTCGATGTTCGAATAATAAACCATTTATTCTATGTTTAACATATTCAGCCATTCCACCATAGTTTGCAGTTATAACTGGAATATGGCAAGCCTGCGCCTCGTGAATTACCAATGGTGAGTTTTCGCTCCAAATAGATGGAACTACAATACAATCCACTTGCGAGAATACTTCATCGGCAAGATTTTTATTTACATACTCGCCCATAAATTCAATAGGAAGCCCCAAAGCCTTTGCTTTTTCAACTAATTCTTTCGTAGCTCGCTGATCTTTCCATCCCCATATTTTTAAAGACGTTTTTCCTTTCAATTTTAAAAAAGCTTCGATTAATTGATTAACTCCTTTTGCCGGGATATGGGTTCCAATGTACCCGAACACAAAAGTGTCAGATGTTTCTCTATTTTCTGTAGGCGTTAAATATTGTAGTGGGAAACCATAGTCTAAATAATGAATTTTATTTTCTTTCACTCCAAACTCTTCAACATATCGCCTCTTCAAATATTTTGATGGAGCAATAAATAAATCCACTTTATTGGTAATGTCTTTTGTTTCTCGCATTCTACTCCCAATCCAATTACTCCAATGGGAAATATCTGTTTCTTTGTTTTCTTCCTGCCCGGTGAAATATGCATTATAACAGCTTACCGCACATTTTTTATTTTCTTGTTTGTCGCACAACTGTAAATGATCCGGATTTCCAAAATTTCTTTGTAGAAACTGACCACGAGGACACATTAGCCAAAAATCGTGTAGAGTGAATACAATTGGAATGTTTTTATTTTTTAATACGTCAACAAATCCTGTTGAGAGATGATTCAAATGACCAATATGTGCAACGTTCGGTTTGATTTCATTTAACAGATTGGAAAAAATTAAATCTAATTCCCGATGCCGAAAGCCATCTTTTCCTTGAGCCATATTAGCCAAGTAGATAACAAGATTTTCATTTATTTGTTCTTTGCGAATTGTAAAATCCGGCAGGTATGGATTCTCTTCCCTTGTAAAAACAAATACTTGATTACTCTTTGATAACTCTTCGCAGATGGATTGACTATAAACTTCCGATCCTGCATTGTAGAAGGGCGGATACCCATGTATGATTTTAATTATTTTCATTTCAATTCAGTATTTGCAGGTAATAATTTTGCTTCTTGATAATATGCGTAAGCACGTTTGAAAAAAAAGCACTTTTTAATTTACCATTCTTTATAATTATGCAGAGGTTAGGTAATTCCATTTTTTCAGGAAAAGGGAGTTTGTGTTTTTTAAGCCATTGATATCTCGCAATAAGAACCGTGTTTTCTTTCTGTGGTTTTTTCTTTGAAGCAGCAATAACAACCTTGATCGCATGCGGATCGGGGATTACTTTAGCATCTTTACATTTCCCATTGGGACTCATTGAAATTTTATTCGCTTCCATTTTTAAGTTTCTTATTGGTACGTGTTTCTATTTTCACATTTCATGCCGCAATATTTTTGAACTGCTATCTAAATGTATATCAACACATTAGTTAATAATTAAGAAGACAATTACTTCTATTTAGATATTTGTATCTTTATCAAATGAATAAAATTTTTTTAGATGAAATAAAAGATCAACACCCTTTAAGAAAGGAGGCGTTGCAAAGGCTTTATCACTTTATGTCGAATCCTGGAAATTTTTCTGTGCTCGTAATTGGAGAAAGAGGAACCGGGAAATCAAGGTGGATAAAACAAATAAGCGAAATTTTAAAAGAAGAAAGAGTTTTGCATACAGATTATTATGTTGAAGCATCTTGCGCCTCTTTTAATAATGATAATGCTGAAGCTGACATTTTCGGTTATGAGCCACATGCCTTTACCAATGCCAATCCAAAAGGACACGATGGGCTTTTAAAACAGGCGAACAATGGGCTTTTATTTCTTGATGAAGTTCATCACTTAGAGGATCGAGTTAAGTCAAAACTGCTCACAGCTTTACAGACCGTTGGAAGCGGGAAAGAAAAAGGGAAGTTTTCCTTTAGAAAAATGATGGGCGATAAAATCTACTACGTTGCCGTAAGACCGATTTTTGGAAGTAATAGAGCTATTTCCGAATTGAAAAATAACACCCTGCTTCCTGATTTTTACGACAGGATTGCTCAACTTGTGATCAAATTGCCGTCAATTTCAGAAACAAGGGATACAGTAAAATCAGATTTTATATTGGTGTGGCGAGGGATGCAATTCGAAAAGTCAAAAGGATACGAAAGAATAAAAGCACCAATGGAGAAAGGGTTTTATAAATGGTTGAGTCAATTGCCACTTGACGGCAACTTTAGAGACTTACAATCAATATCAATCTTGTGGATGACGTATTGGAAAACGGTTTTTGACCCTAAATCTTCCAATGACCTCGATGAAAAAGCAATCTTCAATTTAGTAAAAATGGATTTTGAAAAATACAATTTAACAACGAAGATAGAAATGCCGCAGACGTTTGACATTTCACAGCCATTTGATTTATACAACAGAAAGCTCATGAAGAATTATGCAGATGTGATTTCGTCATTACCCGAGTATGAAAAAATAAAGCAGGGCGACATGGTCTTTAGTACCGGGAAAACAAAAAAAACAATTGATCGCTGGTCAAAATTGGTCTGATGTAAAAATCCACGTCCTTTGTATATCAAAGGGTATAATACTCCAATAGGAGGTTCATGTTACAGGAAATGTATAACAATATTTGTTGAGAGAGGAAAAAGTAATATATTTACATCAAATGCTAATTAATATGTCTAAAAAAGCAATGAATAGGCTAAAGGCAGTTCTCGCAGAACAGAACAAAACCAACAAATGGTTGGCGGAAAAGCTCAAAAAAAACGAGACAACAATTTCTCGATGGTGTACTAACGAGACACAGCCCTCGGTCACAAACCTTGTTGCAATTGCAAAATTGTTGGGTGTTGACGTCAAAGAATTATTAAAAACAACAATAAAATAATCGGGGTATGGCAATTCAAAATGTAAATACAAATTTTGACAGTATAAAAGTAAGCCCTGAATGGTGTTTTAAAAATGTTCGGTCAATTGAACAATGGACACACGGTTATCACAGATATCCTGCAAAGTTTCTCCCAAACTTGGTGAAAAAAATTATCGAGGATTATACACAAAAGGATGATTTGGTAGCGGATTTTTTTGCAGGGTGCGGAACAACTTTAGTTGAGGCAAAAGTTCACGGAAGGAAATCAATAGGAGTAGATATTAATCCTGTTGCGGAATTAATAACAAAAGCAAAGATAAATCCTATTGATCCAAAAAAACTTGAAAGACGATTTAAATTTATACTAAACACCTTTGATGATTTTAATGCAAAGGAATACTCAAAGATTGATGTGCATGACAGAATTGATTATTGGTTTTCCAAAAAAAATAAAGCCAAAATCGCATTTCTCTATGAAAAAATATTAACCACCCGTGATAAACCACTCAAGGAATTTTTCCTTGTTGCGTTATCTCACATCTTAAAAAATTGTTCAATGTGGTTACAGTCAAGTACTAAACCACAAATTGATCCTGACAAAGAACCCACAGATCCATTTGTGTCTTTTAAGGCTCACACAAAGATGATGATTAAAAGAAATAGTGAATTTTTTAATCAGCTTTCAAAAGATGATTTTCTAAAAACTGAATGTGAAATCCGGTTGGAAGATGCACGCAGGACTTCAATTCGATCAAATTCAGTTGGGGCGATAATTACTTCACCGCCTTATGTTACCTCATATGAGTATGCTGATATACATCAATTAACAGCGTATTGGTATGAATACATTACCGACCTACAGGGATTCAGAAAAAATTTCATAGGAACATTTTATTCCCTAAATCAGGAAACTGAAAGTGACTCCAAACTCGCACAAGAAATTATAGCCAAACTTTTGAAAAAAGATAAACGGACAGCAAAAGAAGTGGCAAATTATTTTAAAGATATGCAAGCGGTAGCTGAAGAAATGCATCGTGTCCTAAGAAAAGACGGTCACGCTTGCTTGGTTATTGGCAATACTACATTTAAAAACGTGAAAGTAAAATCAGCGGAAGTTTTTGCTGAAATACTTGAGGCATTGGGGTTTGAGTTGGTTGAGATCATTAAAAGAAGCATTCCTCATAAATTAATTCCAACAATCCGGGATAAAAAATCCGGTAGATTTTCCAAATTAAAAAACAAGGACAGCAAATTAGTATATCCTGAAGAATACATACTGATTGCAAAAAAATAAAGTATGGCAGTAATTAAAAAAGATAGTCAACCATTTGAGCCTTATGCGAGGCTTATGAATATTATTGGCGACCAATTAATCACCAACAAAATTGTTGGGGTTATAGAAGTTGTCAAAAACTGTTATGATGCCGATGCGGAAAATGTGCAGGTTCGGTTTTTTAATGTTCAAAATCGTGGAAAAGACTACTTAGCAGAAAATGAAAAACCCTACATTGAAATTGAGGATGATGGAGATGGAATGACACTTGACATTATACAAAATGTTTGGTTGAGACCTGCAACTCCACATAAGTTAGATAAGAAAAACAAAAAGAATAACATTACAAATAAAGGCAGAATAATACAAGGAGAGAAAGGAGTTGGGAGATTTGCTATTCATAAACTCGGAGAAAAAATAGAGGTATTTACAAAGGCAGAAAATAACGATGAAATAAAATTAGTTTTAGATTTTACGGAATTTAACCCTGAAAAAATTAACCTTTTTAATCAGCCTGATGACTTTAAACTTTTAAGTGAAGTAAAAAATGAGTGGTTTGTTCAAAGTCCACCTGAAGAAATAAAAAAGCCAAAAGGGACACTAATAAGAATTTTTAATTTGAGGGAGGGTTGGAAGGAAGAGGATTTTAGACAATTAAGAATGGCTACAAATAAGTTACTCCCTCCTTATGACCCGAATTCAAAGGAGTTTAATATTAAAATCATTTCGGATTTCAATATTGACATTTACAATGATCGTGCAGAAATTCCTAAAGAAGGAACGGTTACTTTTCAAGATGTAATCGAAAAAGCTCATTTTAAAATGAAGGGCGAAATTAGTGAGAAAGGTATTTTGAAGTTTGAATATGAATGCACTTTGACAAGTAGAAAAATAAAAAGAGAAATAAATTTACTGGACGAAGAATCACAAAGGAAATTTCAGTATGATCTGTATTCATTCATTAAGTATTTATCTAAGACTGACAAACCTTCATGTGGAGAGTTTAAATTCTCATTATACTCATACGACCTTACCGATAATCTATCCATTACAAAAATTGACAAGGAATTTATAAGATCAAATTTTATTTATGTTTATCGTGATGGTGTTCGTGTTTATCCTTTTGGAGAAAAAGAAATGGATTGGTTGGAATTAGATAAGCTCCGTTCAGTTGTTAAAGCAGGAAGATTTCCAAGTTACAATGATTTGTTAGGGTTTGTGTATATCAGCCAAGCAGAAAATGCAATTTTAAAAGATGCCACGAATAGGCAGGGGATGATGAATATAGATGGAGCGTATGATGATTTCAGATATTTAATGCTCGGAGCCACAGAAATTCTAAACACAGAATCAAAAATTGATAAGGAAAAAAAGAAGGTATCAAAAAATAAATCCTACTCTGATTCTAACTCTGTAGTTAGAAAATCGTTTGATTCTTTGAAGGGGAAATTGGAAAAAATTAATGATTTAGATACACTCAAAACCGCTAACCACTTTTTAGAAACTCTTGACAAGCATACTGAGTTGATGAAAGAGCGCATGGAAACTGTTGAGGACTTGGCAGGTTTAGGAATGGCGGTTGAAAAAGCATCTCATGATGCTTTGATGTTGTTGACAAAAATGCGAGGCAATATAAAGGACTTTAAGGTAAAAGCGAAGAATAAGGATTACAAAAATGAAGAGTTAGTGAGCCTTTTGAATGAGTTGGATGAAAACCTAAACTTCATTTATGACGAAATGCAAGTTATACAACCGCTTTTTAAAATTCAACGCAAAGCCATTCAAAATGTGAGTATCTATGAAAGCATTGAAAAGGTAGAAAAATATTTCAGACGAGAACTGGAAAACAAAATCAGCGTGAAACTTATTAAGGACAAGGATGTAATTGTGAAAACGAATAATGGTTTAATATTACAAGTTCTGATAAACCTTCTTGACAATGCAATTTATTGGGCAAGTAAAAAAGGAAGTAAGAAAACAGAAATTGCTTTCCAAATAAACACCAAAGACAATACTCTAATTGTTGCGGACAATGGAACTGGCATCAGGGAAGATGTTGAACCATTAATATTCAACGAATTTTTCTCACTTAAATCAGATGGACGTGGATTGGGACTTTACATCGTTAAAGAAATTCTTATGCGGATTAACGCAGAAATTTCCGTTATACAAGAAGATAAAAAGAAAATTCTTCCGGGAGCAAATTTCCTCATCAAATTTAATAACGAACAATCATAATATGAAAGGCGTAATACTCTTTGCGGATGATCATGTCTTTCATAATGATAGAACAGAAAATGGTCTTTTCAAGAAATTTAACTTGGAAAGTGAGTTTCCAATCCTCCCGATTGATAATTTGTCTGTTTTGGAGAAAACAGTTTCTTCTGTTTCTACATATAGGGCAATAATCCTGGACTGGAATTTTAAAAAGGATAGCGGTGAGGAAGGAGTTAAAATTCCTGATGAAACTCCTTTTGAATTTTTGAAAAACAACAAAATATATTCTCTTGTCTATGTCTATTCGCAAGCAGACATTGAAAAAGAGAAAAAGGATGAATTAGAAGCGCTGTACCCGAAAAAGATTTTTTTTGAAACAAAAAATGCAGCAAACAGTTTAGATGTTGAATACAAGAAAATTGTAGATGGGATTAAAAAATTTGAAACAGATAATCAACATTTAATAACTCCCTTTCTTTGGAGTCAAGCTATCAATAATTCCGTACAAACCATTTTTGATGAATTGGAAAATGCAGACCCTAATTGGATCAAAGAAATTTACACAAGCGCAGTAACTGACGGTGCTGAACCAAATGCTGAGGTGATTGGGGTTTTTCAGAACCTTTTAAATGAATCAATAGTTCAAAATAGCGACCTCACAAAATCATTAGCTGCAACCGCAGCCCTGAACGATGTTCCCATCGCGAATAAAGAAGAATCCTTAGCGAAACTTTACAATAGAATTTACTACACTCAATTACTAAACGATGCTCCTATTATGACTGGAGATATTTTCAAATTTAGTGACGATGAATTTGCAATTTTGATTACTCCTGAATGTGATGTGAATGCAAAAAAAGAAACAACTTTAGAATTCCTCAAATTTACAAAGACTGCATCTGCCGCTTTCATTACAAAAAAGAAAAAAGACGATGCGATTTTTAATAATGGAGTTCAGAGCCGACACATCCTACCTTCTTTCCCATTCGAGGCGAATGTTTATAATTTATCAGCATTCATCGATTTTGAAACTTCCTTCATTGTAAAACCGAAAAGTGAATTTGAAAATAAAAGAAGTGAATTTAAACTCAATTCCCCATATATATTTCAGCTGCGACAAAGATATTTAGCTTATATAGGAAGAGTTGGTGTTCCTGCAATACCGCCAAGCCTAAAAACGTTCAACCTGAAGTAAAGTCCCCACTCTGCCAATGATTTATTTTGCATACGGTTCAAATATGTTCACATACAGACTTGAAAAAAGAGTCGGTAGAGTTGAAATTTTAGGTAGTGGCAAATTGCATCAATATAAATTGCTGTTTAATAAAAAATCAGTTGATGGATCACTTAAAGCGAACGCTTTTTTTACCGGGAAACCGGAAGATGTAATTATTGGCGTTCTCTTCAAAATAAATCCAAGTAAAAAAGAGGATTTAGATAAATTGGAAGGACTTGGTAAAGGATATGATCAAAAGGAAGTTGAAATTGAATCCAATGGTGGTAAGCAAGTAAAGGCTTTTACTTATGTGGCAAACCCTATAGATTTGACTGAAGGCAATCACCCATATGATTGGTATTTAGAATTTATTAAACAAGGTGCAGAAGAACACTCACTACCGGAAGAATACAAAAAAAACATTTCAGCTACTCCAACTAAAATAGATACTGATGTAATAAGACCTGATGCAAATAACTCGATTATTAAAGAGAGCAAAGCAATCAGGAAACAATTGTTTGATAGTTTTGAGTTATTGTTTGATCTTAATAAACCTAAAGAGTACATTATCAATCTACCCTCTCATGCTTTACATAGCAGGAAAATAGTTATTGAAAAATCTGAAAGACAGTTTAACTTTCAAACTGATAGTGTAATTCCAAAAGGTGTTCAAAGGCACAAAGAATTACAGGTTTCTGGGAAGAAAATATTTTTGAGTGAAGAAGGAAAAGAATCTAAAATATTCATAGAAGGAAAGCATTTTTTGCTTAATAATATTGGGTATGATTTCGATAATAGTTTGAAATTATTGAGTGGGTCAATCAATTCCCTTGGAAATTCGATTGAGAGTGATTTTAACGAAAAATATTTGCGATTAATCATTCCATCAAGTAAAAAACTTAAAATTATAAATGACTATCAATGTAGAGGGTTCGTTGTAGATTATAAATTAAAACCAGGACTAATTACTCTGAAGATAAATGACCGAAATTTTCATTTTTATGAAGTAAAATATGGGGAGAAGGAATACATAATTATTGATTGTGTTGATAAATTCAACCTCAAAGAATTTCAAAATGTATGTCAGACTATTCTTTTAACATACGCCTTTCTTTCTGCCGACTATCACTCAGGAGAAGGATACTACTTGGGTTTTGAAACGAATAATTTGGATACACCGACTCATTTTTTGTACCATTCTTTAAGTGAATCAATATATGACGGAAATGGAGCCTTTACTACGAATGCTTATTTCGGTATTGATCTTGAAAATATTAAAAGAGATGAAAAAGGATTTATTGCTGAAGAAACAAGGAAAGAACAATTTAAAGATATCATGTTTTTTTCGAGTGATGTTTATAGTGCAATATGTCAGACTGCTTTAGAAGATGAAAAAATATTTCGCTCGCTTTTACTTCTCGTATTCAATCAAGCTTCTACTCTTGAAATGAAAATCCCCATCCAATACGTTGCAATTGAAGCTTTAACTGGGGCTATCATAAAGAAAGGAAACGCTGAGTTAAAACCGATTGAAAATAATGAAATAGCTAACGAACTTGTTGGAATACTTAAATCAGAAACAGAAAAACTCCTGCAAAAACATAGCATACCAATTGAAGGCAATGACTTAATAACACCTTTGTTTAAAAGAGTAGCTTCCCTTAATGCGCCAACTAATACTGACAAATTGAGTAAACCATTTGCATTATTAGGTTATACTATTTCCGATGAAGAAAAGAAATTAATAAAACTTAGAGATACTTTTTTGCACGGTAGTACAAAATCATATGGTGATCTTGATGATGATTTTAAAGGATTGTTCTACCTATCACTAAAACTGCATTTTTTGATTTGCGTCTTATTGCTTAAGAAATCAGGGTTTGAAGGGCGAATAATTAATTATCCAAAATTATACGAATACATTACTGAGAAATATTTAGAAGAAGAAGTTTTGAGAAAAATTTAAATTAATGAGTTTTAATAAAATATTATAAATGTCAGAAGATCAAAAAAAACAACTTGAACAGCAACTTTGGAACATTGCCAATACGTTAAGAGGCAAAATGAATGCTGACGAATTCCGGGATTACATTTTAGGCTTTATTTTCTATAAATACCTTGCCGAAAAAATGGAAATTTATGCTAATACCATTTTGAAACAAGATAAAATAAAGTATAAAGACATAAAGGAGAAAACTAAAGATGGTAAAGAATACATCGAAGCAATTAAGTCTGAATCCCTTGAAAAATTAGGCTATTTTTTGAAACCTTCAGAGTTATTTAGCGAAGTTGCAAAACGAGGCAACAGCGATGAAAAAGGTAAAGACAATTTTATATTGGAAGATTTACAAAAAATATTGACCAATATTCAATTGAGTACAATGGGGACTGAGAGTGAAGAGGATTTTGACAACCTCTTTGAGGACATGGATTTGAATAGTACCAAACTTGGTAAAACGACAGAAGCAAGAAATGAAATTATTGCAAAAGTGCTTTCACATTTAGATAAAATAGATTTCAAACTTGAGAATACAGAATTGGATGTTTTAGGAGATGCTTATGAGTATCTTATTGGGCAATTTGCAAGTGGTGCAGGTAAAAAGGCAGGCGAATTTTATACGCCACAAGAGGTAAGTAAAGTTCTTGCCAAAATTGTAACTACTGGGAAAAAGAAATTAAAATCAGTCTATGATCCAACTTGTGGTTCAGGCTCTTTGCTACTTCGGGTGTCAAAGGAAGTAAAAGAAGTAAGCAACTTTTACGGACAGGAAATGAACCGTACTACATACAACCTTGCCCGAATGAATATGATTTTACACGGTGTTCATTACCGCAAATTCGACATTAAGCAGGAGGATACTTTAGAACATCCGCAACATAACGGAAAACAATTTGAAGCAATTGTAGCTAATCCACCCTTTTCGGCAGAATGGAGTGCCAACCCTTTGTTTACAAGTGATGACCGCTTTAGTCAATATGGAAAACTTGCTCCGGGAAGTAAAGCAGACTGGGCGTTTGTTCAGCATATGATCCACCATTTAGCGGAAAATGGAACAATGGCAATAGTACTGCCTCACGGTGCTTTGTTTAGAAGTGGTACTGAACAACACATTCGTAAATACTTAATTGAAGACAGAAATTATTTAGATACAGTAATTGGGTTGCCAGCAAATATTTTTTATGGTACATCTATTCCTACGTGTATTATGGTTTTCAAGAAATGCAAAGAAAACCCTAACGATGTTTTATTTATCAATGCAGCAGAACATTTTGAGCGAGGTACTCAAAACATATTGCGACAAGAAGACATTGATCGAATAATTACAACCTACAGAGAAAGAAAAGTTGTTGATAAATATAGCAGTTTAGCAACACTTGAAATGATTGCGGAAAACGAATATAATCTGAATATTCCTCGCTATGTAAACACCTTTGAGGAACAGGAAACAGTTGATATTACTTCAGTAGCAAAGCAATTGCGAAGTCTTGAAAAAGGAATGAAAAATACCGATACTGAACTAACTGCACTTTGCAAAGAACTTAAAATTGACGCCCCTTTTTAACAATGGAAAAACAACAAAGCAAAAAACCGCTGATTAGATTTCCTGAGTTTAAAGATGCTTGGGGACATAGAAAACTAAATGAACTTTTAAGCGAAGCTAAAAAGAGAAATGAAGATTTGAAATATGGTAAAGACGAAGTTTTATCTGTTTCAGGTGAATTGGGAATTGTTAACCAAATAGAGCATTTAGGCAGAAGTTACGCGGGTGTTTCTGTGCATCAGTACCACGTTGTAGAGGTAGGCGACATTGTTTATACCAAAAGCCCGCTCAAAGCAAATCCATTTGGAATTATAAAACTCAATAAGGGTAAAGCAGGAATAGTATCAACACTTTATGCTGTATATAAAGTAAATAACAAAACAGCTTACGGAGAATTTTTAGATTGTTACTTTTCCCTAGACGCAAATACCAATCGCTACTTGCGACCATTGGTAAAGAAAGGTGCGAAAAATGACATGAAGATCAACAACGCTTACGTTTTGAACGATAGAATATTTGCACCAACAATTCCTGAACAAAAGCGAATTGCTTCTTTCTTTACTGTTTTAGATAAAAAAATCTCCGAACTTAAAAAAAAGAAAAGCCTTTTAGAGCAATACAAAAAGGGCGTAATGCAAAAACTCTTCTCACAAGAATTAAGATTTAAAGATGACAATGGGAAAAAGTTTCCGAAATGGGAGAAAAAAAAATTGGGAGAATTGGGAGAATTTATTGGTGGAGGAACGCCATCTACTCAAAACAGTGAATATTGGGGGGGAGACATTCCGTGGCTTTCAAGTTCGGATCTGTCAGAAGATAATATTTATCAAATAAATGCATCGAGATTTATTACCAAAGAAGCTGTTTCAAAATCTGCTACAAGATTAGTACCTAAGAACAGTATTTTAATTGTTTCAAGAGTTGGTGTTGGAAAAATTGCTGTTAATGAAATGGAACTTTGTACAAGTCAAGATTTCACAAACCTCATTCCCAAAACGGACAATTATTTATTCGTAGCTTATTTGATAAAGCTTCAAACTAATAAATTATTAGCCTTTAATCAGGGAACCTCAATTAAAGGTTTTGTGAAAAGCGATTTAGAAGATTTGCTGCTCTCTTTACCTTCAATTAAAGAACAAAATAGAATTGCAAATTTTATTTCAAAAATTGATAATAAAATAATTTGCACGCAAAATCAAATTCTGCAAACCCAACAATATAAGAAGGGCTTACTTCAAAATATGTTTTGTTAATTATGGCTAAACAACCTGAACAAATATTAGAAGAACAATTGATAGCCCAACTGCAAAAGTTGGGTTATGGCTTGGTATTTATCAAAGACGAAGCCTCACTTATTACCAATCTCAAAATTCAGTTAGAGAAACACAACAACATTCAATTCAGTCAATCGGAATTTGAAAAAGTGTTAAATATACTTAGCAAAGGTTCTGTTTTTGAAAAAGCAAAAACACTGAGAGAGAAACAGCACATTGTAAGAGATAATGGGAAGAATTTATATTTTGAGTTTATACAAACAGAGCATTGGTGTCAAAACCAATTTCAGGTAACACATCAGGTAACGGTTGATGGCAAGTATAAAAACCGGTACGATGTAACCTTACTCATTAACGGTTTGCCTTTGGTGCAAATAGAACTTAAACGTAGAGGGCTTGAATTAAAAGAAGCATTCAATCAAATCAATCGTTATCAGCGTCACTCGTTCGGTGCGAATTCCGCATTGTTTCAATACTTGCAAATTTTTGTAATCAGTAACGGGGTAAATACAAAGTACTATGCCAACAATAGGCATCAATCTTTCAAGCAGACTTTCTTTTGGACGGACAAGGAAAATAAACGTCTTTCAAATATTTTAAATGGATTTACAAGTGAATTTTTAGAGCCGTGCCACATATCAAAAATGATATGCAAGCATATAGTGTTGAGTGAAACCAATAAAATATTGATGGTGCTTCGTCCTTACCAATTCTATGCTGTTGAAGCACTTGTTGACCGGGTAAAAAACAGTGATAAGAATGGTTACATATGGCATACTACAGGATCAGGGAAGACTTTAACCTCTTTCAAGGCAAGTCAGATTCTAATGAATCTGCCGAATGTCAAAAAGGTCGTTTTTGTTGTCGATAGAAAGGATTTGGATTATCAGACAACTAAGGAGTTTAATAGCTTTAGTAAAGGTAGTATCGATGGAACAGATAATACAAAAGCATTAGTAAAACAATTTTCAGACGACACAAAACTTATTGTTACAACTATCCAAAAGCTAAATACAGCCATTAGCAAACAGCAGTATTTAGCGAAAATGGAAAAACTGAAAAATGAACACATCGTTTTTATATTTGATGAGTGCCACCGAAGTCAATTTGGTGAAACACATAACCGGATCAAAGCATTTTTCAATAACATTCAACTCTTCGGTTTTACGGGTACGCCAATTTTTGCAGACAATGCTGTGAAAAATGAATTAGGAAAGCGTACAACAAAAGAATTATTTGGGGATTGCTTGCACAAATATGTAATAACAGATGCGATAAAAGATGAGAATGTATTGAAGTTCTCAGTTGAATATGTTGGCAGGTATAAGAAGAAGGAATCAGCAACGGAAATAGATATCGAAGTAGAAGACATTGACACGAAGGAGTTGATGGAAGATAAGAAGAGATTGGAAAAAATTACAGATTATATAATAGCTAATCACAATCGTAAAACTCATAATCGGGAGTTTACCGGAATGTTTTGTGTTAGCAGCATAGAAACGCTGATTAAATATTACGATCTGTTTCAAAAGAAAAAGGAAGAAGGGAAGCATAATTTAAAAATTGCAACAATTTTTAGTTATACCGCAAATGAAGCGGATGCTGATGCCAATGGATTTCTGCCGGATGAATTATCAGTTGCAGAAGAACCCAAAGTATTATATGGTTTAGCAGCGCACAGCAGAGAAAAATTGGATGAGTTTATTGATCACTACAACAAAATGTTTGAAACCAAGTTTTCAACGAAGGATAGTGAATCTTTTTACAATTACTATAACGATATATCAAAGAAGGTTAAGGAAAGGAAAGTTGATATTCTTTTGGTAGTAAATATGTTCTTAACAGGCTTCGATAGCCCAACATTAAGCACCTTATACGTAGATAAAAATCTAAAGTATCATGGATTAATTCAAGCCTACTCAAGAACCAATCGTATTTTAAACGAGCAAAAATCTCAGGGAAATATTGTCGTATTCCGCAATTTAAAAAACGCAACAGATGAAGCGATAACCTTATTTAGCAATAAAGAAGCAATTGAGGTTATTATCATGAAACCGTATGAAGATTATGTAAAGAAGTTTAATGAAGCCTTTATTTTATTGCTTAAAATTGCTCCAACGATAAATAGCGTAAACGAATTAGTTAGTGAGGATGACGAGTTAGAGTTTATTAAAGCATTTAGGGAACTAATGCGTATTAAAAATATTTTAACTGCCTTTGCCGATTTCAAATGGGAAGATTTGGCAATGAGCGAACAACTTTTTGAGGACTATAAAAGCAAATATCTTGATCTATATGACAAAGTAAAATCAGATCATCAAAAGGAAAAAGTTTCAATTTTAGAAGATGTTGACTTTGAATTGGAACTAATCCATAGGGATGAAATCAACGTAAATTATATCATTCAATTATTGATCAAGCTAAAATCAAGGGTTCAAGCGGATGTGACACAGACCGAAAAAGAGATATTTAACTTGTTAAATACTGAAGCTCACTTAAGAAGTAAACGTGAACTGATTGAGAAATTTATCCAAGAGAATCTTCCTGTTCTCAAGGATATGGACACTTTGCCGGAAGAGTTCGATAAATTTTGGAATGAGCAACAACAAAAAGCATTTAACCAACTCGTTAAGGAAGAAAACCTATCAGCAGATAAAACTCAATCGCTTATCGAAGATTATTTATACGCTGAAAGAGAGCCTATGAGAGACGAAGTGCTTGATCTAATTGAAGGCAACAAACCAACCCTTTTGGAACGTAAACCGATTGGAGATCGAATTCTCAAGAAAATTTTGGGCTTTGTTGATACATTCATTAATGGAATGTCCGGGAATTAATATTTCCTATTGATTTTAAACCAAGTCCCTAACCATACTTTCTTTCAAAATATTAAATAACACGTAATCAATATGTTACAATATTTTTGTAATAAAAAAGGGAATATATTTGGCAATATTGCAGAACATTTATACTTTTGATATGCAGTTAAAGAAAAACTATAGCGAATGAGTCTTAACAAATTAAATCCTAAAATGATAGCGTTGGCAAGAGAGTCGAGAGGATTATCCCAATTCGAATTAGCTGAGAAACTAAACCTTTCTCCTGCCCATATGTCACGCATAGAACAAGACTTTAGAGAAGTTGGTCAGCATCATTTAAAAGAAATTTGCACCGTTTTAAACTATCCGGAGGGATTCTTTTATCAGGAAGGCGAAACACTCCCTCCTGCACTTGCTTTACGCAAACGCAATATAGTGGCGCAAAAAATCCTGCTTCCGGTTGAAGCCGAAGTAAACATTAATCGTCTACACGTTGAGAAACTAATAAACGCAATCGGTCATTCTGAAATTAATCTACCCATTTTAGATGTTGAGAAATTGGGATCACCTGCCGAGGCAGCCCGAAAACTTCGCAAACTTTGGAAGATTGAAAAGGGTGTGATTAATAATCTCACACAAGTATTAGAAGAGAATGGATTATTTGTAATCAACTTTGATTTCAATACTGACCGAGTTGACGGTATGAGCATTTTAGCAAACGGAAAATTCCCTATTATTTTTTCAAATAGAAGAAGTTTAGGAGATCGTCAACGATTCACATTAGTTTATGAGTTGGGACATTTAGTAATGCACCTTCAAACCAACCCTTCTTTTACAAGAGATATAAGTCACGAAGCGAACGAATTCGCTGCCGAATTCTTAATGCCCGAAAAAGATATCAAAGGGGATTTTAAGGATGGCGTTACTTTAAATGTTTTGGCTGATTTAAAACGCAAGTGGAGGCTTTCGATGCAAGCACTTTTATATCGGGCAAACGATATCGGGATTATAACTGATAATCAAAAGAGGTATTTGATTAATCAGTTCAACTCCCTGAACATTCGTAGAAGAGAGCCAGCGGAGTTAGATATCCCAAGGGAAAACCCAATGAAATTAAGAGACATGATTACTACTTACAAAAACAAGCAAAAATTAAATGTAAAACAACTCGCTTTGTTCTTTAATTCAAATGAAGATGAGTTTTTAAATAAATATTCATAAATATGACTTTTTGGAATATTTGTAAACCAGACCTTAAGTTACTTTAATTTTGAATAAAAATAACAGACATGGAAAAATATGATTACACTAAATTAAAAGAGTTAAGGGGCGGAAAGGGTATTACTCAAATTGAAATGAGCAATCGACTTGGAATGACCCAATCCAATTATAGTAAGCTGGAAAAAGGAATAAAAAAAATGGACTCGCTCCAAACACTTGAAAGATTAGCAAAAGCTCTTTCTATGCCACGAGGCAGGCTAATAGCTATTCTCAAGGATCAGGAAAACATCCAGTCTGCCGGAATAAAAGAAACCGAGTTGTTGCAGGTACAAGAAATTCTTAAAAAAAACCCGTTGAGAGAAGATGAATTTGTATTGTTTTCATCAGAGGTTCTTGAATTGGAAAAGCATGGTTTTAAAGATCAGTATGCAGGCATTAATATGAAAGAATATGATGACGATCTTCATAGAATTGACAACGGTGAAGCCTTACCAATTTGGGAGTACCCTCCAGTCATGAATATTATTCACGCAGATTCTGTTGAAATTGGATTTGATTATGATAAAAAGAAACTAAAGGGGCTTAGCATTTGGCTTGCTGATAAAAAATTAGGTATTATTAAAGAAGAGTATGTTATGCTTGCTGATCAACTTATTAATTCTTTGCTTATAAGTAGAGTTGTTTTAATAGAAAATGAAGATGGCATCGCTGGGTATTTTGATACCTATATGAAAGCAGTATTTATTGCAACCAATGCAGTATGTAAATCTTCTCACTTTGAGAAAGGGCGTTTTTCTTCACTTAAATTCCTGAGTCATGAAGAGATTAAAAAAATTGATAATAACGAAGATGAAGAGTAAATAAATATTTTGTAGTAATAACATAGAAAGAGAGGAAAGATGAGCATCACGACAGACAAGTTCGATTTGAAGGCTTCCACAAAAAAAGAGATGGCGGCAGTTTACGGTGTTTCCGTAAGAACATTTAACAGTTGGTTAAAGCCCTTTGAAGAAAAGGTTGGAGAAAAAAGAGGTCGCTATTATACAGTGAACCAAGTTGCAACAATTATCGAGCTTATTGGCTTGCCCGGAGTAATGCACTAACAGTTTTACTTTTATTTTCTTGAAAAACTATTGAATTGGTGACCGATTGGTCACCTTTTATTTTTTTATTAAGTCTCCCCGAAGTCTCCTCCGGTAATCCCCTGAAAATCCCCTAAAAAGTGCGAAAGACTTTTAATAAACCCGGAATCTCCCCGGTATTATTCCGCATTAATCCCCGATAATTTTCACGATCAAAATTCTTAAAGAGATTTAAAAACATTTTTCGTTTGTGCAAAAAATTGCACTTAGATGCACTTGCACGCACATAGGATTACTTGCGTGCGCCTTGCTTTAAAATTTTGCTATCATCTTCAAAAAATTGCTATTGTCTTTAATTTTTTGCGCTTAGATGCGTATTTGGGAAAGTGACCAAAACTGCTGCCGTTCCTTTGTATCGTCAAAGAGACAAAACAAAAAAAGTAATCACTAAAACCTAAATAAAATGACAGCAGTAAGAAAATTTAAAACGCCAGTATCACATTTAAGAGTGATAAAAGGAGGCAAATCAAATCCAAAAAATAACATCGTTGAGAACACTTGGACTTTTATTCACGCAGCATTATGGAACAACAACGAGTTCTCTTATAAAGAAAAAACTCAGTTCGAAAACCTGATCGCAGATCATTACAACACATTTAAAAATCCTGAAAAAGTTTTTGAAGAAATTATTGAGCGTGTGTGTTTAGCGAAACGCTATGTAAATAGAAAGCGTGGTCGTTACATCGCAAAACCGATTGATTGGTTGAACATTCATTATTACGCAGGATTAACCGGAACTGAAGGATGGTATCAAGAGGTGTCTTTGCAACGCATAACTGTTCCTGACTATAACTACGGTATAACACTTCTTGCAAAAGCGATCACTAAATATTTGCAAGAGCCAACAATCAAAACGATTGTAACCCATCGCAAAAAACTAATTGGCGAAAAACAATTTGACCTTTTGCAAATCTTCAACAACAGTATTATCAATTTTCAAATCAACAACTAATAAAAAGAACCATGCAACAATCAGAAAAAAAATCAATTGAAATAAAGCCATACCTCAATAATGAAATGGCGAGATTTTATCAAGTAAGTCATCCAACATTCACAAAATGGATGAAAGCAATTGCCGACAAAGTTGGAAAACGCAACGGTGCATACTGGTCAGTAAAGCAAGTAGAGATAATTTTTGCAGAATTAGGAATGCCGAAAACACTTTTGTTTTAAAAAGAAATAAAAAAGATGAAAACGTTTTAAAGGGATTTAAAAAGAATTCTCAAACCGGGAAAGCTTGCCAGACAACAGTTACACCTTTGTACCGTGATGGATGTACAACTAATAAAAAAGAAAAAACTATGTCAGAAATTAAACACAATGGATCAGCAGATGGAACAGGAAACATGCTTCTCACCGCAAGCATCCTGTTCGCAAACATAGACTACTCAAGTTTGATGGACTATGCAATTAAAGCACTTGTAGGTGGGGCAATTTGGATGGCTTTTAAAGTAGGCGGAGAATATTTCAGCGACAAAATAAAAAGAAAGTAAAATGGCAGGCATTAAAAAAATATTGTTGGGCTTAGGCATAGGAGGAGGTTTGTTTGCAGGTGGAATGTATCTGTGGAGATTAAAAAAGACCTCGGTGGACTTGGACATTGTTCCAACAGTCAAGCTGCACAAGTTGGATTTGCAAGGATTGGTGTTGAGAGTAGATGTGACGTTGAAAAATCCAACTCGCACGAGTTTGAAACTCAAGTTCCCATTTATCAAATTATCGATAAAGGGAAACAGCATCGGAAGTTCGCAAGCGGTCAACCAAGATGTTGCACTTCCTGCTTTCGGTGAGGCAAAATTCGAAGCGATAATGATTCGCATTCCGATGCTCAGCCTCCTCTCTACTGCCAAAGGCTTGTTACAAGCGGTTCAGCAAAGTCAGCCATTTACAATCGGTGTTACCACAATGACAACAATTGATTTGGGATTGAAAAAAGTTCCTTACGACAAAACGGATGAAGTACAATTAATCGGAGCGCAAAATGGAAGCAACTAAAAAAAGGAAAATAAAAAGCGGACAAGAATTCGAGCATTTATTTCCAAAACCAAAGTTCCTTGATCCAACAATTAAAAAAGGCGCAACGGTTTACGACACAGTCCGGTTTATTCCACAAGTAGTGCGAGAAACTTTGTTTCAAACTTCAAAGTTAGCACCGCTGCTAAAAGGAAATAACGTAGAGGAAACGTGCAAAAACATTTGGGATTTTGTTTACACACACATCGCATACAAAAAAGATGAAGATGGGAAAGAACAAATCCGAAGTCCTGCAAGAGCTTGGCACGATAGGTTTCACGGAATAGATTGCGATTGTTACACGGTGTTTATCAGCAGCATATTGAGCAACTTAAAAATAAAGCACAAACTGCGGATCACAAAATACAGCCAAGATCACTTTCAGCATATCTATCCGATAGTACCGACAGCAACAGGAAATTACATCACGGTTGATTGTGTAGTAGACCGATTCAATTATGAAGAACCCTATACAGAAAAAAAAGACACAAACATGGAATTAGAATATTTAAATGGCATACCCAGCACAAACAATGTAGATGTGCAAGACCTAATGGGTTGGGAAGAAATGAACGGAGAGGATGATTTAGGAAAAATTAAACTCTTCAAAAAAATGGCGGAGCCTCCGGGAAGTGAAGGAGACACATCAAAGGGTGGAAAATTAAAAGCCCTTTTGCATAAAGGTCTTCACATCACCAACAGATTGAATCCTGCAACGACATTAATTCGTGAAGGAGTTTTAATCAGCATGAAACTTAATCTTTTCAAAGTAGCGCAGCGACTCAAGTATGCTTACATGACCGAAGCAGATGCGAAGAAAAAAGAAATGGACATGGGCAAGTTTGCCAAGCTGAAAAAAGTACACCAAAAAATTGAAAAGATTTTTTACGATGCCGGTGGTAAACCTGAGAATTTAAAAAAAGCAATTCTTACCGGAAGAGGAAATAAAAAATCAAAGCACGATGTAAACGGTTTTGGATACTTACCCGATGACATGAATGGCTTTGATGAAACAACTCCACCTGAAATTTTACTCGGACACGAAATGTACTACGATGAAAATCTGAATGGATTGGGTGAACTCGGATCGGCAACAGCAGCAGCGGCTTCTGTCACCGCAGCAACAGGAATAATTGGAGCGATTGCAGGATTACTAAAAGGGATTGGAAATATGTTTCCGAAAAAAAGCCCCGAAGGAAAAGATTTTGCAAATCCTGATTCTCAACCCGGTGATGGAACATCCACAGATGAAGTTTCAAAAAGTGCAGCCGATGTAAAAATTACCAACAGCGATGATGGAAGTTCAAAAACAACTACAAGCAGTTCAGGTGATGATTCAGGAGGAGGCGGTAACAATGAAAAATCGTTGATTAAAAAATCTGA
>JANYIQ010000261.1 GCA_025362575.1 Bacteroidia bacterium
CTGAATTATTACTGCCTTCTCTTTTAGCCCATACAACATTTCCATTGGTATCGTACTTCACCAGAAAAAGATCACTACCGCCAACATTGGTCAGTGTGTAGGTTCCGAACGTTAGAGTAGGGCTGGTGAAATTTCCGGTTACAAAAATATTTCCAGAGGCATCGCTGGCAATTCCATTACCAATATCGTCAAATGCTCCGGCAGCACTTTTTGCCCAAAGCACATTTCCGGTGGGATCGTACTTCACAATAAAAAATTCGTAATTACCTGTGTTGGTTAGGGTATAGGTGCCGAAGGTTATGGTTGGACTGAAAAAGTATCCTGTTACAAAAGTATTTCCTCCTGCATCAACAGCAATGCCGTTTCCTGTATCAGAACCACTTCCGCCCGCAGATTGAGCCCATTGCCATGTTGGCACCTGAGCACCCAATAATGCATTTAGAAAAACAAAAACAAAGAAGATCTTCAGTTTCATCACTTAAAGATACGCTTATCTTTTCGCTTTTTAAAACTTAGGCATGGTACTTAAAAACGATTTACCTTTTAAGCCGGTAAAAAGCAACGATAATTCCCAAGCGCCTCTGCCTTTTGTATAGGTATTAATGTAAGAGTTATTAATATCGTAACTCATTCTTAAACCCCAGGTATCATCTTTTAATCCTAAATGAATTATTACCGCATCCTTATGTCTGTAATCACAACCAACCAATAATTTAACGTTGGTGGCTTCTACTTTGTAATTACTGCTGAGTTTGTAATAGAATAAAAGTCCAACATTTGCTTCGTAAGATCTTCCCTGATTCATGTATAAAAATCTTGGTGTAAGATCTATTTTATCATTAATGTTCCAGTCAACTCCTCCATTAAGCACATACTTAAAAGGTACTCTGCTTGATCCTCCTGTAAAAGATTCATTAGCACGGTTCAAATGCGACATTGAAAAACCAATGAAAGGATGAACCTTTTCGTCTTTATCCAAAAATTTATAGAACAATCCAAGGTTAGCATCAAACCTCACAATGTTCATGTTATTGTAAGTTTCGTTACTTGCAATATTCTGGTCAAAACTTCCGCCATCTACCGTTGGCGCATACTGCACGTCGTAAGTAAGATTGCTGGTGTTAAATGTTTTGTAAAATATCCCCATTTGAATACCCGTGGTAAGATAATGTACGCCATCGGCTTTTTTATCAAGAATGTTATACGCACCCGATAACATGAATCCGGTAGTATTAAAGTTACCCGGACCTGTTCTGTTATTTATGAAATAAGCACCGAGGCCTATTTTTTTATCCTTAACTGTATAAGGCATATCATATGCGAGATAGGTGGTGTAAAATGGTTTTACACCCAACGAACGCCACTGCGAGCGGTTATCTACATAAACTCTGTAGTCGCCTTTATCAGCACCGTACATTCCTGTTAAGGCAGGATTTAAATATAGCGATGCTATATCATATTGCGCCACATGAAAATCTTGTGCTTTAATTACTCCTGAGCAAGTAATCATAGCTAAACCGATATGTAAAATATATTTTTTCATAGTTTTTTTCTTAACGGGTTAATATTACTTCTCCTGCCATTTTAACGGTTCTTCCGTCTATTACTTCTCCACTAACGGTCCATATATACCTACCGGCCTGCTGTATGGAGCCTTTATATTGTCCGTCCCATCCGACGGATTGTTCTTTAGAGTGGAAGATCTGATTACCCCATTCGTTAAATACCCTGAAGTCTAAAGTTGTAAATGGTCCGCCTTTTACGTAGAGCACATCGTTCTTGCCATCACCGTTAGGAGTAAATCCACTTGGTACGGCAGGGTTACTGATAATAAAGTCGTTTCCGCATTTCTTAATATGTAATGTATCTATTTTAGAAGCCACACAGCCCGAATCAGAAACAACACTTAGCGTTACAAAATAATTACCGGTGTCTTTATAAACATGATAAGGATCTTTTATGCTTGAGAAAGTGGTATCTCCAAAATTCCAGTTGTAGCTTGCAATTGAACCTGGTGTTACACTTGCGGTGCTTACAAACTGTGCAGAATCATGACACAGGCTCAGCGATGTAAAGTTTACTACCGGCAATGAATTAATAAACACCGTTTTGGTAATTGAATCTTTACAACCTGTACTTACTACTAAACTAACTGTGTGTGTTCCGGTTGTTGTAAATGTATTCGTTGGATTCTGAACTGTTGAAGTTGATACTCCAAAATTCCAGGTCCATGATACTATAGTACCGGAAGAAACCGTAGACATATCGGTAAATGTTGTTAGTGAATTCACACATTTGTTGGCAAACAAGAAATTAGCTTTCGGTTGTGATTGGAAGAATACTTTTACTGTATCTCTTGCGGTTGCACAAGCACCGGCACCATTTCCCGTTAAAATTAAGGTAACGCTTCCCGCAGTTGTGTCAGCCGTGCTTGCATTATAAGTGGGGTTAAGGATGGAACTGTTAGGATTGAATGTCCCTGAACCCAAGGTTGTCCATGTGTGTGATGGTGCAGATGAAATACCATTCAACAATACGTTGGGACTATTTCTGCAAACAAATAGGTCAGGTCCCGCATTTAATATCGGCGCACTGTTGAAAATGATCTTCATTGTATCGATAGAGGCATTACAAAGCCCGTTACCGGTTGTGGTTAAGAAGATCATAACACTTCCGGCAGTTGTATCTGCTCCGCTTGGAATGTAGGTCGTATTCATAGTCGTTGTATTCGGACTAAAAGTTCCTGTTCCTGAACTGGACCACACACCACCTGTTGCTATTGTAACAGTTCCGCTTAATGCTACGCTTGGTGTATTAGCACATATTGTGATGTTAGAACCTGCATTAGCTGTTGGTCCGGGAAGCAAATTGAGCGTCATCGTACCGGTTACGGCAGTACAGCCTCCATTATTGGTTGATGTTAAAGTTAAAGTAACAATTCCCGTTGTTCCGTCGGCAACACTTGGTAAATAATTACCCGTTAATGTATTTGGTGCAAACGTTCCTGATCCGCTGGTGGTCCATGTTCCAGAACCTGTTGAAGAAACACCGGCTAAGGCAACTACTGCGTTTGAACAAACCGTTTGACTTGCACCTGCTGTTAATGTTGGCGGTGCAGAGTAAGTTATTTTGATGGTATCTGTTACCGGTTTACATCCTCCATTATTTATGGAAGTTAATACAAGTAATACACTTCCTGCAGTTGTATCCGCAGTGCTTGGAATGTATGTTGGATTTAGAACGGTATTGTTAGGATTGAAAGTTCCTGAACCTGAAGTGGTCCATGTTCCGGTTCCTGTAGAGCAGGTTGCGTTTATTACAGCGTTTGGATTTGTTTTACAAACAAAAATATCTGCACCCGCCTGAACCAATGGAGCAGGTGTAAAGAAGATGGTCATGGTATCTTTTACCGATAAACAATTTCCGTTACCTGTGGTACTAAGTATGATGTTCACGCTTCCGGCTGTGGTATCTGCAGCACTTGAAATGTACTGACTATTCATGTTAGTATTGTTTGGTGTAAATGTTCCTGTTCCCATTGTAGACCATATACCGCCTGTTGCCAGAGTGAAAGATCCGCTCAATGTAACAGTTGCGTTATTGGCACAAACAGTTTGATCCGGTCCTGCATTTGCTGTTGGAGCAGGCGTGAAGAACATCACCACTGTAGATGTAATTGGCAAACAGGTTCCGTTATTTCCTGATGTTACAGTTAAGGTTACTGAACCCGCAGAAATATCTGCGGCACTCGGGAAATAAATTCCGTTTAAAGTATTTGGTAAAAATGTTCCGCTGCCGCTGGTTGTCCATGTACCTGCACCGGTGGTACAAGTTGCAGTTAATGCAATGGTTGAATTGTTTGCACAAACTGTTTGACTGGCTCCCGCGCCAATGGTTATGGTTCCTGTGTAAACCAACTGAATGGTGTCTTTAACAGCTAAACAAGTTCCGTTATTGGTTGACGTGAAAATAATGAATATAGATCCAGCCGTTGTATCCGCAGTGCTTGATAAATAAGTTGGACTTAAAATATTATTTGTTGGAGTAAATGCTCCCGTACCTAAAGTTTGCCATACCCCCGAACCTGTTGTAGAGCTTGCATTTAAAGTTGGGTTAGGATTGTTCTTGCAAACAAACTGAATGTTTGGTCCTGCGCTTACAACCGGCGCAGGGAAGATGGTAACGGTCATCGTATTGCTCACAGCTAAACAATTTCCGTTTCCGGTTGTTGTAAGTGTAATTAAAACACTTCCTGCCGTAACATCAGCCGGGCTGCATATGTAAACAGCATTCATTGATGTATTGTTTGGTGAGAAAGTTCCTGTGCCGGATGATGTCCAAATGCCACCAGAGGCTACAGTAATTGCACCGCTTAATGCAACAGTTGCATTATTGGCACACACCGATTGATTTGCACCGGCATTAGATGTTGGAGCAGGTGTAATAGTGATGATCATTTGAGAAACCGCCCCGGTACAAGCACCGTTATTTGTAGAGGTAAGAGTTAAAGTAACACTTCCAGCAGCAATATCAGCACCGCTTGGCGTATACGTTCCATTTAAAATAGTATTGTTCGGTAAAAATGAACCGCTTCCGCTAGTTGACCAGATACCTGAACCTGTTGTTGAAGATCCGTTCAAGGCAGTAGCTGCATTATTTCCGCAAACGGTTTGGTTAGCACCAGGAGTTACAGTAGCGGGAGCGGTTACACTCACACTAACGGTAGCCGGAGCACTTGTACAACCTGCAACCGTTGAAGTTACAGTGTAGTTACCTGAAGTAACCGTTCCTGCACCAACTATGCTTGGATTTTGTATTGTCGATGTAAAACTGTTAGGCCCTGTCCAGTTATAAGTGGCTCCGGCAACAGTACTCGCTGTTAAATTTATTGTTGACCCAACACATAACGGTGAGTTGCTTCCGGCAACCGGCGAAGCAGGAGCAGGATTTACAACTACGTTTATGGTGCTTGCAGGACCGGTACATCCGCCAATGGTAGCCGCAACTGAATACACACCACTTCCTAAAATGGTTATTGCAGGTATGTTCGGATTTTGAACCGCTGAAGTAAAACTGTTTGGACCGCTCCAATTATAGCTTGCTCCAGCAATTGTGCTTGCAGTTAAATTTAAAGTTTGAAATTCACAAAGCGGAGCATTGCTTCCTAATATAGGTGCAGCAGGCAAAGGACTAACCGAAACTGTTACAGTTCCGGCAGGACCAACACAACCTGCAATGCTTGCCGTTACACTGTAGGTTCCGGCATTAACTGCTGTTGCACCTACTATGCTCGGGTTTTGTAAGGCTGATGAAAAAGCAGCAGGCCCTGACCAATTATAAGTAGCGCCTGCAATTGTGCTTGCGGTTAAGTTCAAAGTGTTTCCAATACATAAGGGTGCATTACTTCCGGCAACCGGAGCAGCCGGTGTAGGATTAATAATAACGTTAACTGTTCCATATACACTCGGACAGCCACCAACGGTGGCGTTTACAGAATAAACACCTGCAGCTAATGTTGTGGTAGCAGGAATATTTGGATTTTGAATTGTTGACGTAAAACTGTTCGGTCCAACCCAGCTGTATGTGGCACCTGCAACGTTGCTTGCTGTTAAGTTCAAAGTTTGCCCTTCGCAAATTGGTGCATTACTTCCTGCAGTTGGTGCAGGTGGCGTTGGACTAACTACAACGTTAATGGTTGAATTAGCGCTTCCACAACCCGCAACGGTTACAAGCACTGAATAAGTTCCGGCTTCCAATGCCGTCATATTTGTTACGGTAGGATTTTGTAATAATGAGGTAAAACTGTTTGGTCCTGTCCAGTTATAAGTTGCACCCGCAATTGTAGTCGCAGTTAAACTTAAGGTTTGACCTGCACACACCGGAGAATTACTTCCTAATGTTGGAGGGGTTGGAATTGGAAATACGTTTACACTTACTGTTCCGGCAGATCCCGTACAACCGGCTACGGTAGCTGTAACGGAATATACGCCGGCAGCTAAAGTACTGGCACCAACAATTGTTGGATTTTGTAAACCGGAAACAAAACTGTTTGGTCCAGTCCAACTATATGTAGCTCCTCCAATAGGTGATGCGGTAAGATTAATATTTTGTCCGGCACATAACGGTGAGTTACTTCCGGCAGTAGGAGCAGCTGGTGCAGGGTTGATCACAACGTTAACAGTTCCTGAAGGCCCTGCGCAACCGCCAACGGTTGCATTTACTGAATAAACTCCCGCACCTAAAATTGTAATTGAAGGTATGGAAGCATTTTGTGTTGCGGCTGTAAATGCATTTGGCCCTGTCCAGTTATAAGTGGCACCTGCAATGGTACTTGCCGTTAAGTTCAAGGTCTGAAACTCACATAATGGCGAGTTACTTCCTGCTAAAGGTGCGGCAGGTGTGGGACTGACAACAACGTTGGTTGTTCCGGCCGATCCAACACAACCTCCTACAGAGGCTGTAACAGAATATGTACCCGCACCTAATGCTGTAATTCCGGCAATGGATGGATTTTGAAGTGCAGAAGAAAATGCGTTTGGTCCGGTCCAGCTATAGGTGGCACCGGCAATTAGCGAAGCAGTTAGGTTAAGTGTTGATCCTGCACATAACGGTGCGTTACTTGCGGCAACCGGTGCAGCAGGCGGAGCATTGATAACTACGTTAACGGTTCCGGCTGCTCCTGTACATCCGGCAATGGTTCCTGTTACAGAATAAACTCCTGCCGCCAATAAGCTTACGCCCGGTAATGTAGGATTTTGAAGTGCTGAAGAAAAACTGTTAGGTCCGGTCCAGTTATAAGTTGTTCCTGCAGTAAAAGTTGATGTTAAATTTAAGGTTTGACCAACACATAACGGTGAGTTACTTCCGGCAGTTGGCGAACCAGGTGTTGGTTTAACAACAACGGCAACAGTGCCAGGAGGGCTTGTACATCCTGCTACTGAAGCGGTGACAGAATAAGTGCCTGCGTTAAGAGCGGTAACGTTTGTAATACTTGGATTGATCAATGTTGATGTAAATACTCCCGGACCTGTCCAGCTATAAGTGGCACCGGCAGTAAAAGAAGCTGTAAGATTTAAAGTTTGTCCAACACATAAGGGTGAGTTACTTCCTGCAATTGGCGCAGCCGGCACAAAAGGAGGACATGTTACTGTATTCATCTGGTAATCTCTTACCATCTCACTTAATAATATACCACCTCTAAACTCCTGACATTTCACACCAAATACAAATTGCCCGTTGGTGTTTGCTACACCATTTAAAATTCCGGTTCCTGCATTTAAGGTTACAGTTGGTGCAGGCGAGTTAAATGGACTGTTAGCGGAATAGCTCGGCACAAAGGTTACGGTTGGAATGGATGCTACGTTATTTGGGAATGTTGGTGCCGGCGCATCATTATAAGGTGTGTACATGGAATATACTAGAACGTCGCCATCGGCATCTGTTGCAGAGTGATTCAATGAAAACGTATTAGTAGAACATACGAATAAGGGTGGTAGGACGGAGTAGGCCGGACTGCTATTTTGCACGAAAGTGTTATCGTAAACACTGATCATGTCAGTATTAAATGTTTTACCTGTTGAGTTGTTGTTGGCGTTGAACCTTGCGTGTAAATATATTTGAATTGTGTTTCCAACTAATGCGTTAGCAGTTGCAAATCTTGGTGACGCCCAGTTTCCTGTATTGAGGCCGTTAACAGGCCAGGCAACTTTTGGTCCGGAGTTAATGGAATAGAATAATTTCAATGTATCATTATTACCGAAGTTTGCGCCTGCTTTACTAAGATTGGCGCTTAAATTTACACCCGCCCCAAATGCAGAAATATTAATTACCTGCGATGACCATATCATTGAACCGTTATTAGATCCAATGATCTCAAACTGGCCATTGTTTACTTGTGCAGAGGTTGGAGGCGTTACACCTAAAGTTCTGGTCCATGCAGTTGGTCCTGCATCAGTAGTGGTTCCGTTAGCTAAAGTAAAATCCTCTGTCCATTGACTGAAATAACAAGGAATAAAGGCATAAAAAGTTTCACCTACAGTTGCAGGAGTTGTGATATTTAAAATACTTGGGTTACGGCAGCAAACAGAGTAAACTAAATGCATACCACCCGGAGAAGGCGGTAAATTAACGGAGATGGTGTAAGTTCTTTCCTGAACACAAGGAACAACACTTGGTGAAGTAGCACATGGAGGCAGAACTGCCGGAATGTTAATTATTGCCCCGCCATTCATCGTAAAACTTCTATCCGGCCCAAAAAGAGACCCGTCGGCCTGATATACAGATACAGCTGCAGTTCCGGGGAAAGCAACACCGGAACAATCGCGATAAAGCTTTAGCATAATGGTGTAGTTATTGGCACCATTATAGGTATAGGTTAAGGCACCACCCACTATATGAGATGCAAATCCCTTTGAAGGGATAAGTAAACTCAATAAAATAATGAAAAGAGTGTTGCGGTAAACCGACTTCATAGCCAAAGCAGTTCTGCTAAGACCTTTCGAAGTATGGATGAGTTTCGAGTAAATTTTTTCCATTAGCGGGGGATTAGGGTTCTATATACTTTAATAAATTAAATAAATCTTACTTCAATAAACACTTAACTAAAAGAACGTATTGTTTTGGTTGTTATAATCTTACGAATTTACGCTTTTATACATTTAGGTTTACGAGCAATAAGACAAAGGGTTACAGTATTTTAACACTTAAAAGATGAGATTGGTCTAAATTTTAGTAACAATTATCTGTTTCAGGCTTTATTCCAGTGTAATTACAACTCTTCTGTTAAGTCGTTTGCCGTCATCGGTAGAATTATCATAATATGGGTCTTTGGAGCCTTTATCTTCAATAAAAAGCTTGTTTTTCGAAATTCCCAGCTCTTCAAAGTAGTTGGAAACTAACTGAGCACGTTCTTTCGATAAAACTCCCGTATTGTCTGTGAATCCTTGAATTTTGATCTTATTATATTTTGTCTTACTAATATCCTCAATGTAATTTTTGATGCGTTCTTTATCCGGTAAAGAAAGTACATCGACGTTAACAGGATAATATATAATTAAACTGTCACCGCCCGAAGGCTTCACGGGCTTTTGATTTTCACCTGCCAGCGGATCTAAATACTTTTTGTTCGCCGCATTTACTATTGCCAATGAATCTGTTGTTTTTTGCTCTTGCTTTTCATGAACTTCCTTTGCTGTTTTCTCGTCCTTTCTACGTTGGTCGCGTTCTTCGTGTGTTTCCTGTGGTCTTGATCTGTCAACAATACCTCCTTCAGTTTTATTTTTTTTACTTTCGCGTTTTACTTGTCTTCTTTTGCGTTTGCCCGCAAGTTCTTTTTTTAAAACTTTACCCTTGTTTATGGCAGTGGTAATGCCCAATTGATTTTTTACGCAACCCGGCAAGAAACAGATATAAGGGAATTTGTTATGAATGGCACAGGAACTCAGGCTCATTAGTGCAAATGAAATTATCAGTAATTTTAAATATTTTAAGAACCTTAGCATTTTTATTCGACTTCAATATACAGTCTTTATTACTTATAAAAACACAAAAAGGTAACAGGTTTGATATACGTTCAATTTGGAAAGATGTTCATCCAGATCACCCGTGATAGTTTGTAATTCCATAAAGAAAATCCTACGATGACTGAGACAACGATGAGCGAAAGTGTGAGAGGGGAAAGATCATCAAATAGTAAAATAGCGATCAGAAAAGCCAAAACACCCTGAAAAACGGCCAGGCCGTAACTCACATACATGGCACCCAAAAAATATCCGGGCTCCCGGTCGTAATGATAATGACAAACTTCGCAACTCGCTTTCATCACAGGAAGCTGAAAAAAATGATTGCGTTTGCGGTAAACATGTCCTTTTCCACAAATCGGACATTTTTGATTCAGGATACTGATCAATTTTTCTTTTGAATTTACTTCCATATTGCCTTTATTTATTGGTATAAAGGTCGGTTTTTGAATACACATCTAAAATAACCAATTTCACATTTAATAGGATTATAGGGACATGTTTTGTAATTTTGGGCATGGTTCAAAGGGCATTTCCTGTATTCAATATCGAACATTTTAAGTACCTGGAAGAAACAAAGGATTTTTATGTCAACGATTTTTTAACGCATTTAAAGGAGCATCATTTTATAAATACACCGCATAAACACGATTTTTATCTGGTCATTCTATTTACAAAGGGAAGCGGTTCACACGAAATAGATTTTTTGAATTACCCCATCAAGCCCGGTAGCGTTTTTTTAATGACACCCGGGCAGATCCACACCTGGAAACTATCTGAGGATATTAACGGTTACGTTTTTTTTCATTCCAAAGAGTTTTACGACCTTAATTTCAATACCAGAAAGGTATCTGATTTTCCTTTTTATTTTTCAATGCATAATTCGCCGCTCATCACCTTAAAAAATAAGGAGATCTCAAAAGTTGAAACTGTTTTTAAAGAGATCCTTGAAGAGTATAAAGGCAAGGCGGCCTTAAAGTTCCAGAAATTGTGTGCGCTCACCGATCTTTTATACATTGACCTGTCGCGCTTGTATTTACCGCATAAAAAAATTGAAAATCAGAATAAAACCTATTTGAGCAAGTTAAGAAAACTCGAAGAACTAATTGATCTGAATTATGTGACCATAAAATATCCTAAAGATTATGCTGCTTTAATGCACATGAGCGAGAAACATTTGAACAGAATTTGCAAAAGTTGTTTGAATAAAACTACCGGAGATCTTATCTCTGACCGAATTTTACTGGAAGCAAAAAGAATACTGGTGCGCTATGAATACCAGGTATCAAGGGTTGCAGAGGATCTTGGGTATATGGATACATCTTATTTCGTTCGCTTTTTTAAAAAAAGAACAGGGTCCACTCCACTCGAATTCGCAAAGAAATATAAGTAAAAACTTAAAGTTCAAGGGCTGTGTTTGATAAGAACACTTTTTGGAAAATTTACTAGCTCTGTGTTCCTAGATTTGTAAGGGTTTCAGGAAATTAAAATTTACTACAACCTCTAAAAAGTTTCCTGTTTTTTTTGATTATCGGCTTTTTTTGTAATTTAGTATTTATGTATAAGGCAATTATTTTTGATTTAGGTAAAGTAATTTTCGATATGTCCTTCGACAGGACTTACCAGTACTGGGCTACAGCCTCAGGAACTAAATTCGAAGACATAAAACACCGCTTTAAATTTGATGATGTTTACAACAAATTTGAAACCGCTGAATTAAGCCCGGCAGAATTCAGATCAAAAATGTCTGAAAAACTCAATATAAGCCTTAGTGATGCAGAATTTGATGTGGGTTGGTGTAACTTGTATTTAAGAAAATACGATGGTATTGATACCCTTTTAAGTGAGTTGAAACAAAGTCATAAGATCGTTGCTTTTTCCAACACAAACGAAATTCATGCCCGTGTCTGGAAAGTAAAATATAAAGAAACACTTGGTCTTTTTGAGAAAGTATACAGTTCTCACGAAATGAAAGCTAGAAAACCTTCAAAGGAATCGTATCAGATGATCTTAGACGATCTTAAATTAAAACCTGAAGAAACTCTTTTTCTCGACGATAACATTCTGAATTGCGAAGGTGCAAAAATGCTTGGAATGCACACCGTTCTGGTAACAGGGCAGGAGCAAATGCGCACCGAATTGAGAAATCTCGGTCTCATCAAATAAAAATTGAAGCAACATTAAATAAAAAAAGCAGGACCTTGATCCTGCTTTTTTGTTATGTTCAATTTCAAATTTTATTTCGAAACAATTATCTTTTTGTTCACTGAGGCGGTGCTGTTGGAAATTTTCACAAGATATTCGCCCGCGTAAAGAGTTCTGGTGTCAAAGTAGGCAATGGTGCTTCCCTGATAAATAACCGTTTTCTGGATCAATTTTCCGCTTAGATCATACAATTCTACATTAATATTCTCTCTGGTAATGTCGTTTATTTGAATGGCTACCAGATCGCTCGTTGGGTTTGGAAAAACAGTAGTATTCATGCTCTTCAATTCATTTGTTGAAATTCCTGCAGTAGAAGCGGTATAGCTTGTTACAGCTTCAGATATAGAAGCTACTTTTGCAGCCACTTTTGTTCCGTAAAAGGTTGGTCCAACTAAGTACGGATAAGCCGAATTCCAATTAGAACCAACAGTAGCAAAATAACAATAAATACCTGCAGGATATTCAGGAGTTACACAAAATCTTCCGTTGTGATCATCCAGATAATCAGGTGTGCTAACTGAAGTTGGATTGTACTGATAATCTTCTCTGAAATATCCTAATGGATAAGTTCCGCTAACCGCAGGGCCCGGAGTAACGGTTCCGCCGCCTGCATAAGTTGTTCTTACGCTAATGCTTCTTAAGCTGTAACTTGATTTCATTCTTACAATACCACCGGTTCCATTCACATTTTTATATCCGTAAGCTCCATAAACAGGAAATCCGTCATAAGCAAAACCAATTAATGGCGAATGCTGTGTACTGTCAATTTTATATAGACCATCGGCAACGTATAAATTACAAACTGTAGAAATAACAGTAAGATCTAAATTAAATGCACTTGGATTTTGATGATGGTGATAATTTCCCATTGCAGGATGTCCTTTAGCGCAATCAAAACCTGATTTTTCTCCAACAACTGCATCTCTGTTCCATACACCATCTCCCATACCGCCTAAAGGACCTCCTTTTAAGCTTCCGCTTGAATTTTGCCAGGAAACACCGTCTCTGTAATCAAAAAAGGCAACACCGTTCACAAATACCCCAATGTTACCACCTGTAGTGCTTATTGGAGCTCCTGTATTTTGAACAGGACTCAATGGAAATTTGAAGATCGCATTTTGTGAAGAAGCAAGTGAAGGATTACCATCTAAGAACGGACCTGTAATGTAGGTTGGTATTCCGTTTGTGGTAGCATAAACCCAGCTTGATGAATACTGC
>JANYIQ010000265.1 GCA_025362575.1 Bacteroidia bacterium
GGCAAAAGTGGCGGTTTCGTGCTCCGCAGACACATTTGTGGTTAATCAAAGTTTGGTTCTCCGCATCAACATTTGTGGTAAAAGTCGCCACCTTCGCCAAGCCGCAATACGTTAGCAGTAATGGTAGGACGACCGTGCAACGACAAACATTTGTGCTAAAAACGGACAGACAAATTGCCAACGCTTCGCAAAATTAAAAGAGCTGCAATGCAACCGCACAAGCCGACCCAAATTGCAGCACATTTAATTTTGCCCAACCGCACCCAAAGCCCACCCACCACCAGACAAGTGGACAGGTGACAATTTGAGTGCAAATTTTGACAGAAACAGGGTTTTATAATTTACCTTTACGACCCATAAAAGAGAATATAAAATGTTTGAACAGACCTTTAAAAATATAGACGACATACTACACAAAGACGCAGGTTGTGGCAGTGAACTTGACTATGTGGAGCAGACTTCTTGGGTTTTGTTCCTCAAATATTTGGACGACTTGGAGAAGGACAAAGCCACAGCAGCAGAACTTAGCGGCAAGACCTACACTAACATCATTTCAAAAGAATTTCAATGGACAGTTTGGGCAACACCCAAGGACAAAGACGGCAAACTTGACCACCACAAAGCCCTGACAGGTGACGACCTAAAAGATTTTGTTGACCTTAAATTATTTCCATACCTCAAAAAGTTTAAAGCCGATGCTGAAAGTGCCGACACGATTGAATATAAAATTGGTGAGATTTTCAGTGAACTGAAAAACCGCATACAAAGCGGTTACAATTTAAGAGAGGTAATAAATCGCATTGACGAATTGCGTTTTAGAACCCACGTTGAAAAGCACGAAATGAGCCACTTGTATGAGGACAAGATTAAAAATATGGGTAACGCAGGGCGTAACGGTGGAGAATATTATACGCCACGACCTTTGATTAAAACCATTGTAAAAGTGGTAGCCCCCGAAATAGGAAACAAAATTTATGACGGTGCAGTTGGTTCAGCAGGTTTCTTGGTGGAAGCATTTGAATATTTAAAGCACAGCAAAAAATTGACGACCGCTGATGTAGCCACCTTACAGAAAAAAACATTTTACGGCAAAGAGAAAAAATCATTGGCTTACATCATTGGCACAATGAATATGATTTTGCACGGTGTGGAAGCTCCAAACATTGTGCATACCAACACACTTGCCGAAAACCTTGCCGACATACAGGAGAAAGACCGTTATGATATTGTGCTTGCCAACCCACCATTTGGCGGAAAAGAAAGAGCCGAAGTGCAACAAAACTTCCCGATTAAAACTGGCGAAACCGCCAGTTTGTTTTTGCAGCACTTTATTAAAATTATGAAAGCAGGCGGCAAAGCAGGTGTGGTAATTAAAAACACTTTTTTGAGTAATACCGATAATGCCTCTGTGAGTTTGCGAAAACTATTATTGGAAAACTGCAACCTGCATACTGTGTTGGATTTGCCCGGTGGCACGTTTACAGGTGCAGGAGTAAAAACGGTGGTATTGTTTTTTGAAAAAGGTTCTTCAACTAAAAAGGTTTGGTTTTACCAACTGAACTTAGATAGAAACCTTGGCAAGACCAATGCCCTGAACGAAAAAGATTTGGCTGACTTTATAAAACTACAAAAACTTGCCCTGAGCGGAGCCGAAGGGACTGCCGAAAGCGAAAACTCTTGGAGCATAGATGTAAAGAAAATAGACCAAACTACCTACGACCTAAGTGCCAAAAACCCAAATAAAAAAGAAGCGGTTCGACTACGCTCACCAAACGAGATTTTAGAAGAAATGAAAAACTTGGATAAAGAAAGTGCTGAGATTTTAAAAGGAATTGCTGAATTATTATGAAAGGATGGATGTACATATTAGAATGTGCTGACAGCAGCTATTATACAGGCAGTACCAACAATCTTGAATTGCGTTTGGAGCAGCATAATGCTGGTGAAGGCGCCAACCACACCAAAAAACGACTGCCCGTTAACCTTGTGTATTTTGAAGAATACCAAAGAATAGATGTAGCGTTTAACAGAGAAAAGCAAGTACAAGGATGGAGTAGGAAGAAAAAAGAAGCATTGATAAATGGCACCTTCGATGACCTTCATAATTTGGCTGAATGCACAAATAGCACACATTACAAAAATTTTAGAAAATGAAAAAAAATAAAGCCGTGCCTTGCTTCATTGTGCCTTCGGTTTGCTTCACTGTGCCTTCGGCTACGCTCAGGCACCGGAGCGCAACACGGTGGTTGAGCGTAGCCCGGTGGTTGAGCGTAGCCCGGTGGTTGAGCGTAGCCCGGT
>JANYIQ010000297.1 GCA_025362575.1 Bacteroidia bacterium
CGAAAATACCGGAATACAAATTGTAAAACGTGCTATTGAAGAACCACTTCGTCAAATTTGTGCGAATTGCGGAATCGAAGGAAGCATTGTAGTACAAAAAGTAAAAGAAGGTAAAGACGATTACGGGTTTAACGCACGTACTGAGGTATATGAGAACTTATTAAAAGCAGGTGTTATTGATCCTACTAAAGTAAGCCGTATCGCTTTAGAGAACGCAGCTTCAGTTGCAGCGATGTTGTTAACTACCGATTGCGTATTAGCTGAGAAAAAAGAAGAGAAACAAGGCGGTATGCCTGGCGGTCCTGATATGGGCGGCATGGGTGGTATGATGTGATGAAACACTTAAGGCTTTGCCTTTAGTGTTTCACATCCAGAGTTTACGCAATAAACCTCTGGATCTGTTCAAAGAAAAATAAATTAAAAGCCGTTGTAGAAATACAGCGGCTTTTTTATTGGCTCCACCAAAATTACATAAATAAACACCACCGCGTTTAAAACTCGGGTTTACAGGTTGCTTAGCTATTTGCAATATTCATATCTTTAGATCTATGCACTATTTGAAACATATTTTTTACCTGCTCCTGCTCCTATCAGGTGTTTCATATGCGCAATTAAATAATGATACCATTGTTAAATATAAAAACGGAAAAACAAAACTTAGTGTAAATTATAAAAACGCCGATACCCTTCAACGCATACATTATTTTCCGTCGGGACAAATCAAAGATTCTACCTGGTATAAGGTTGAGACCTTTGTTGCTGTAAAAACGGAACTCGATAAACGAAAAGCTTTGGCAGATTCAATTGTTATTAAAAACAGACTTGGTGTTGGTACCTCTAAAAAATATTACAAAAACGGTAATTTAAAGTCGATCACTTATTATGCCAAAGATGAGTTAAGCGCCAATAGAACAATGGAGTATTCTAAAAAAAGAAAACTGGCAGCCTTTAAAGAAACACCTTTTGGCCTAAAAATACTTTATAATAACAAAGGCAAAATAACGCGGTATGCCAACACAAACAAAGGCACTCAGGTTTATGTGCCTAAAAAATTCAGTTCAGCCCTCACTGCATCCAATAGAATAAAAACAAAAACGGCTTATTTAAAAAAAGACAAAAAACAAGTAAAGATCAGTTCGGGCGCACTCATCTCGTTGCAGTTAAATTCAGATACCACAAAATACAATAATTGCCTGGTAGAAGGTTTTAACGGCGACAGCATTTACCTTTCAAAATTTGAATACGATCTGGATCCTGAAACAAAAAATAAATTAAAATACGATAGCACTTTTGTTTTGCATGGCGATCAGATCTCATCTTTGTTCTATTCTAAAAAAAACACACGCCATGTTTATAAAACCGCTTCAATACTCGAGATTTCGGGTATGGATTTGATCATTGTGCCAACAGTGGTATTGCCAATTTCGGGCGGCGCACAAACTTTTCCGGCGGTGGCAGCTTGTATTGCAGCCGGCATACCAATGGTGGTTTACAGCAAATATCTTTTTCGAAAAATGGCACCTAAAGAGTATAAAATGCGGGAGTGGAGTTTAAAACATTAGAAACCGGCAAGCTCGTTTTTAGTGTGACTCGAATTAATACGAAATAAAAATAATACAATTAGGTTTACAATTTTTTAATGTGCTTCCCAATCCGTTCAATTAACTTGTCAAAAGGAGGCTGACCCTGATAATACAAAGCAGCCGTTGTTTTATATCTTGCAGTAAAATTAGCACGTATTTCAGGAGAGGATAATAAGAAAGCCTTGTTTTTATGAATAGGGATTTCAAGATCAACCGAAGGAAATCTCTTTTCTTTATGCTTTAAATATTCCGGTGTGCCAATGAATTCTAACACATCTTTCGAATCTAAGAGACAATATACATCATAGTATTGACGCATAAAGTTCACGCCTTTTTTTTCTTTGGTCTCAGTTTGCTCATTACGAAACTTAGTTGCGATCGTTTGTAATTTTTCTACTAATGTATAGCCGGGATGGTAGCATATAATATCCAATGCTCTATTGTCAATAATTTCTACTTTCGATTCGAGAGCTTTATCATATGCCCAAGAACTTATGGTAATGGTTTTATTTGGTGTAACATCGTCAAATCCCACTTCCAACAGTATTCCTTCTTTCATTGCCCCAACTTTATCAACCTTGTTTTCGTAATGCAATCTAATACCTCCGCTTCGATAATTAATTTCATCATCAAAAGCAGTATCTCTAACTATTGAAATTATACCCGGTATTTTTATTTCAGTTGCAAGCGAATCATAAAACATTTTGCGTTTCGCTGCGTTGTTTTTGCTGGTATTCTTCGGGTTTTCATTAATGTCAAACTTTTTGTCTGGTTTAATATGAATGTCAATATCCTCAGAAAACCTATGGATCAATTTATATCCTTTAGACAAAGACGTTCCACCTTTTAACTCAAATTGAAATCCTTGTTTTTTTAATCCATACAAAACATGCATGATCCAGTAATCCTTTTCAATTAATCCGGGTTCAATATTCTTTTCATTTGCAAGAATGTTGATCAGAGAAGCAAAATCCTTATGATCGTGTAAATAATCAGGCATTTGCTAGTGGTGTATTATTGATCATAAGTGACTTTAGTATTTTCTTGGTCTTAGCATTTCCATATTCCATAACAACACGTTTCAATTTTTGAAAAGGCATTTGAGATGCTTTAGCAAGTAATTTATTCAATACTTTATCGCGATCTTCGGCTAAGTTATCTAAATTGTTTGCGAGATCCACCAACAAAAATTCTTCTGTCATTTTTGAAGGAAAATGGTGTTTCAATTGAAATTCAAAATCTCTGTTTCCTAATTTAAACTTGCCATGACGTTTATGATTATAAACAACTTTTTTATTATAAAGCTGAGTTGTGCCAACCCCTAGACTGTTATAAAAATTTGGTGAAACAAGAAGAAACCGATCGTCTTTTAAAAAGCTGCGCACTAAAACATCTTCATTGGGTGGAACTTTTCCAAATACGGAATTCTGCGGAACGTAATACAATCCCTGAGAGAGTTTTTCTAAAACTCCTTCTTTCAATAATTCATCGAGGTGTCTGTCAACAGATTTTGACCATTCCGTTAATTCATTCCTTCGATAAACTCTTCCTTTTTTTAAATGCTTTTTAAGCTCGTTCAGGCTTGTCATGGTTATACTCCTCCTATACAAAGATAATAAATTATCAATTATAATACAAGTATTTTAATTTAAAATTCATGCAAATATATATCTATATAACTCATTATCATATAGATATAGTTAATAATATTAAGAAGATATGCAATGCGTGTTTTTGGCGAAGAGCCGGCCTGTAACGAATGGTACATTCGGGCAGGTACCATTCGCTAAGGGCGGGCAGAAAAAGCGGAGGATTATGTATATTTTTTTAGGAAGAAGGCTATTTCGATTCCCTGCGGAATCCCTGGTTCGATTCCTGGAGGTACCACTTGACAGGAAAGCACATCAGAAAAGGTGTGCTTTCCTTTTTCACCCCCTTTGGAAGCCCTCTCTTTACGGCATATTTGGACTGCTACATCATTAATTAAAGTGGTTCGACATTTGTTTTTTTCAAAAACGAGCTTTTCATCGAACATCGAACCAACAATTCGTTGTTTGGTCGGGGTATCCGCTATATCATAGTATTTGTCGAGGTTTTTCAATATCCAAACACAAACGTCAATATGTTTTTCGTAATTGCCATTGTTGTTTTTAATTTTCACTTCTTCGGCTGATAATCTCGTTAAATCATCTTCCAGTTTAATTTTCATCTCTTTGTATTCGGTTGGGTTAATCTCACCGTCCAACATTAGAACTTGTGCGTTTTTAAGCCTCTGTTTGTTCTTATCAATATCTTTTGACACTCTTTCCGATTCCGACCTGTTTTCTCCGTTTACGGTCTTTAAACGCTTTTTAAGACCATCGGCATATAAATCTAATGACTGCGGATTAGACTTAAATTTCAGCATCATATTTAACACCAAATCGTTTATATCTTCGGCTTTCCTTCTTTCCTTGCATCCATTACTGCAATGGTAATAGAAAAATCTATCTCCCCTTCTCCCACGAGAAGCAGAACCAGTTAAATTTCTTCCGCATTTAGGACAACCTAAAAAACCTCTTAACGGTAATTCATCTCTTACGGTGGAATATTTATTTGGCTGATTTTTTTTCTTCCTACCCAATAAAATATCTTGCACCTCATAAAAAAGATTGTCTTCAATTATGCTTTCATGCAATCCTTCTACCCATTCGGCAGGTTCATCTTTATATGCCGGAATAAATATTTTTCCGATATACCCCTTGTTTCTTAAAATCAGCCAAAATGAATTTCGGGTTGCTTTTAAGCCCTGCTTGGAGAAAGCAAAACAACTTGCTGAAAATAATCGTGTACCTGATACGGTGTTTGTAGCAAAGCCTTACAAGGTGGTGGAGATTAAAAAGGAATACATTGAAAAGCCTGTACGGGTACTGGTGTATCTGAAAGACACTACGCTCCGCAAACAAGCTGAACATTCAGACATCATAACCGGAATAGATTTTCAACGACACAATTTATTTCACAAAATGGATTTTATCAAAATAGATAAAATCAATCCGCAGGGATTAGTATTCAGCAATGAATATCAAATGCCACCGATACGAGAATTGAAAATTGACTTGAACGGCAACCTGCAAACTAAAAAGAAACGCTTTGTTGGTTTAAAAATCATTGCAAGTGCATTAATCGTAGGAACAACAGCATATTTCATACATAAGGAATTTAAAATTGAGCTACGCCATTAAAATAAAAGCATTGCCGAAACAATCATTTGCTTTTACACAGGTGGTTGAATCAAATCTAATTTCTCAAGTGAAACACAACAAAGTGTCGCTTGAAAAATTAGCGGCTTCTTTTGGTATCACCGATAAAACCGAAGTAAAAGAATTAACTGAACTGGCAATCGTAAACCGTGCGAGAGCCATTGCTCATTCAGGCGACACGGTCGCAGCGAATTATTTAAACATTGTGGATTTATACAATCATCAGGTTAATTTATCACACCGTACCAGTCAAAGTATTCTTTTGCA
>JANYIQ010000304.1 GCA_025362575.1 Bacteroidia bacterium
GGGCTATATTTTTGTGAGTTTGATCGTGCTAACAGCGCTGCCGGTTTTGGGAACGTATTTAAAGAGTAGGAAAAAATCCACGAACTCCTAAAACGAACTCCGAACTAATTACTCTACCGTAACACTCTTTGGCCCGAACTAGTTCCTATACTTACAAAATCATTATTAAAACGTGATTTATAATACCAGTATTTTTTGTGGTGATCAATCTCCGCAGTCTGCCCAAGCAGAGTAAATAAACAAATTGTACTGAATAAAAATGAAAGAAGACTTTTCTTAAAAACAAGTTGATTATTCATACTATTTTAATTTCTTGCGATTTTTTTGAAATAAATTTTTTGCTTTACGTTATTTACAGTCTGTTCAATGATTAAGACTTTGTTATGTAAAGATCTTATTTCCCAAAGTGGATAATAAGAAAATACATGGCTGAAAATTTTAAAACCTATTGGATCTTTCCCCGGGATATAATAGAGAGGAGGCGTGCCAATAAATATTTCTCTCTTCTTGGTTGTTAGAGCAAAATTGCACCCACAAACTTCGGTATCGTCTGCTGCAATGGATATTCTTTTTTCAGATTTATTTATTAAAAATAATGGCGCTGTTTCTTTTAAATTCGAATAAATTTTCTGATTAAATTTAAACCAAAACCGGTAATCCTTCAGAGCCAGAGGAGCCAGGCTGTCGTTGTATTTGGATTCAACATTTTCACCGTTTATTTCTAATTTTTCAATTTGCCATTCTCCTTCAAGCCGATGGTTAGAAGTGGTAAATGAAAGAAACGTGTCCTCAGGATATTTTTTGCAGGTGCTCAACAAAGCAATAAACGCAAGCAGAATTAAATATTTGAAAAAGGGTTTTCTCATTAAACTTGGCTTTACTTTTATTAAGTATAATGCTTGCGAATTAATAAAAACCAGGAGGTAATCCCACCCAAAAAATTACTCTACCGTAACACTTTTAGCAAGGTTACGGGGCTGATCAACATTACAGCCGCGCATTACAGCAATGTGGTACGATAAAAGTTGCCACGGAATAACTGAAACAAGCGGCACTAACGATTCATCAGTTTCCGGAATTTCAATGGTATGGTCTGCCGTGCCTTTCACTTCTTTATCGCCGGCTGTTACAACCGCAATAACTTTTCCTTTCCGGGCTTTCACTTCCTGAATGTTGCTTACTACTTTTTCGTAGTTAGGGCCTTTGGTGGCAATTACAAACACCGGCATTTCTTCGTCAATTAAAGCAATGGGTCCGTGTTTCATTTCTGCTGCAGGATAACCTTCGGCGTGTATGTACGAGATCTCTTTTAATTTTAAAGCGCCTTCTAAGGCCACAGGAAAAGTAAAACCTCTTCCTAAATAAAGCGCGTTAGTTGAATCTTTAAATTTAAAAGCTATGTCTTTTATTTCTGCATTTAATTTTAAGGCTTGCTCAATTTTTGTTGGTATCGATTCCAGTTCATATAACAACTGGCGGAAACGACTTTCGGGCAATGTGCCTTTGATACGAGCAACATGCAGCGCCATTAAAGTTAAAACTGTTACCTGAGCCGTAAATGCTTTTGTTGAAGCCACTCCAATTTCCGGCCCTGCATGCGTGTACGAACCTGCATGTGTTGCGCGCGCAATAGATGAACCCACCACATTACAAACACCAATAATTGTTGCGCCTTTTGATTTGGCAAGTTCTATTGCCGCTAAGGTATCTGCTGTTTCGCCGCTTTGTGAAATGGCAATTATTAGATCATCGGGATAAATTACAGGATTGCGGTAACGGAATTCTGAAGCATATTCTACTTCAACAGGAATGCGCGCAAACTCTTCAAATAAATATTCGCCAACTAAACCGGCGTGCCACGATGTGCCGCAGGCAATGAAAATAATGCGCTTTGCATTTTTAAATTTTGCTTCGTGTTCAACAATTCCGCCAAGAGAAACAATGCCTTTTTCGGCATTTAATCTTCCGCGCATGCTGTCTTTAACAGAACGCGGCTGCTCGTAAATTTCTTTAAGCATGAAGTGATCGTAACCACCTTTTTCAATATTTTCTAATTCAATGGTAAGTTGCTGAACGTATGGCGTTACTTCCTTATCTTTTAAACTTCTGATCTTTAGATCTTCGCCTCTGCGTAAAATAGCAACTTGCTCATCTTCGAGATACACTACGTTTTTTGTGAACTCAACAATTGGCGATGCATCTGACGCGATGAAAAATTCATTCTCGCCAATTCCAATTACCATCGGACTTCCTTTTTTTGCAGCTACTAAAGTTGTAGGATCATTTTTATCCATTACCACAATGGCGTAGGCACCAATAACCTGATTAAGGGCCGCTAAAACAGCGTGGCCTAATTTCATGTTATCGTGCTGCTTAATTTCTTCAATTAAATGAACCAATACTTCTGTGTCGGTTTGAGATTCAAAAGTATGCCCGCGTTTTTTTAATCCTTCTTTTATGGAAGCATAGTTCTCAATAATACCATTGTGAATTAAAACAATGTTCTTACTTTGAGAATAATGCGGGTGAGAGTTAACATCATTTGGTTCGCCGTGCGTGGCCCAGCGCGTGTGCCCAATACCAATGGTTCCGGTGGTATCGTTTCCGGTTGCAAAATTTTCAAGGTCAGATACTTTCCCCTTTCGCTTGTAAACATTCAGGTGGCCTGAGCCATTGATCATGGCAACACCGGCGCTGTCATAGCCGCGGTATTCCAAACGACGCAACCCTTTAATTAAGATCGGGTAAACTTCACGGGTTCCTAAATATCCTACAATTCCACACATAAAAAATACGTTTAAAGAGTTATGCTAAATTACAAATTATCCAATCATCTTTAAAAAAGATACTTCTTTTGGCGTTAAAAAACGCCACCTGCCTCTTTGCAGATCTTTTTTGGTTAAGCCGGCATAGGCAACTCTGTCGAGCTTCACGACTACATAACCTAAATGTTCGAACATTCGTCGAACAATTCTGTTCTTACCACTGTGAATTTCAATTCCGATCTCGCGTTTGCTATCGGTAATAAAAGAAACTTCATCGGGTTTAATAAAACCATCTTCGAGTTCAATACCGGCTTCCAGTTTTTCAAAATCATCAGGTTTAATGTTCTTATCCAAACTTACCTGATACACTTTTTTTATTTCAAATTTCGGGTGCATTAATTTTGTTGCCATTTCACCGTCGTTGGTGAACAACAGCAAACCAACTGTATTACGGTCTAATCTTCCTACCGGATAAACGCGTTCTTTACAGGCATCGGCAATTAATTCCATCACCGTGTGACGCTCGCGCGGATCGTCGGTAGTGGTAATGTAATCTTTAGGTTTATTTAATAGGATGTAAACCTTGCGTTCGTTCTTTAGTCGCGCACCGGCGTAATTAATAGTGTCGCTCGATTTTACCTTGTAGCCCATTTCGGTAACTACTACTCCGTTAACTGTCACCGTTCCTGCTTTTATAAGCTCGTCGGCCTCGCGACGAGAGCATATTCCGGCATTAGAAAGGTATTTGTTGAGGCGAACTAAGCCATCAAATTCCTTTTCAATTAGTTTTTCGTCTGTTTTAGGAATAAATTTTTTGTGAGATGAATTCTCGCCTCTGTATTTATTTTCCGAATCGTTGTTGTCTTTATAAGATTTGTGTTCAGTGTCATTGTCGTTTTTTTCGAAACTCCTTTTCGACTTTCTGAATTTCGGTTTTCCGTCTTCTCTTTTGTCATCTTTCTTTTTTGAATCAAAACTGGGTTTATTAAAATCGCGTTTATCGCTTTTGTATTCTGAACCTTCTTCTCTTTTTACATACGGTTTTTTAAAACCATCATCGCTTCTTTCCGAATCTCTTTTTTTGTAAGGACCATCCTTTTTAGGATATGGTTTTTTAGGGCCATCGCTGCTTCTTTTTGTTCTGTCGTAACGTGGTTTTTCTTCTGAATCGCTATCACGTTTTTTATACGGGCCATCCTTTTTAGGATATGGTTTTTTTGGACCATCGCTGCTTCTTTTTGTTCTGTCGTAACGTGGTTTTTCTTCCGAGTCGCCATCGCGTTTTTTATATGGACCTTCTTTACCGCCTTTCGGACCGTCTTTTTTAGGATAGGTTTTTTTAAAATCGCCATCACGTTTTGGTTTACCGAACGAAGATTTGCGTTCGCCACCGCTATCGCGTCTGCTAAAACTTTTACTCGAACGTTCTTCTGTTCTTTTAAACGGGCGATCTTTCGATTCCGAACCTTCTTCTTTACCCTCAAAGCGTTTACGTTCAGGTTTCACTGAAGAATCCCTTGATTTAAAAGGTCGATCGCCTTCTTTTTTGCCCCTTGAGAACTTCTCAGAAGAGCCTCTTTTTTTATCGGAAGAGCCTGATTTATTGAATTTTTTATCGGAAGAGTAAGCCATTCTACAAATGTACGCTAAAAGGGCTACTTTGCAATAGGGTAAAAGGCTTCGGGCAGGTGTTTAAGGATCACTTTACCATTATGTATAAGTATCGAAATGATGTCGAAACGGGCCTCCAGTTCCAGTTCTTTCTCTATAAGGTATTGATTGGCTGCGGTAATGATAAAGCGCTGTTTTTGGGGCGACACAAAGGTCTCTGGCTCGCCATACTCCTCGCTTGAGCGGGTTTTAACCTCTACAAACACAATAAGGTCTTTGAACCTGGCAATAATATCAATTTCTTTGTGTTTAAACCTCCAATTTGTAGCCAAAATGCTATAATTCTGCCCTTTTAGGTAGGCAATTGCCTGTTCTTCGCCCCAGTTTCCTGTATTTTTTTCGAAATTCATTACATGCAGCCTTTTTCTTAGGCTATATTTTTGCGGGTTGATTAAAAATACATAATTTAGTAACCTATAAAAATAAACTTATGCGTAAAATTAACATTCTATTACTTGCCATTGCACTTCCGGTAATGTTTAAAGCACAATCTTTTGGTGGATCAGTTGAGTTTAAATACTACACTACCAAAGATACAACTACAAACGTATACATGGTGAAGGAAAAAAACGTAAAACTTGACCAGTTCGGTAAAAAATCAGCAACTGTTGAAGGAAGTTTTGTTTTTGACTTGGCTGCAAATACCATAAAGTTTGTTAACCCTCGCCGTAAAGTATGGGGCGAGCACAAAAGCGAAACTGCACCTATCATTAAGGGCGTTTGCGAAACTGTTAAAACAAAAAACACAAAAACCATTCAAGGTTTAAAGTGTCAGGAATATATTGTTAAGAATACTGAAGAGAACACCAGCATCAGTTATTGGATCGCTACAGGTAAATATGATTTCTTTGTTCCATTGGTAAAACTTTGGAATCGTAAAGACAAACAAAGTATTTATTTCAATCAGATCAAAGATCTTCCTGCCGGTTCAATGCCTGTTTTATCTGAAGAAAAACAGATCAGCGATAACAAGATAGTTACCCGTTTAGAGGTAATTAGAATGAGCAAAGAAGCTATCGACGATGCTAAATTAGCAGTTCCGGCAGATTACAAAAAGTTCGAGCAATAGTCCTTCGGCAAGCTCAGGATGACGAGAAGAGTTACTATATTTTTTTTATTTTTTCTACTGATTTTTCTTTTTTCTAATCAATTAGAAGCGCAGTGTGCCATGTGTAAACAGGCAGCTGCTACTAATTTAAACAGCGACCCAAACTCAATGGCCAAAAACCTTAATACAGGCATACTGTATTTAATGGCTGTGCCCTATGTTTTGATCGCCTTTATTTTCAGAAAACAAATAGTGAGTTTATGGAAAAGCTGGAGAGGCAAAGAAACTGCTACCGAGCCAATCGATTGATTTATTGCCCGTCATTGCGAGGAGTTTTGCGAAACAAGCAAAATGGAAAGAAGCAATCTAGTTTGTAAAAAAAGATTGCTTCACTCCACTGCGTTGCGTTCGTAATGACGCTTAACAATTATTAAAATAAAAAACCTGCCTATTTCTAAGCAGGTTTTTTTGTAGGGTAATTTTTGTAATGAAAATTACTTAGGTGTAACAACTTCCAGGCCTTCTTTCTTCCAGCCTTCAATTCCTTTTTCGAGATTTACAACATGAGAGAAGCCTTGTTTCTCCATTAAGGCAGCACAATCGCCGCTGCGGCCGCCACCGGCACAATAAATGAGGTATGTTTTATTATGATCAAGCTTTGTAATTAGTTCTTCGGCATCCTTCGCTAAAAAATCAATTTGTTTAGCGCCTTTTATCATTCCTTTGTTTTTCAATTCATCGTTCGTTCGCAGATCGATCAGTTCGCCTTTTTTGGCGTCAATGTATTTTTTAAAAGTTGCTGCATTTACATTTTCAACAACAGTTTTGTTTTGAGCAAAAAAACTTAAGCTTGCAAAAACAAAGAGAATAGAGAGTAGTTTTTTCATGGTGTTTATTTTAATAAGGTTAAATTAATGAAAATTATTTAGAATGTAAAGGTTCTTGTTATCCTGTCCCGATAGCTATCGGGATGCCGAAGGGTTCTTTTTAATTAATGCCATGTAAAAACCATCGAAACCTAAACTCGGCAGAATGCTTTTTTCTTCGATCAACTCAAAATCATCATGCTCTTTTAAAAACCGCCGAACCTGTCCCTGGTTTTCGCTTGGTAAAATACTGCAGGTAGAGTATACCATTTGCCCGCCGCTTTTTAACATTGTAGAATAATCATTCAAGATGGAGTATTGTAAACTTTTGGTTTTTTCAATAACCTCTTCTGTCAACTTCCATTTTGTATCCGGATTACGTTTAATAACACCCAATCCGCTGCAAGGCACATCAAGCAATAAACGGTCGGCACTTTTTTCGAGTGCTTTTATAGTTTTTGGGATGCTTGCTGTCACGACAGGTCGTGATGTCGAAGCATCAATTAATCTTGGCTCAATATTAAAGGCGCCTGCACGCTTGGCACGTTTTTTTAAATTATCTAATTTCCATTGTTCCACATCCATGGCAATGATCTTACCTTTGTTTTGCATGAGTGCGGCAAGGTGTAAGCTTTTTCCGCCGCCACCCGCGCAGGCATCAATGACTTTTTGTCCGGGCAAAGGGTTTAAAAATTCTGAGATCAATTGCGATCCTGCATCCTGAACTTCAAAAAAACCGTCTTTAAATAAAGGCGACGAAAAAACATTCTGACGTTTTTTTAAAATGAGCGCATCGTTAAAACCGTTTACCGTTTCAACTTCTAAGGCCGCATCGTTTAATTTTTTTTCCAGCTCAACTTTTTTTATTTTCAAAGTGTTGCAACGTAATACTACTTTAGCTTGTTCATTCAAGATCTTCGCTTCTTTTTCCCAAATATCCTTACCTAATTCTTTTTCGCACAATTGCCAAAGCCAATCCGGGTAAGATAAAGTAACGGCCAGAGAATTTATTTCTTTTTTCTTTTGCTCAAATAAAGTAGTATTCAGCGTTTGATAATCTGCCCAATCGGGTAAAGCAATATTTTTTTCACAAAGGTAAGCTGCAAAAATAAGGGTCATGTTTTTTTCGCTGCCCGCAATGAACGATAGGTAGCGGAAATGCCTGGTGATATCGTAAACCGATTCGGCAATGAACCGGCGGTCGCGCGAACCCCATTGTGGGTTTTGCTTGAATGTTTTTTCAAGTACTTTATCAGAATATTTGTTGTCGAGCATTATTTGCTTCAAGCAATTGGTAACAGCTTCGACCAGATTTTTAAATAGTTTCATTATTTCGTAAAGATAAGCTTTATGGGCTTAATAATTGAGCCCGGCTATTTTCGGAATAAATGTTTATTTTAGTACTGAAACAAAATTAAAGATGAAACGGATCATAACTTGCAGCGATGGCACCTGGAACAAACCCAACACCCAATTTGAGGGAAAGACAGTAAGAACAAATGTGCAAAAGATCTTTGATTATATTTTAAAGAAAGACGCTAATGGCATCACCCAAATTAAATATTACGATGAAGGAGTAGGGGCGGAAGGAAATTTTTTGCAACGTGCTTTTAGTGCCGGCACCGGAGAAGGAATTGATGACAATATTATCGACGCCTATAAATTCATTATTTGGAATTATGAGATTGGCGACGAGATCTTTTTGTTTGGATTTAGCCGTGGGGCTTACACGACAAGGAGCGTGGCAGGTTTGATACGCAAATGCGGAATTTTAATTAATAACGATCTGCGTCTGATCGACCAGGCTTATGCATTGTACCGCAATAAAAATTTACGACCTGATTCGCCGGAGGTTGTTGAGTTCAGAAAAAAATATTGTCATGAACCGGCCATAAAATTCATTGGTGTTTGGGATACGGTGGGAGCTTTGGGCTTGCCATTAAAATGGTTTCAGTACCGCAACAAAGCAAAGTATTGTTTTCACGATACAACCTTAGTAGTTTAATTGACCATGCATACCATGCTTTGGCTATTGACGAAAAACGTAAAACATTTGCACCAACACTTTGGGAAAAAAGTAAAAATGCAAATAACAGAACTACGCCTCAGGTATTGGAGCAGCGCTGGTTCTCGGGGGTACACTCCAATGTAGGTGGCGGTTACCCCGATGAAGGTTTATCTGACATTCCCTTGAACTGGCTTTTGCAAAAAGCGGGCAATACCGGCCTGGCCTATAATGCCCTACTTGCCCTAAATGATGTTAAACCAAATTATAAAGGCACTATTTATAATTCAAGTACGGGACTTTTCTCTTTTGCTAAACCTTATGTCAGACCAATTGATAAAACAGTAACAATGATTGATGAGAGTGTTTTTGAGAGGATCAAGGACCTTAAGGAGTACAAGCCGGCAAATGTATAAGGCTAAACTCTTTATTATTTCACGCAGATTTCACGCGGATGAAAATGCAGATTTACGCAGAAAGACGATTAAAAATGAATCTGCGTGAAATCTGCGCCTCAATCTGTGAAAATCTGCGTGAAACTGCAGCCAACCCCCTAAACTCTTAATAAATCTCCTTTAAAAACTCATAATAAAATCATATTTTTAGGATTCGAATTATGAGGCAACTTACCTTTTTGATATCTATGTTTATGATGCTTTCGGGTTTGGCCCAGAAGCAAGTAAACTCTTTAGAGAACGGTAAGAAATTATTAGATCAGGGAAAGTACGATCTTGCCCTTAAGGAATTCAATTCAGCTATTAGTGCAAAGTCAACCGATGCCGAAGCGTATTTTTGCCGCGCCAAATGCGATCTTTATCTTTCAAAAAGCAACGAGGCAAAAAAAGATCTTACAAAAGCCATTGAGCTTGATCCAAAAAAGCCGGCCTATTATAATTTATTGGGCATTACTTTCGAAAACCTGAAAGACAGCAGCTCTGCATTCAAAAATTACAACAGAGCCATTGCCTTAGATTCAAATGACTACAAGCCTTTAAGCAACATCGCGAAACTGTACGAAGAAAAAGAGCAATTTGCTGCAGCGATAAAATATATTAATTTGTGTTTAAAGCGCGGACCAAAAGACCCTGACAATCACTATTCCAAAGGTTCCATATTAGAGAACATGAAAGATACTGCAGGTGCCATGAAGAGTTATGAAACGGCATTGCAATTAGATAGTACGTTTTTGGGAGCGGCTTACTCTTTGTCTTATTTGAATAATTCTAAAAATAATTTTAAGCAAGCCATAAAGTACGCTAATAAAGTAATTAGCATCGATCCAAAAAATGCAAGTGCTTACATTGAAGTCGCAAAAGCTAACGAAGGCCTAAAAGATACTGCCACCGCACTTATTTATTATACTAAAGCAATTGAGGCAGATCCTAAGAACAGCATGGGTTTTTACAATCGTGGTAATTTGTACAGCGCTTTAAATAAGAAGAAAGCAGCGATAAATGATTTTACAAAAATGCTGGAACTCGATGCTAAAGATGTGGATGCCTTATTATCGCGATCAGAGTGTTATGCCGATACTGATAATTATGTAGCCGCTATTGCAGATCTGGAGCTGGCAAAGAAGATCAATCCCGACGATCCGTATATTTATTTTCAATTGGGCAACGCACAGGATGGAAGCCGCTATTTCAGAGAGGCAATTGACAGTTATAGTTCAGCGATAAAACTCGATAGTATGAATACAGATTTTTATTATGGAAGAGGTAATGCCAGATACAATCTCGAAGAAATTGATGCCGCTAAAAAAGATTACAACCGCGCCATAAAACTAGATTCTACTAATGCAAGTCCGTATTTTAACCTCGGCAATATTTATTTTGATGCTAAGCAATTTGAAGATGCTTTAAAGTATTACAACGTATACATTAAATACAATTCAAAAGATGCCGATGCGTTCGTAAACCGCGGTATTTGCAAAAAAGCACTGGGGGCCGACAAAGAAGCCTGTGAAGAATGGAAAAAGGCTTCCTTGTTGGGAAGCCTTGAAGCCAAAGAGAACCTAAAAAAATTCTGTAGCGATTAATTGTTTGCTTTCAACCTCACAACAAATTACCTCAACTCAGCATTAATATCTGCTAATGCGGCATTACCCGGACAAAGATCTTTTTTAGTTAATGTATTCAAAGGTCGGTCAGATGTTTTGATCACGTGATGCAGATCGTGTGCATCCGGATTCACGTATAACAATCCTGTTAAAATCTCGTTCTTAGCTTTTGCGTTGATAACGGCGTTTACTGCAGATTGTCTGTCCAATGGATCCCACTCTTCAGCCAGTTTATGCAATTGAATGATGGAACCATCGTGCATGGTTACCGACTTCTGACTTCCTTTATCGTATTGAACGCTGATCTCTTGCATTTCAGGAACAAAATCCATGGTTGCAGTTGCTTCTACGTGTTGGCGAACATAATCGTAAGATTTTGTAGAGCCCATGTTATTATTAAAAGTAACGCAAGGAGAAATAACGTTAATGAACGCAAATCCGGGATGATTCATTGCTGCTTTGATCAAAGGAACCAATTGTTTTTTATCGCCCGAAAAACTTTGTGCTACAAATGTTGCGCCTAACTCAATGGCTAAACTGGCAAGATCAATTCCTTCAAATAAATTAACATGCCCTGTTTTATTTTTTGAACCCTGATCAGCTGTTGCTGAATCCTGTCCTTTTGTTAAACCGTAACAACCGTTATTCATAACAATGTAGGTCATGTTCAAGCCTCTTCGAATAACATGCACAAACTGACCCATACCGATACTTGCCGAATCGCCGTCGCCGGAAACACCAAAATAGATCAGATCTTTATTGGCTAAGTTAGCGCCGGTTGCAACCGAAGGCATGCGACCATGAACAGAGTTAAAACCATGTGAGTTACTTAAAAAGTAAGCCGGTGTTTTTGACGAACAGCCAATACCCGAAAGTTTGGCAAGTTTGTGCGGCTCAACATTCATTTCATATGCAGCCTGAATAATTCCGGCAGAAATGGAATCGTGTCCGCAGCCTGCACATAGTGTAGAAAGCGCACCTTCATAATAATCAACAGAGTAACCTAATTTATTTTTAGGCAATTCAGGGTGGCGAAATTTGGGACGAACGTAGGTCATGTTTAGATATGAGTTATAAGTTATGAGTTATAAGTGGTGCTATTATTAATGAGTTCATTGATGTAGGCAGGAGAATCTTCTCTTACCATGTTATTTTTCTTTGTTGTAATTATGGAGCTTCTAAGCATTTTAAGAAGTTCGTTAGCGTCCGAGTGAATTGAATTAAATTCAGTTTTTGAAATGTAACCAGATTGAGTTAAAAGTTCTAACCAATACATTGCTTCATCACACTCTTTTTGTGAAATGGATAATTTATGGATAAAATCTGATTTACTTTGAGCGTTTTGAGCTTCGCGAATATTAGCTCCCACCGAAGTTCCTGAACGTAAAAGTTGTTTGCTTAAAACGTATTCTTTCCTTTCTTGAACTAAAGAATTACTAAGGCTAACGATCCTTAAAGGAAACTGAAAACTTTTATCTTTTAAAACACTCATCACTTATCTCTTATAACTTAACACTTAAGGTTATTTTCTTAAAATTGTCTTTCTTTTTTTTGATGCGATCTTTTTCACCTTCTTCTTAGAAACTTTACGAATAGGTTTAGCAATAATTTTCTTGCGTAACTTCGAGGCAGGTTTAGCGATCTTTTTCTTAACTATAGTTTTTTTCTTACTATTCTTTTTAACTGCCGGCGCTTTTTTAGCGGCCTTTTTTGCAGGCACTCTTTTTTTGCTTGCCGCAACTTTTACTACAGTAGCTTTAGAGGATGTTGCTTTTGTTCCTAAATTATTTTTTACTTGTGTAAGAATGTTGTGCGCTGTAATTGGCAATCCATCATAATTTAAAACCGAAACTAATTTTTTAGGATCAGCATCCATCTCGATCATTAATAGGCTTCTCATTTGGGCATCGCGATTTTGTTCGATCACAAATACTTTGTCATGAGAGTTAATAAAATCAACAACCTCTTTACTGAATGGGAATGACTTTAAACGAATGGCATCAACAGAGATCTTTTCTGATTTTAAAGTATCCATTGCTTCTTCGGCAGAATATTGCGATGTTCCAAAAAAGAACAGACCTATTTTAGATTCATTTTTCTTTTGATACAATTGCGGAGCAGGCACCATGGTTTTCGCTGTATTCCATTTTGTGATCAAGCGATCCATGTTACGCTGATAGGCTGCACTGTCTTCTGTATACGTAGCATACTCATCGCGCGAAGTTCCTCTGGTAAAGAAAGACCCTTTTGAAGGATGCGTTCCCGGAAGTGTTCGATACGTAATGCCATCCTTGTCTACGTCTAAATATCTTCCGAATTTTTCAATTTTTTCAAGTGCTGCTGCATCTAAAACTTTTCCTCTTTTGTAATCGCGTTTATCATCAAATGATAATGGAGGAGAAACGTGATCGTTCATTCCAAGATCAAGATCTGTCATTACAATTACAGGCGTTTGTAATCCTTCGGCAAGATCGAACGCATCTAACATAGAGTCGAAACATTCTTTAGGCGTGCTTGGAAATAACAGAACGTGTTTTGTGTCTCCGTGCGAAGCATAAGCTGCTTCCATGATATCCGATTGTTGCGTACGGGTTGGCATTCCTGTTGAAGGGCCTGTACGTTGCACATCTACCAGTACAGTCGGGATCTCGGCAAAATACGCAAGGCCTAAGAATTCATTCATTAACGAAACACCCGGGCCGCTTGTTGCGGTGAACGAACGTGCGCCATTCCAGTTGGCACCAATAACCATTCCTATTGCCGATAATTCATCTTCTGCCTGAACAATGGCGAAATTATTTTTCCCTGTGGCTTCATCTACACGAAACTCCGCTGCATAATCCATGAATGCTTCTACCACCGATGTGGAAGGTGTAATTGGATACCAGGCCGCAACCGTTGCACCGGCATATACTGCACCTAATCCGCAAGCAGCGTTTCCTTCCATCATGATCTTATCTTTGATCAGATTACGACGCTCAACGCGAAATTCTAATGGATATGAGAAGTTGGCATGAATATAATCCACACCTAGTTTCAAAGCTTTAACGTTAGCCGGAATTAATTTTTCTTTTCCTTTGAATTGTTCTGCAAGCAGATCTTCAAGCACATTAAATTCAATGTCCAATAATGCCGCCAAAGCGCCAACATAAATAATGTTCTTGAATAATTGTCGCTGACGTGCATCGGTATAAGCTTCGTTACATAAATGCATTAAAGGAATGCCAATATAATTAATGTCTTTACGAATGTATTCCGAATGTAAAGGTTTAGAACTATCGTATAAAAAATACCCGCCTGTTCTTACACTTTTAACATCGTTAAGCATACTCTGTGGATTCACGGCAACCAAAAGATCTATTCCTTCGCGGCGACCTAAATATCCTTTTTCGCTAACACGCACTTCATACCAGGTTGGTAATCCTTGAATGTTCGAAGGGAAAATATTTTTTGGCGTTACCGGAATACCCATTCTAAAAATGGCTTTGGTAAAAAGAAAGTTGGCGCTGGCCGAACCGGTACCGTTCACGTTTGCAAATCTTACTACAAAATCGTTTATTTTATTTTTGCTTAATGACATGTTTTTGAGGCTTTAGTAACATTATAAAAGAATTTGTCCATATCCCAGGCTGCAGTTGGGCAGCGCTCTGCACAAAGACCGCAGTGTAAACAAACGTTCTCGTCTTTTATCATCACGCGCTTTGTTGGCAATGCCTCGGAAACATATAGATCTTGAGTTAAAATATTTGCCGGTGCTTTTAATCGGGTACGCAGATCTGCTTCTTCACCATTATCGGTGAAGGTAATACAAGAGGTAGGACAAATATCCATACAGGCATCGCACTCGATACATTTACTGGTTGTAAAAACAGTTTGGATATCACAATTTAAACAACGCTGTGCTTCTTTAAATCCGGTTGGAAGATTGAAGCCCAATTCAACTTCTTTTTTACGGTCGGCAAGCGTAACTTTTTTGTCAGCCTGCGGAACAACATAACGAACATCAACAGCAACCTGACTATCATAAGCCCACTCGTGAATTCCCATTTTCTGAGAGACCAGATTCACCATCGGCGCCGGACGATCATTTACAAGATCTTTGTTGTTGCAAGCGATATCAATTGAAATAGCAGCCTGGTGACCGTGAGCTACTGCAGTAATAACGTTCTTTGGTCCCCATGCAGCATCACCACCAAAGAATACTTTAGGATTTTTTGACTGAAATGTTTTTTCGTCAACTATTGGCATTTCCCATTTATCAAACTCAACACCAAGGTCGCGCTCTATCCATGGGAAACTGTTTTCCTGTCCAACGGCGATCAATACATCGTCAGCTTCAATAAAAACATCTTCGCCGCCGATAGGAACTAATTTACGTTTTCCGCCTTCGTAAACAGCCTGAACTTTTTCAAAGGTCATGCCGATTAATTTTCCGTTCTCAACAACAAATGTTTTTGGAACGTGATTATCAATGATAGGAATATCTTCGTGTGCAGCGTCTTCTTTTTCCCAGGGCGAAGCTTTCATTTCGGCAAATGGAGAACGCACCACAACCTTAACCTGATCGCCACCTAAGCGGCGAGCCGTACGGCAGCAATCCATGGCAGTATTACCACCACCTAATACAATTACTTTTTTACCGATCTTTTGTGTGTGCTCAAAAGCAACATTTGCCAGCCAGTTAATACCAATGTGAATATTTGCAGCAGCTTCTTGACGACCCGGGATCTCAAGGTCGCGACCTTTTGGCGCACCTGAACCAACGAACACGGCATCGTAACCATTTGCTAAAACTTCTTTTAAACTTTTTACGTAATGATTAAAGTGTGTGTGAATTCCAAGATCCAAAATAAAATTTACCTCTTCATTTAAAACTTTTTCAGGTAAACGGAAAGAAGGAATTTGGCTGCGCATGAAACCGCCGCCTAATTTTTGTTCGTCAAATAAATGTAATTCGTAACCTAACGGAGCAAGGTCGCGCGCAACAGTTAATGAAGCAGGACCTGCACCAACCAAAGCAATTTTTTTACCGTTCGGGGTAAAAGGACCTTGAGGCATGTGTTTTTTTACATCACCTTTATTGTCGGCAGCAACACGCTTTAATCGGCAAATAGCAACCGGTTCTTTTTCAATACGGCCGCGACGGCAAGCAGGTTCACAAGGGCGATCGCAGGTACGACCTAATACACCAGGGAAAACGTTAGAGTCCCAGTTGATCATATACGCCTCAGTATATTTTTCTTCAGCAATTAAGCGAATGTACTCGGGTACCGGTGTGTGTGCCGGGCAAGCATGCTGACAATCCACAACCTTGTGGAAATATTCAGGGTCTTTAATGTCTGTAGGTTTCAAGTTGCTTTGTTTATGTTTATGAGTTTATAAATCTAAAAAGGGCCTGTTTTTTTGCTATTAATTTTGCGCAGTACCTAATAGTAAAAATGTTCAGGGTGATTTCAAAAATAATAATTTTTAAACTAGTTTCACAGGGTTGAGCAAAAAAAGATGACTTGCTAGAACGATCGAAGAAAGTTGTAAATAGCTCTGTTCAAAGGGGTTATAAACCAGGCAATTTCACTGGTTCAAACTTGCCTGAAAATAAGGCCAGGCAAAGGCTTTAAATGTGTTTTTATTGGAAACTAGAACTGTTTTTTTGCTTCGGGTTTTTGGCAAAGAAAAAACTTTTCTTTGAATCTGTTCTTATCAAAAAGTGGTTTTCTTTCTTTCCGAAGCGTTCCGGTTCCGGGCATTCCTTGCGTCATTCCAACAGCACCAACACCGGTTGAGTTGATGGCTGCTTGAGAACCGTCTACGCCGCCGGTTTGTGGTTCGGTAACAGCGTTCACTTCTACTTCAATGGAAATTGTTTTAGTAAGGTCCTGTAATTTGTAATCTTTACCAAACAATTCTTTCAGCGGTAAACGCAATTCGTAGGTCATGATGAAATTTTGATTCCAGTTAATGGCAGCATTAATTCCTGAGCTGTCGTTGATCGGGATAACACCTTTTTGACTTGCAAAACCGCTTATATCCATATTGGAGTTCTGTAATATAAATGTGTTCTTTAAGCTTGCCATGTCAGGTTTTTTCTCAGCAATAAGATCGTCTTCTGCAAAGCGCGATTTTTTATCTGTGAGCGGAAAATTAATGGTAGCATTGCATCTGTGTTTTCCTTTCGAGCTTAAGCTAACACTCATCCCGGCCACATTTATTTTTACCTGATTGCCCTCGTCGTTGCTCTGAAAACAGAGGTAAAGATTATTGCTATCGTTGGCCACTGCAAAAAATAATTTAGTTTCAGTATTATAAAAACCCAGCGGAAGGCTCCATTCATCGGGCTTGCCATCAATGATCACTTTCGATTTCCATTTTGCTGTGGAAACATCCAGCTGTGCAAAAATGGTTCTTGAGATGAACAGAAGTGCAAGTATGTAGAATTGTTTTTTCATCAAACGATAGAGAACAAAGGTAGTGAATTTTTAAGAAGCACTTTGTTCAGCTTTATGTTGAAACCAGAATTCATTCTTTCCTTTTTCAAGTTCGTCAACTATTAACTGACGTTTTGTGATGAGTGAAGTTATTAAACTTGTTTTTTTGTAGAAGAGCGAAAACACCATCCAGCCTCCACGAATGGTAGTGAACCGTTTTTTGTAGGAGAAGGCGAATAGTCCTGAGATCGGCAATAGCAAGGCATAAGCCAATACTACGCGCCAGTCGTGAGTAAATTCATCCACCAGCCAGATCTGCAAAGAGTAAAAGATCAAAAAAGTAAAAGTTCCCATGGTAAGTGCAATAGAACCAAAAAATTCCTGACGCTTACTGATCAGTCGCGAAGCCCAGAAAGGAATTCGGAAGGGCAGATAGTTGTTTAAAAACCCAAAAACAAAAAGCGGGAATCCTATAACTAAATAAAGGAAAGAGGAAAACGCTTTGAAAACAGGACGTTTTTTACTCACCCCCTTAATTAAACCATCATCTAAGGATAAGTGGTCCAGCGTATCTAAATAGGAATTAATTTCGTTCTTTATTTTTTCAACGCGCTCAGGCTGATGTTCCTGAAAATAATGAACCGAATCGCTGATGGCTTTTGTGGTTTTAAAACCGTCTTCCATTTCTTTTGGAGAATGACCAAAATCTTTCAGTAATTGCGATTTGTAAATGAGTTCAATGTTCGCAACCAATTTATCCAGGTCAGCGTCTTGTATTGCCACCACTGTGGCTTCCAGGCGTTTTCGGATCTCATCGGTTAATGCATGCGCGGCCTTAAAGGAATCTTGTTTATACAATTCATAATAATCAGAAACCAGAATGGGCTTATCAATATTTATGAAAAGATCACTGTGAAATTTATGCGGGTCAGAATAATTTAAACCTGCGGCAACGATCTTAATATTCAGTTTAAAATCATTTTCTGCTTCTGCACCAAAACAAATTCGCGCTGTACCGCTCTGAATTTTTTTGATCTTTCGTTCGGTAAGGGATACACCTTCCGGAAAAATTAAAATGGCTCCGCCTTTTGCAAGGTGCGAGTAACATTGTTTAAATACATCCTTGTTCTTTGTTCCTTGTCCGGGTGTTTCGTCGGCTCGGTATATTGGAATCACATTGAATTTAGGAAGGAACCACTTAGAGAATTTGCTTTGAAAAATAGCGCCTTTGGCAATGAGATAAAGCGGTCGTTTGCTTGTTGTAGCAATTACAATGGGGTCCATAAAGGCACTGGGGTGGTTGGCCACAATAAAGAGCGGACCTTTTTCAGGAATATTTTCAACGCCTTTTACCTGCAGTGTTTTAAAGAACACGCGGTTGCTAAGGCGAAAAAGTAAACGAATAAGGTAATACAGCATATTACTAATGTACGAAAGCTTTCTATATGTGCACTATCCTGTATTATTATTGTTAAAGAAGATGCTTTGATGGTTTTTTAGCATAATTTTGCAGAGCATTGATCGAACATTCACAAATGAAAATAAAATTGTTTTTTGTAACTGTTGCCCTGTTTCTTACCGAAATAATACAGGCGCAGCAATTCAGGGCAGGGTTTACAACCGGACTTGTTGCTACCGGAATAAACGGTATGCCAACCCGCGATGGACGCCATTTTCATAAACTGGGCTTTACAGCGGGCGCACTGGTTTGTACGAAGATCTCCGAAAAAAGTACCTTTCAATTTGAATTGACCTTTATTCAAAAAGGGGCTTTGCAAAGACCTGATTCTGCCAACAACGGATACTATAAAATTGCTTTTGATTATGTAGAGATCCCATTATTAATTAAACGGCAGGTTCGATTTACAAAACGACAAAAACCGGTGAACAGAGTTGACCTTGGTATGGGATTTTCGGTTGGAAGAATGGTACATAATACAGTTGTGGATCAAACCAATACTTTATTGTCTAAAAACAGCAGCAATTTTAATTATACAGATGTAAGTTTACTGGCAGAAGCTGATTATAATATTTCAAGGAATGTGATCTTTTGTTTTCGATGGAGTAACTCACTGGTTCCTGCTGTAAAACGAACCACTTTAAACCCTCAATTCATTACCTACACTTTTAACAGAGGAAATAACATGGTGTTGAATTTCAGTTTCAAATTTGTGTTTGGCGGTAAAAAAGCTGAAACAGCTCCGGCGAAGGAAATAACTTCAGAAGATTGATCTTTCATTTCAATTCTTTTTTCCTGGACTAAAACAGCAGATTTATTGATTTATATTTGACTTTAAAGTCTACAAAAAAATATTTTACACGAAATTTGGAGAAATTAACAAAAAAAGTATAAATTTAGGCTATGGAATCAAGTACAGACAAAAAATTCTTTATCCTTTACAAACCTAAGGATATCGTTAGCGGAGACTTTTATTATGCTACTTCGCATAAACACCCTGAGAGCAAAGTCGAAAAATTTTACTTGTGTACTGCAGATTGTACAGGTCACGGTGTACCGGGAGCGTTCATGAGTATGCTTAACATCTCTTACCTGAACGAGTCGATCATCGAAAAAAGCATTTCTAAACCAAACGAAATATTAGATCATATTCGTGAAGAGATCATTGCTTCTTTGAATCCTGAGGGAAGTGAAGAAGAATCAAAAGATGGTATGGATTGTATATTAGCTGCCTTTGATTTTACCAACAACAAATTAGATTATGCTGCGGCGAACAACAGTTTTTATATTGCCCGCGATAAAGACCTTATTTCTTGTCCTGCCGATAAAATGCCGGTTGGAAAATCACCAAAAGAAAAAGAACCATTTACTTTACATACTGTAGATCTTAAAAAAGGAGATGTAGTATATATGTTAACTGACGGTTTACCGGATCAGTTTGGCGGACCAAAAGGAAAAAAATTCAAATACAAACAACTTGAAGATATATTGTTGAGCAATTGTGAAAAACCAATGGATGACCAGAAGAAAAGTTTGAACGACGCTTTTGAATCCTGGAAAGGTAATTTAGAGCAGGTAGATGATGTGTTGTTGATCGGAATAAGAGTTTAAGATCTTTTTAAATATAGAATGTAAAATGCCGGCTCAAAAGGTCGGCATTTTTATTTCTTTACGTGGGTAAGTTTCAAGAAAGGTTATGGTAATGGAACACAGATGGCCTTTGGCGAACATTTGCGAATAGGTCTTTTAAAAAGCTCTTGTAGATATAAAGAGCTATTTTTCATTTTATACTTCTTATCACTTTTTGGATCGCCAAAAAGTAATCAAAAAGCTCTTGACGCTAGAAGGAATTGCGGCGCCTGCCTGCCGGTAGGTAGGGTAGCCGCACCGTTCCGAAAAACAGGCCCCATTTTCGCTTTGCGAAAACGGATGACCCCACCCTGTTTTTCGTTCACTATTCTGCCTAGCGTCAACCCTCCGACAATGATCGTGCTATTTGCAGATTAAGCATGCAATTTTGTGTGTGCCCAAAACCTTCTACAATGTTTGTGCTATTTTGAAGTTTTCGCATGCTATTAGACAGTCAACGTTTCGCCAATGCTGATGCGGGTATTACTCCAAACAAAGTTCTTATATTTCACCGCGTCATTGCGAGCGATAGCGAAGCAATCTGTTAAAAAAGCTTGCCTCTAATCCTTTTAAATCCATTCAATCTGTGTTTCGCTAACGGCGAACCGTGTTCCATTGCCTCTAACTTCTGCGGATTTTAAATCTTAAGCAATCAGGGCCATTAGCCTTCCTGTTATAGTGAACTTAACGAGTAGTGTCCCGACGAGTCGGGATGCCGAACTAGCCTCTAAAAAATCATTTTTTATTATTCTCTAACCAATTCAAAACATCTTTTGCTTCGTCGGGATGAATAGAATGTGCGATAGGGTAAGTTGAGAATGTTAGGTATTCTGCCTTTTTACTTTTAAAGAACTCGGCGTTTTTTTGCGCATCGCTAAGCGTAATAAGATCATCGGTTGTGCCGTGACCAATGAACATTTTTAGTTTGCCAACTTTTTGCCAATCGGTTTTAATATTTTTTGAATCTTCAACAAATAATCCGCTTAACGAAACGAAGCCTTTTATTTTTTGAGGCACTGAAATGGCAATATCGTAAGCCATGGAGCCGCCTTGTGAAAATCCCAGCAAAAAAACATTGGTACTATCCGCTTTATACGCAGCGCAGGCATTGCTGATAAAAGAAAGAACCTGTGCTTTAGAGATCCCGAGTTGCTGATAATTGCATTTTTTTATTCCGCCGCTTCGGTCAATGTCGAACCAGCAATAGCCGCCTTGTTTAAGAGTTTGCGGGGCTTGTAAAGAAAAGATCAGAAAATCTTTTGCCACCTCTTTCGAAAACGGCATAAGATCGGTTTCGTTACTGCCATAGCCATGCATCACAATTAAAACCGGACTATGTTTATGTAAGTGCGCGGGTTTATGAACCAAATAGGTTAATGTAGTTTTTACATTTTGCGAATAGGCGAAACTACAAACTGAAATCAGTACGAATAGGAAATATTTTTTCATAAATTATTTTTAACTGGTTCGTCATTGCGAGCGTTAGCGAAGCAATCTGATCTAGAAAGATCGCTTCGTCGGCCTCCTCGCAATGACGAGGCACGAAGAGAACCCTTAACTTTAATTATTTTTTCTGTAGTTTTTCTATCTCCGCTAATTTTGCAGTGCAATACGGATCTTTTTCTTTTAAGCTGAGTGCTTCTTCGTAAACGGGTTTTGCTTCGGCATAACGTTTCATTTTAAAAAGATCATCAGCCTGTTTTATTTTTTTCTTATACTGATCATCGGCGCCAATAGGTTTTGGAGTGGTAGTTTTAGGTTGAGCAGTTTTCATATCTTCCATAACCTCTTGGTGTCGTGCTTCGGCACGTTTCTTTTCGCGCTCTGCTTCTTTGGCATCCATTTCGTCAATTTCTTTTCTGAATTGCGCAGCTTCTTCTGCTTTGTTTGCGGCTTCGGCTGCTTTTTGTTTCTCTTTTTTTTCGGCCCGCTCTTTATCGCGCTCTGCTCTTCTGGCTTTTTCTTCTTCGGCTTCTTTTTTCATCGCGGCTTCATCTTCTTCCTGCGACTTCTTTAAACCTTCGGCTTGTTTGCGTTCATGTTCTTTTTTCTTTTCGGCATCGGCTTTCATGGCAGCCTCATCTTCGGCCTCAGATCTTTTTCTTCCTTCCTCTTGTTTTCTACGGTGTTCTTTTTCCTTTTCAGCTTCTGCTTTCATGGCAGCTTCGTCTTCGGCTTTAGAGGCGGCCATGCCGGCTTTTTGTTTCGCTTTTTTATCGGCGGCTTCTTTCGATTTAGCATCCTGTGCAGGCATTGTGAATGCCAAAAGCATGAGCGACAAAAACAAGGTAAGGTGTATTTTTTTCATGAGCTTGATTTATTTATTCAATAGTTTTTCTATTTCTGCCAGTTTATTTTTTGAGTAGGCATCATCCGGTTTTATTTTCAGAACTTCTTCGTAAGCCGGTTTTGCTTCGCTGTATCGTTTCATTTTAAAGTAGCCTTCAGCTTTATTAAGAGCTTCTTTGTATTTATTTTGTCCGAGTGGCTGAGGTACTTTTTTCTTGGCATCGTGTTTACCCATAGTATACTCAGTTTCGTTCTCGCTGGTTGCACCCTGGTGTGTATTTGTTTCTTTGGTATTTTCTATTGGTGGTTTTTCTTTAACGGGTTCGGCTTTGGCGGGCTCTTTGGCTTTAGACTTTTGAGCGGCCTTTGCCAGTTTATCGGCTTCTGCTTTTTCTTTGGCGGCCTTATCAGCCTCTGCTTTTTTAGCGGCGGCTTTTTCTGCTTTTACTTTATCGGCTGCCGCTTTTTCGTTAGCCTTTGCTAATTTATCGGCTTCTGCTTTTTCTTTAGCAGCTTGTTGTTCGGCCTTTGCGGCTTCTTGTTTTGCTAGTTTTGCAGCGGCTTCATCGGCAGCTTTTTTTGCTTCTTCTTCTTTAGCTTTTAAACAGTCTCCAACTTTTGCTAATTGAACAACAGGATATTGTTCACCGGGTATCAGTGCAATGGCTTCGTTATATAATTTTTTAGCGAGCGGACAATCCGGTTTTACAAGAGCGGCATCGCCGGCGCGGTTGGTGGAACAGAATTTTTCGATGAGAATGTTCTCTGCATCTGCAATTTTTGAAACAATTCCCAAACCAACTTCAGTATAACTTTCATCATCGTCGAAATTGCGGAGTTTATGTTCGTAAACAACTTTTACAAGTGTTTGTTGCAGGCCCGAATAATCTATTCCCGGAAAAGGCTTTGCCATTACAAATCCGCCGATGCTGAACGAAGGTTTAAAATAACTTTCCTTACTCACATCAGCGGGCACGCCGAGTGTTGAAACAAAAAAACGTTTGGTGTTGCATCCTGCATAAGATACTTCTAAAATGAATTCATCGTTAGCGGGCACTAACATTTCAAATTCGCCGCTAACGTTGGTGGCACTTTTTTGAATAACGGTTTTTCCTTTTAAAAGTAAAATGGTGGCGCCCATTAAAGGCTCTTCTGTTTTTTCGGCTTTGGTGCTGAGTTTCCAGGTTCGCAGTTCAACAGTGCTGCGTAGTTTTAAGCGCCATTCTTTTTGCGGACCATCCATTACAGGTTCTTGAGCATTTACAAGAAATGTACAGATCATGAAAAATAAAAAAAGGCTTTTTTGTTTTTTGAACATCTGCCATAAAAATACGGAAATATTAGAGAGTTTATGTCTTCGCTTCGCTCAGAATTTAGAGCTGGTTCGATAAGCTCCCCATATGGGAACGCGGATTACACAGATGAGGCGGATCTAAAAGGATCAGAGGCAGGCATGGTGCTGTGCAGGGGTTCATCTTTCGAGTTAACATTTAGTCCCGAAACCTTTCGTCCAACTTTTTCCTTGTTGTGAGATTGTCATTGTAGTTGTTTATTCCTAAAACCACATTCCAATAAACGGGTCCTGTTCTGAGAAGAATTCTCGAATCATTTAATTATGCACTATCTTAAATCGGAGGGAGAAGACGATAGGCAGCATAGTGAACAAAAAACAGGGTGGGACTCCGGTTTTGGCGCAGCCGAAATTGGGCCTGTTTTTTGAAACGGTGCGGCTACCGCCGCAATGCCTTCTATCGTCTTGATTTTTTTGCTTACTTTTTTCATCAAGGAAAAAAGTAAGGGAAGAAGTTTTTTAGACTAAATGTTCGTTATTAAACAAGAATATTAAAACTTTGTACGAATTACTTTTGATTAGACCCAATAAACTCGTTAAGCATTTTAAGCTTTTCTTCAACGTAGGTTTTGCGAATGTTGGTCATTTCAGTTCCACTCGACTTAATTTTAAGTAGAGATTTAATTTCCTTAAGTATTTTGGTGGAGAACTTCATTCTTTATCGAATTTAGCTTTTTTTGAGGGCTTTTGCAAAACTATTTCGCCATTTGCTGGCTTTTAAGAGACAAAGGCATAAAAAAGGCGCCCGAGTTTTAGGGGAGCTTTGTGAGCTGGTCCCCGGGGACCGTTTTGCCCAAAAAGCATAAAAATGGGGGGGTGAAAACCCGGTTTATGTAATACCTGTTTCAATACACTATCTATGCTCTATCTATCCTTTATCTATGGAGTATCTATACAGCATTCGATAATGCTATTTTCAGAAATTTTGGTCCCCGATATTTGGACCAAAAATTGATTTTATTAGGTCTTTATTCAAAAAAAGCAGTATTTTTACAGTCCGTTCTAAGAAAATGAGCTGTTTGATGAAAGTTTATCACTCATATCTCATCACTTATAACTCCAAAAGGTCCTGTGGCCGAGTGGCTAGGCTCAGCTCTGCAAAAGCTGCTACAGCGGTTCGAATCCGCTCGGGACCTCAATACCTACCAATGCCTGTCAATAGCTGTTGATATCGGCAAGTGATACAAACCCTTGATAGATACTCATTTATCAAGGGTTTTTTCTTCTAACAAATAATCCTAATTTTAGGGGAGTTTAAAGTGCTAACATAAACGGGCAACAAAAAATGGAACATTTAGACAGAAAAAAACATTGGGAAAACATATATCAGACCAAAGACCTTAAAGATGTAAGTTGGTATCAGCCGACCCCGACAACTTCGCTGGACTTTTTAAAACAGTTCAACATTCCGAAAACTGCAAAAATTATTGACATCGGTGGTGGCGACAGTTTTTTAGTTGACCATTTACTCGACTTAGGTTACACAGACCTCACAGTTCTTGACATTTCAGTCGCTTCACTTGATAGAGCAAAGCAACGACTTGGCGACCGTGCGACAAAAGTAAAATGGATAGTTGCAGACGCAGCGACATTCAAACCGACCGAGCAATACGACTTCTGGCACGACAGAGCAGCGTTTCATTTCTTGACACAAGAACAAGAAATCACAAGTTACATTGACACTATTCAAAAGAGTATTAAGCCGACAGGTGTTTTAGTAATCGGGACATTTTCGGAGCAAGGACCAAAAAAATGTAGCGGAATAGAAATCAAACAGTATTCGGAAACGACAATGACCGACCGACTGAAAAAGTTTTTTGAAAAAGTAAAGTGTATAACGGTTGACCACAAGACACCGTTCGACACAATTCAGAATTTTATCTTTTGCAGTTTCAAAAAATTAGCGACAGCGTAACTTAACGAGAATGAGAAAGGCAGCACATAACAACGCCTTATTCCGGATTTTGATCTTCTTTTATGGTGCTTCCATACATGTCCCAAATCTCCGCCAAAGCCTTTGTATCCTCTAACAATTCGTTCGAATAGCCTATGCTGGGGACCTCAATACCTACCAATGCCTGTCAATAGCTGTTGATATCGGCGACTATTACAAACCCCTGATAAATAAGCATTTATCAGGGGTTTTTTCTTCTAACAACGAATCCGTATTTTAGGGGAGCTTATGCGCGCTACGCATGACTGATTAATAGCAGTCATTGTAATGACAATTATCATATTTGCAAGAGCGAAAAAAACAAACATTTGCCCAAACAATAATTATAACCTTTAAAACAAAAACCATGAAAAAATTAATTTTATTATTCGCTGCGATTGGATTTATAACAATGGCCGCAAAGATGCCATCGGCAACCGAAAAAGGCACGGTAAAAAGTGCATTAAGCAACGACAAATTCAAAGAATGTATTGCAGCATGCGATGCTTGCATTGCTTCATGTAAGAGTTGTGAAAAAGCATGCACGAAGGACAAGGCCTGCACAAAAGCCTGTAAGGAGTGTATTGCTGCTTGCGAGAAAACAAAGAAAGCAATGACCGCAGATGCTAAAGATGTTAAGAGTGTGTGCGCAGAGTGCGCTAAAATGTGCGAGAAGTGCGCAACTGAGTGCGATAAGTGCACGGGTGAAGAAGGTAAGAAGTGCGCTGCTGATTGCCGTAAAACGGCCAAGCTGTGCAGCGAGATGTAATCCATAAGTAATTATTGAAAGGAACGCCTCGCTAAGAGGCGTTTTTATTTATAACAACTACCGTCACCTTATCTAAAAAAGTATGAAAATAAAATTGAGTGCTTCTCATAGAATTGGGCATCTTATTTTTTCAGCAGTAATTGTTGTGTTGTATTTCACAAATGTGATTACAGGTGCTTGGGGCATTGCGCTACTGATTCTTGCAGGAATTGCATCCTTGACAAGTTTCATTAGTTTTTACCAAAATAGAAAGTCAAAAGAAAAATAATTACTCCATTAACAACTGCTGACCTATAATCGTTTTTGTAGTGAAAAAACTAATTCAAAATATTATTATTATTCTTTGCTTTTGTTGTTTTAGTATTTAATGCGTATTGGTTCTTTCATAAAAATGAAGACCCCACAATTTATATGAAAACAAATAGTATCATCTGCTTAATACTTATTGTTGCCGTTATACTTCCCGTCATTCATAAAAAATTAAAAGATAAACAATAAGAGGAAAATATTTATTTACCATAACTAAAAATTAATAGAGGGATAAGAAAATGAATTTAATTCACAGAGCAGCAAAAAAAGTAAAAAAAACATGGAAGGTACTTGGGCCTGGTTTAATTACCGGAAGCAGTGATGATGATCCATCTGGAATAGCAACCTATTCTCAGGCAGGTGCTGCTTTTGGGTTAATGACGCTTTGGACTGCTCTCATTACTTTTCCATTAATGGCTTCTATACAGGAGATGTGTGCAAGAATCGGTTTGATTACAGGTGAGGGGCTTGCAAGCGCAATTAAAAAAAATTATAGCAAGTCGATTTTATATATCATGCTTATCTTTAGTTTTCCAGCTATCGTTTTAAATATTGGTGCTGATATCGCAGGCATGGGAGCAGTGGCAAATCTTCTTGTTCCGGCGATCCCACCATTTGCTTTCAGTATTCTTTTTACTGCATTATTAATTCCATCTATTATCTTTTGGCCTTATAAAAGAATTGCTTCAATTATGAAGTATCTGTGTCTTATTCTTCTTGTTTATATGATAGTTCCGCTTGTAGTGCAGACTGATTGGTCAAACGCATTGAAATTTTCCTTTCTTCCGAAATTTGAACTTAGTAAAAATTACTTAAATATTTTGGTCGCAATTTTAGGAACAACCATTTCACCTTATCTTTTTATTTGGCAAACATCAATGGAAGTTGAGGATATAAAAAAGAAGGAGACAGGATTTGTCGTCGATAAAAAGGTAATGCGAAATATGCGTACAGATATTGGCTATGGTATGTTTTATTCTAACTTAATTATGTATTTTATAATTCTTACAAGTGGTACGGTTTTATACAATGCCGGAATAAGGCAAATAGACACAGTAGATCAGGCTGCCCTCGCTTTAAAGCCACTTGCAGGAAATTTTTCCTATTTGCTTTTTTCGCTCGGTATATTAGGAACAGGTTTTTTAGCTATACCGGTTTTAGCAGGCTCACTTTCTTATGCAATGGCTGAAACTTTTCAGTGGGAGCAAGGACTTGATAAAAAATATAAAGAAGCAAAACCATTTTACGCGGTAATTGCTGTTTCGCTTATTATAGGGTTGCTTATCCACTATATCGGTATCAGTCCTATTCAAGCGCTAATTTATACTGCAATTCTTTATGGGTTAACCGCTCCCGTTTTAATAGTTATTATTTTACTTATCTGTAACAATAAAAAGATAATGGGAGATAACGTAAACGGGATTTTATCAAACTCATTAGGCATCATTACTTTTCTGCTAATGGCGGTTAGCGGGGGAGCATTGATTTGGTTTTATTTTAATTGATATTGTTCCGGCTAACTACGTTTGAAATCTTTTTTACTTCTAACAGCGCCTTCCCAAAACCTCCCTGCAAATTAGGTGTTTTGGCCTTCTTTTATGGTACTTCCATACATATCCCAAATCTCCGCCAAAGCCCTTGTGTCCTCTAACAATTCGTTCGAATAGCCTATGCTTGGGACCTCGAACGTATCCCCTGATAGTAAAAACTGTCAGGGGATTTTGTTTTAAAAGCGTTCAGTTCTTAGAGAATATCTGTACCTTTATTAGAGGATAACGTTCCGCACTTGCTCCGCAGGGAGAGAGTGGCTTAACAAGAAATTAATGGTACCAAGCTTTCGGGGAGTAACGTTCTAGCTCGCACGGGACCTCGAACTAAACCCCAATAGCTATAAACTATTGGGGTTTGTTGTTCCTTATCATCACTTACCTATTGTTTTCCGATTGATTCTGAGTGATGAGGAGTGAAAGTGTTGCACAAATGTTGCACACTTTTGACAATGTTCAACACTTTGTCCCAGTTTTGCA
>JANYIQ010000320.1 GCA_025362575.1 Bacteroidia bacterium
AAAGAAAAATGCTTTTGACAGAAGTAAATTTTCAAAAATTGTCAATACAATTCAAAAATTAAGAGGAAAATAATGCCAAAAGATAATTCTATAAAGGAATTTTTATTTTCCCTAAAAAAGAAAAATACCCTGCTTATTTCCTCCGTTTCAAGAAGGATCAAACGCTTACTTTTATCCAATAAGTTAAGCGAAGCCGAATCATACAGGGTTCCTATAATTATCAATAACCGTAACCGTTATACTTATTTACTGCAATTAATTGAATGGCTGGAAAAGAATAATTATACGAACATAATTATATTGGATAATGATTCTTCCTTTCCGGAATTACTCGAATATTATAAGATCACAAAACATGAAGTGGTCCTGCTAAAAAAGAATATTGGTTACATGGCGCTTTGGGAAACGGATGTTTTCGAACGCGTTAAAAAAGGATTTTATGTTTATACTGATCCGGATGTTATTCCAAATAACAATTGTCCGCCAAATATAGTATATAAACTTTATACAGTTCTCTCAAAGTATGGTGAGATCGAAAAAGCGGGAGCTGCTTTAAAAATTAGCGACCTTCCTGATAGTTATGACAAAAAAAATGACGTACTTTCCTGGGAAAGTATCCATTGGGAAAAGCAGGTTGAAAAGAATGTGTATGATGCTATGGTCGACACTACATTTGCTCTGTATAAGCCTCTGGCCTTTGGTAATGCTGAAATGTGCAAGGCATACAGGGTAGGGGGTGAATATGAGTTTTTGCATTTGCCATGGTATATTGATTCAGATAATTTAACGGATGAAGAAAAATATTACAGGAGTAATGTTTCAAAAACTTCATCATATTGGTCGAGTAAATAGAAAGTAATGAGTATTGTTGCAAAAATATACAGAACCTTGATTCCAGAGTCATTTAGATGGAAGGTTATCCACTTTAAACGACATCAGGCAGAAAATAAGATCAAGCAAAAGGTCCTTTCGTATTACAAACAACATCCTACCAAGGAAAGTAAAATTAATGAAGCCCTTAAATTTCTTAGATTAAATTCCATTTCTGTTTTTCCATATCCTTTCTTTTTAGAGTATTCGAATAAACCCATTGAAGTGTTAATTGATGATAAAAATCAACTGCCATATGTTATGCATTTTGGAAAAAAATTATTTTTCAAAAGGAACTGGACAAAAGAACATATCATTGACGCTTACCGTTTTCTTTTAGCTGAACAAGATGAACGATCGGGGCATTGCTACTTAAATAAGGAATATTCGATAGAATCAAATTCGATTGTTGTGGATGTCGGAGCTGCCGAAGGTATCTTTGCTTTGAACGAAATCGAAAGAATTAAACATATTTATCTGATCGAGACCGATGACGAATGGATAGAAGCCTTAAAAGAAACTTATAAACCATGGACAGATAAGATCACGATCATAAATAAATTTGTTTCAGATAAAGACAATGCAGATAATATTAGACTTGATACCTATTTTGCGAATATTGCAACCATCGATTTTTTGAAGATCGATGTTGATGGAGCAGAGCAGGATCTTTTGAACGGAGCTCATAAAACTGTCTCTGACAAAGTCAAAAAACTGGCCATTTGTACTTACCATAAAACCAATGATAACAGAGACTTTACAGCTTATTTGCAGGATAAAAATTATTCATTGACTAACTCTCATGGTTATATGTTGTTCTATTTTGATCCTAATTTTGAGGCTCCCTATTTTAGAAGAGGATTAATTAAAGCGGAGAAAAAATAATGACTGATCTGGTTTCAATTTGTATACCAACATATAAACAGCCACAATTGCTTAAAAAGGCGGTTGAATCAGTATTGATGCAATCGTATACAAATTTTGAAATTATCATAAGCGACGATACTCCTGATGATTCTGTAAAACAAGTTTTAGAACAATTCAAGAATTCAAACCTTAAATATTTTAAAAATGAAATGCCCTTGGGTAGTCCGGAGAACTGGAATAACGCCATAAGGCAGGCAAAAGGAGCTTATATAAAGGTTTTGCATCACGACGATCATTTTACTCACAAAGAGAGCCTTCAAAAATTCGTTTCTGCTTTAAGTTCCGATCAAACTGTACATTTCGCATTTTGTTATTCTGACATATTCTTTAGAAAGACCAATGAGCATTATCTGCATAAACAAACAAATTCACAATTAAAGAGATTGAGGTCGGAGTCTGAATTTCTTTTTTTCAGAAATGTCATTGGTGCTCCGAGTGCTGTCATTTTTAAGAATGATAAGGCAATTGTTTTTAATAAAGCATTTAAATGGTTAGTTGACGTAGAGTTTTATATTAATTATTTGGGAAAACACAAAAATTTTGTCTGCATAAAAGAAGCGCTTATCACAGTTGTAGACGGTGGAGAGTCTCAAATATCACAGGAAGTGGCTCGCAGTAAAGAAGTTGTTATAAAGGAAAACCTGAATTTATTTTCATCAATTTATTCTGAGAAACTAAATAATAAAAAGTCACTTTTATTTTTTGGAGAATTATTTCTTCAGTTTGAAATTGATACATTTGAGAGATTGAAACATGAATTTGTTATTCCTGAAAATATTGAAATGTTTTTGAAGAATGTTTTTATGGATATGCAAAAGAATGCTTTTTTAAAGAAGGTAAAAAAGAGGTTATTAACGAGCAGATATAATAAGCGTATCTTTAAAATTGAACGATTTTAATGATTGTAGTTAAGTTAATAGGTGGACTGGGAAATCAGCTTTTTCAATATGCTGCGGGCCTTGCTTTGGCTAACTATCATAACACTGAGTTGTATCTTGACATTAATCATCTGAATGAAGACTCAAAAGGCGCCTACACTCAACGTCATTTTGAACTAGATAAATTTGAAATGGTAGTTTCAATCGCAGACCTGTCAATTATGCAAAATTTTGATTTCGACGCGAATAAATTCCTTACAAAAATAAAGAAAGTTACACCTGGCTTGTTTGATAAAATGATATTTAACGAGCATCAGTTCAATTTTCATTCCAACTTTTTCAAACTACCTGCAACAACCTATTTAAACGGGTACTGGCAAAGCGAAAAGTATTTTAAAAGTGTCAGAGATAAATTAGTGAAGGATGTTTCGTTAAAAATTGATTTATCCGCTAACGCTAAATTACTTGCTGATAAAATTAATTCCGGTAATTCGGTTTCAGTTCATGTGCGAAGAGGAGATTTTGTGAGTCTAAGATCGGCTAATCATTTGCATGGCTCTCTCGGAATTGAATACTATGAGCAGGCTGTAGCGCTTGTTAATTCTAAGGTTAAAGAGGCTTCGTTTTTTGTCTTTAGTGATGATCCGGATTGGTGCAAAACTAACCTGAACTTTATAAAAAATGCAGAATTCATTAATGGTAAGGCTCTTGGAATTTCAACACATGAAGAACTTATTTTGATGAGTCTTTGTAAAAATAATATAGTTGCGAACAGTAGTTTTAGCTGGTGGGGGGCCTGGTTAAATCAGAGTAAACATAAAGTTGTTGTAGCACCCAAAAAATGGTTTAGCGATAATAAAATTAATACAAATGATCTAATTCCTGAAGGCTGGACAAGAATTTAAATACTCAAAACCCTGTGGTTTCTGTTGTAATGTCGGTTTACAATGGCGGCAGCTATTTAAGGGAAGCCATTGAAAGTATTTTGAGACAAAGTTTTGTAGACTTTGAATTTATTATCATTAACGATGGGTCTACAGATGATTCAGAAAAAATAATTCAGTCTTTTAAGGATAACAGAATTGTGTATATAAGCAATGGATCCAATATTGGTCTAATTGCCTCCTTAAACAAAGGATTAAAAACGGCGAAAGGCCTGTATATTGCCAGAATGGATGCCGATGATGTTTCTATGCCAAACAGGTTAGAAATGCAGGTGCAAAAATTCAAAGAAAATCCAAATGCAATTGTTGTTGGAAGCGATTATTACTTGTTATCAGGCACTAAACTTTCTTATATTAGAAATATTGAGAACAGCGATTACAATAAGGCTGTATTGATTTTCTCGCCTTGTTTTTGTCACCCAACGGTGATGATGACCAATATTTTTTCGGAAAAGAATATTTATTACGACAAAAGTTTTACACATGCTGAGGATTACAAATTGTGGATTGATCTTTTTGCTTTTGGTGATTTTTTAAATGTAAATGAACCTTTGTTGAAGTACCGTTCGCACAATTCACAGATAAGTTCCAAAAACCGGGAAACACAATCCGGCATAAGTGAAAAAATTCGCGAAGAATTTTGTAAAAGGCTTAATTTTGAATTAAACCCTGAGCAATTTGAAACACTCAATTTCATTGGAAATAATCGCTTTATCACATCACCTGAAAAATTACATCAAATTGAAAATTGTTTATTGGAGCTAAAGGATCAAAACGCGAGGCATAAAATATTTAACGAACATTCATTTAATATATTTCTCCATAAATTCTGGTTCGACAGTTGCGGTAACAGCAATATTGGACTTGGCGCCTACAGCATATACTCCAAGTCAATGCTTTCGAAATTAACGAGGGTTAACTTAGATCAAAAAAGCAAATTACTCACAAAATGTTTGCTTCGGAAATTCAAAGTTGGCTAAGAAGTTGTTTTATTTGAGAGGTCCAGTTATTCCAGTTTAAAAGTTCATCGTATAATTTACGGGTTTCCTTCCTCAGGTGAATATATTCTTCAGGATGTGTGATCAGATATTCAATTTTCTCAGCGTACCCTTTTCCGGTATCATTAAAATCGATAAGAAAGCCATTCTTGTTTTCTTTTAAATGTCCTGCCACACCGCCTGTATTTGCTATTACGCAAGGCATTCCAAAGGCGGAGGCTTCATTAATGACGATGGGTGTACAATCGAAGCGGGTAGGCAGGATCAAAAAATGATGTTCTTTGTAAATGGCATTTAATTCTTCCTGTCCTT
>JANYIQ010000021.1 GCA_025362575.1 Bacteroidia bacterium
AGCAAAAATTTTTCTTCCCGAAGTTTTGAAGTATTTTTCATAGTTTTACTGTTATGATTACTCAGCAAAACTATATTGGAGTAAATTACCAGTCAAGATGTACTTGGTGGGTGGGATACGCTGTAACTTTCTTTTACGCAAGATACGAAGTTTAGCGATATCGCCAAATAGAACATGATTTTCAATTGCCGACACCAATTGTTCGCCCCACATCTTCCTTGCAGAAGCATTATGGCATTGATGGTAACACTCCCGAATAAAGTCATCGGTACTTTCACGATCGTTGAGATACATTTTTGCTGCCGCCCCGATTATGCCACCTTTAGCAATGATTCCCTTTAATATTTCTGTTCTGTTCACGCCTCTTATTTTGTAAAACAAATATAAATACTTTTCAATAATCAACCTATATGTTGATGAAATAAAATCAGCTTATCTGTTGATTTGTAGTATCGTGCAAAAACAAAAATATTTAAAGAAATTGGGGCAAAGAGTTGTCGAACTCAGAACAAAGAAAGGTTGGTCACAACGTGATTTGGCATTTGCTTGTGACAAAGAACCCCAAAGCATCGAGCGAATCGAAAACGGCAAATCCAATCCTACCGCTTTCTATTTAAAGGAACTGGCCGATGCTTTAGAGGTTTCTGTTGCAGACTTCTTTAATTTCTAAAACAATACGTCAAAGAACTTATGTGCAGCTATTCACCTATTCTGTGAATTTTTTTCGCTTCATCAAAACCCACCCATTTGCCTTTACTGTCCTGACCACGATTCGCAAGTTCCCTCCGGACTAAATAAATAAGATCGAAGCCCCCATCTATTGCTTCAGCAAGAAGTTTGCTACTTGTAAGACTAAAGATGAAAGATGGATTATCATCATCTTTTCGGTTTGCATAAAACTCAGGATCAAATTTCTCTTCGGATTTTCTTTTTGTTTGATCCCATACTTTTAATGCCTCTGCCATCTGCGTCATAAACGCAGTAAGATTCGGATGCATTTCGGTTACAACCTCATAAAAATTAACGCTTCTTTCCTGAGCGATATCTAAAAGTTCAATGTACTCAGCATCGGTTAATTCAAGATCCCATTCACGTTCAAGAACACCTTTCAAAGCACGAATTGTTGAATTGAAAACAATCGTTTGCTTTTTCGGTTCGGCTTCTTTAGAAGCAGATTTTCCTTTTGCAGCTTTCAGTTTTTCCTCTCCTGTCTTCGTTAACTGACCGCCCATCTTTTTCCAAATGTCACCGGGGATTTCATCCCTTATGGCAGTATCACAATTGTACAAAGCATACTCCATTGCTTCCTTGAACTTTTTTTTCTGATACAAATCAAAAATATGCTGTAATGATTGGTGATCTGTTTTGTTGAGATACTTTGGCGCTGTCCACGAAGGGTAATTTGGTTTTTTGGAAGTGCCACTTAATTCTTCAGTTTCCATTGGGGCATCTTCAAAAATATTCATCTCGCCGCCCTGATTGAATCTCCCGAACTGAGTTGCCTTCCCTCTTTCAGGCACTTCAATGACAACATCTACGTCATGCTGATAAGAATTTGCTCCTTTGAATTTTCCATCTTTAGTTGTTTGAAAAATAAAGATGAAAGATTTACCGGGATTATTGCGTTTAAGCCTTTGCAGATCCTGTGGGCTTAAACCCAAATTATTAACGCTGTCCAAAATGATGAATTGGTATTTGCTTAAATCTTCCGGCAAATAATCACTCACAAATAAATTCTCATGCTTCACATCTTTGTCATTGAGTTTCATTTGCAGAGTGGCATCTAACTTTTCTTCATTAGCAACATAAAGAACCGTTCCGTGATTACGGGCCAAGTACCCTGCGAAGTCAACACATAAATAGGACTTCCCCATTTTAGGTCTTCCGAAAACCATCGCTGTGAATCCCAGACTCGGATCTCCGATCAGGTCTAACCATTTACCCGTGAAACCAATTGAATTAAAATGAAGATTAGAAAATTCAATACTGTTCATCAAGTTTTGTTTCGGTTTTGTTTCCTCTTCAGTCTCAACACCGCTTAAACCTTTTTTACCCGGCTTCTTCGCCCTCAGTTTATTCAAAGCCAATTGTAACTGCTTCTTTGTTGCAGGAGAGAATTCCAGTTTGATACTTTTGCCCATTGAGTTTACTAATGACAAAAGTTTATTCTGAATTAACATAATCTCCTTTGACAAAGCATCTTCTTTAACGATTTCCTTTTCCCTAATAGCATTTTGCACATCATTTAGAAATCCCTCAATTTCATTTTTCTGATGCGTTTTGCCGCCAAGAAATAAAAATCGCTCAATGAACTTCTTTGCCAATGTCGATTCCTGTTTATCGTTTTTCTTTCCGGTAACATGGTGTTCGGGTGTTCCTGAAAGGTCGCCTTTGTTATCAATGAACTCGTCCAACTTTTCAAACGCTAAATCAAATACACGTTTCACATCGGCATCATTGTCATAGATACTCCAGTCCTTTCCTTCATCCGTTTTTGTCATTATTACCAAGTGTGATTTTTTCAGCACTTCCGGTAAATTTTCAAAACCAACTTCTTTAATGGCTTTAAAATAATTCTTGGTTGTAATTTCCATTCTCTTAAAATTT
>JANYIQ010000031.1 GCA_025362575.1 Bacteroidia bacterium
CTTGAAAATATTGGCGGTTATTACGAAATACCTCTACTGATATTTATTTCGATGGGCTTCTTTCTGCTTGAGAAATCCGCCACCCACATGCAGGATCCATTCGATAACAAACCAACAGATACAGCAATGACAGCCATTGCAACCACAATTGAGATCAATATCAAGCAGCTACTAAAAGATACTACAGTTCCTCAACCTCACTCGCCTAATGATTTCTATTTATCGTAATTGAAACCGAATTTTTTAGGCTAGTATTAATCTGTAAAAACAAAAAACCCCGATATTTCTATCAGGGTTTTAATTTATAGTTTTTACTTCGTGCTTTTTAAATCAGATCCTTCGCTAATCGCTCAGGATGACAAATTAAGGTTACGCTTCCTCTTCTACTTCTTCTTTACTTGCCATTAAACGCTCGTACTCTTCTTTACTTCCTACGACTAATTTTTCGTAGTGACGTAAACCGGTACCTGCAGGAATTAAGTGTCCTACAATAACGTTCTCTTTTAAGCCTAATAAAGTATCTACCTTACCGTTCACGGCAGCTTCATTCAATACTTTAGTTGTTTCCTGGAACGATGCCGCAGAGATCCAACTGTGAGTTTGTAACGATGCACGTGTGATACCTTGTAAGATAGGATTAGCTGTAGCAGGAACTGCATCACGGGATTCAACAATTTTCAAGTCTTTACGACGTAAAACTGAATTCTCGTCACGCAATTTACGTGCTGTAATTATTTGTCCGCGTTTTAATTCAACCGAATCACCCGGATCCATTACCACTTTCTTACCATAAACGTTATCGTTCTCAGTCATGAAATCGATCTTGTTAATGATCTGCTGCTCTAAGAAGATAGTATCTCCCGGATCAACAATCTCGATCTTACGCATCATCTGACGAACAATAGTTTCGAAATGTTTATCGTTCAATTTCTGACCTTGTAAACGGTATACCTCCTGAATCTCATTCACTAAGTATTCCTGTACTGCAGTCGGACCTTTGATCGCTAAAATATCACCAGGGCTTGTAGCTCCGTCTGATAAAGGATCTCCGGCTTTTACGAAATCGTTCTCCTGAACTAAAATATGTTTCGATAAAGCAACTAAGTAACGACGTTGTTCTCCTGTTTTAGCTTCAACAACAACTTCGCGGTTACCACGTTTAATTTTACCAAAAGTAACGATACCGTCAATTTCAGAAACAACAGCAGGATTACTTGGGTTACGGGCTTCAAATAATTCAGTTACACGAGGTAAACCACCGGTGATATCACCTGTTTTACCTGTAACACGAGGAATCTTAACCAAGATCTGACCCGGTTCAATTTTCTCAGCATCGTTCACAATGATATGTGCACTTACCGGAATGTTATACATTTTTAAAGACTCACCCTTTTTATCCACGATACGAATCAATGGACTCATGGTTTTATCTTTACTCTCGATAATTACTTTTTCACGGAAACCTGTTTGCTCATCGGATTCTTCACGGAAAGTAACGTTCTCTTTGATGTGTTCGTATTGTACAGAACCACCAAACTCAGAAACGATAACCGCGTTATATGGATCCCAATCGCAGATCATGTCGCCTTTTTTAACTTTTGATCCCGGTTTAATATATAACTGAGAACCGTAAGGTACGTTACCGGTTGTAAGCGTAATACCTGTGTTAGAATCAACGATACGTAATTCAGTTGAACGACCGATAACGATATTGACTTTAACTTTTTCAGCATTTAAACGTTCAACAGTACGTAACTCATCAATTTCAACAATACCATCGTATTTAGCAATTAAGCTAGAAGATGCAGCAGTGTTCGATGCAGTACCCCCAACGTGGAAAGTACGTAACGTTAACTGTGTACCCGGCTCACCGATAGACTGCGCAGCAATTACACCGGTAGCTTCACCTAACTGAACTAATCGTCCGTTAGATAAGTTACGTCCGTAACATTTTGCACAAACACCTGATTTAGATTCGCAAGTTAATACCGAGCGAATTTCAACGGTTTCAATTGGAGATTTATCAATTAAAGCACAAATGTCTTCGTTCAATAACTCACCGCTTGATGCAATAAGATCACCTGTTGTTGGATGGAAAATATCATTCACTGCAACACGACCTAAAATACGATCGTATAAAGTTTCAACGATATCATCATTATTTTTAAGAGCGCTCATTGTTAAACCACGTAAGGTTCCGCAATCTGCTTCGTTAATAATAACATCCTGTGCAACGTCAACTAAACGACGTGTTAAGTAACCGGCATCGGCTGTTTTTAAAGCCGTATCCGCTAAACCTTTACGAGCACCGTGAGTTGAAATGAAATATTCTAAGATGGAAAGACCTTCACGGAAGTTACTCAATACAGGGTTCTCAATGATCTCTGCACCGGTGTTACCTGCTTTTTGAGGCTTAGCCATCAAACCGCGCATTCCACTTAATTGTTTAATTTGTTCTTTACTACCACGGGCACCTGAATCCAACATCATGTAAACAGCGTTGAATCCTTGCTTGTCGGTACTTAAAGTATCTAACACTTTCTTAGTTACCTTAGAGTTAGTGTGAGTCCAGATATCGATAATTTGGTTGTAACGCTCGTTGTTGGTAATGAAACCCATGTTATAGTTATTCATTACTTCTTCAACTTGACCGTGTGCTTCTTTAATGATAGTAGCTTTTTCAGGCGGAGTTTGGATATCACCTAAGTTAAATGATAAACCACCGCGAAATGCTGTTCTGAATCCAAGTTCTTTGATATCATCTAAGAATTTAGCAGTTTTCGCCATTCCGGTATTTTTAACTACCATTCCAATGATATCGCGTAACGATTTCTTAGTTAACAGTTCGTTAATGTAACCTACTTCGTGCGGAACTAACTGATTAAAGATAACGCGACCTACAGTAGTTTCAATTAATTTAGGAACTAAAGTATTATTTGGCTCTAAAGAATTTGTGATCCTTACTTTAATTTGGGCATGCATATCAACTTGCTTTTCGTTGAATGCAATAACAACTTCTTCGGCGCTGTAAAATATTCTTCCTTCTCCTTTTACCGCATCGTTCTTTAAATTCTTTTTCGATTTGGTTAAGTAATATAAACCTAAAACCATATCCTGTGATGGAACCGCAACCGGCGCACCGTTAGATGGGTTTAAGATGTTATGTGAAGCAAGCATCAAGATCTGAGTTTCCAGAATTGCGGCATGTCCCAATGGAACGTGTACCGCCATTTGATCACCGTCGAAATCGGCGTTGAACGCAGAACACACCAATGGGTGTAACTGAATCGCTTTTCCTTCGATCAATTTTGGCTGGAAAGCCTGAATACCTAATCTGTGGAGTGTCGGGGCACGGTTTAACATAACCGGGTGACCTTTCAATACGTTCTCTAAAATATCCCAAACAATTGGTTCTTTGCGATCAACAATTTTCTTTGCAGATTTAACTGTCTTCACAATACCACGTTCGATCATTTTACGAATGATAAATGGCTTGAATAATTCAGCTGCCATTTCTTTTGGTAAACCGCACTCGTGTAATTTTAATTCAGGTCCTACAACAATTACCGAACGAGCCGAGTAATCCACACGTTTTCCTAATAAGTTCTGACGGAAACGGCCTTGTTTACCTTTTAATGAATCTGATAATGATTTTAACGCACGGTTCGATTCAGTTTTCACTGCATTCGATTTACGTGAGTTATCAAATAATGAATCTACCGATTCTTGTAACATACGTTTTTCGTTACGTAAGATCACATCGGGAGCTTTAATTTCAATTAAACGCTTTAAACGGTTGTTACGGATAATAACACGACGGTATAAATCGTTCAAATCAGATGTTGCAAAACGGCCACCATCCAATGGAACGAGTGGACGTAACTCCGGTGGAATAACCGGAACAATTTTCACGATCATCCATTCAGGTTTATTTACAACATGTGTATTTGCCTGACGGAATGCTTCGATAACCTGTAAACGTTTCAAAGCTTCGTTTTTACGTTGCTGAGATGTTTCAGTAGAAGCTTTGTGACGTAATTCGTATGATAAACCATCCAGATCTAATCTTGACAATAGATCCTGAATTGCTTCAGCACCCATTTTCGCTATAAATTTATTTGGATCTGCATCATCTAATAAATGATTTTCTTTTGCTAAGCTATCGTAAACGGCTAAGTATTCTTCTTCAGTTAAGAAATCCAAATAGCTAATTCCTTTTTCAGCAGCAGCACCGGCATTAATTACTACATAACGCTCGTAGTAAATGATCATGTCCAATTTTTTTGTCGGTAATCCTAAGATGTAACCAATTTTATTTGGAAGTGAACGGAAGTACCAGATGTGAGCCACCGGAACAACAAGACTGATGTGTCCCATACGCTCGCGACGAACTTTTTTCTCAGTAACCTCAACACCACAACGATCGCAAATAATGCCCTTGTAGCGAATACGTTTGTATTTACCGCAATGACATTCGTAATCCTTAACAGGTCCAAAAATACGCTCGCAGAATAAACCATCACGCTCAGGTTTATAAGTACGGTAGTTAATGGTTTCCGGTTTTAACACCTCACCACTTGAACGCTGAAGAATAGTTTCAGGCGATGCAAGGCTGATGGTGATTCTCGAAAAATTCGATTTTAATTTATTATCTTTTCTTAAAGCCATGTTATACTACTGGTTTAAATTTTTAATTCGTTGTTTACTCTTATTACGGCCTAAGGCCTCACCCTAAATCCCTCTCCAAAGGAGAGGGACTTTAAGAGGCTTAATCCATTGTTACATCCAATGCTAATCCACGTAATTCGTGCAATAATACATTGAATGATTCAGGTATACCCGGAGTTGGAATGTTCTCGCCTTTTACAATTGCTTCATAAGCTTTTGCACGTCCCATTACATCATCCGATTTAACTGTCAACAATTCCTGTAACACGTTTGCTGCTCCATAAGCTTCAAGCGCCCAAACTTCCATCTCACCAAAACGCTGACCACCAAACTGTGCTTTACCACCAAGAGGTTGTTGCGTAATTAATGAATAAGGTCCGATTGAACGGGCATGCATCTTATCATCAACCATGTGTCCTAATTTCAACATATAGATGATACCAACTGTAGCCGGCTGATCAAAACGCTCGCCTGTTCCACCATCGTGTAAGTAGGTACGGCCGAATTGAGGAATTCCTGCTTTGTTAACGTATTCATCTATTTGATCCATGGTAGCACCATCGAAAATTGGGGTTGAGAATTTCAATCCTAATTTATCTCCGGCCCATGCTAATACTGTTTCGTAGATCTGACCTAAGTTCATACGAGAAGGTACACCTAATGGATTCAATACGATGTCCACCGGAGTTCCGTCTTCTAAGAACGGCATGTCTTCTTCCTTCACAATACGTGCAACGATACCTTTGTTACCGTGACGGCCTGCCATCTTATCACCCACTTTTACCTTACGTTTTTGTGCGATGTAAACTTTAGCTAACTGTACGATACCATTTGGTAACTCGTCACCAATAGTAATCTGGAATTTTTCACGCTTGAACTGCCCTAATAGATCATTATACTTGATCATGAAGTTATGTAACAAACGTTCGATCTGTTCGTTCTTATCTTTGTCAGTTGTCCAGTTACTAGGATTCACTTCAGAGAAATCAACTCTTTCAAGCAATTTCTGAGTGAATTTAGTTCCGCGAGGAATGATCTCTTCACCTAAGATGTTTGTTACACCTTGAGAAGTACGACCATTAACTAACACGAACAATTTATCGATCAATTGTAATTTTAAATTGTGAACATTTTTTTCGTGTTCAGAATCTAATTTATCGATCAACGGTTTCTCGTCGGCTTTTGATTTTTTATCTTTAATAACGCGTGAGAATAATTTTTTATCAATTACAACACCTTTCAATGATGGAGGAACGCGTAAAGACGCATCTTTAACGTCGCCTGCTTTATCACCAAAGATCGCACGTAATAATTTTTCTTCCGGTGATGGATCAGTCTCTCCTTTTGGAGTAATTTTTCCAATTAAAATATCACCTTCTTTAACCTCAGCACCGATACGAATAACACCTTTTTCATCAAGGTCTTTAGTAGCATCTTCACTAACGTTAGGAATATCCGGAGTTAATTCTTCCAAACCACGTTTTGTATCACGCACTTCTAAAGTATACTCATCGATATGAATTGAAGTGAAAATATCTTCACGAACAATTTTTTCAGAAATAACGATGGCATCCTCAAAGTTGTAACCTTTCCAAGGCATGAATGCCACTTTTAAGTTACGACCTAATGCTAATTCACCTGCTTGAGTAGCATATCCTTCAGAAACAACCTGACCTTTAGAAACCTTGTCGCCTTTTTTAACGATAGGTTTTAAGTTGATACAAGTAGACTGGTTTGTTTTCTGGAACTTAGTTAATTTATAAGATTTAACGTCGCCTTCAAAGCTTACCAGTTTCTCTTCTTCACTTCTGTTGTAGCGGATAACGATCTCGTTAGCGTCAACATATTCAACGATCCCTTCACCTTCGGCATTGATTAACACTCGTGAATCTTGAGCAACACGCGCTTCGATACCTGTACCAACAATTGGCGCTTGTGGGCGCAACAATGGAACAGCCTGACGTTGCATGTTCGAACCCATCAAGGCACGGTTAGCATCATCATGCTCTAAGAACGGAATTAAAGAAGCTGCGATAGATGCAATTTGATTTGGAGCGATGTCCATCAAATGCACTTTTTCAGGATCAAGAATAGGGAAATCACCTTCGTAACGAGAAACAATTTTCTTAGTTAAGATATTTCCTTTATCATCAAGATCTTCGTTTGCCTGAGCAATATTCTTTTGATCTTCTTCTTCAGCAGTTAAATAAATAATTGGTTTGTTTATTTCCACTCTTGCATTGCTTACCGTACGGTAAGGAGTTTCAATAAATCCAAGTTTATTCACTTTTGCGTAAACACATAATGAAGAGATCAAACCGATATTCGGTCCTTCCGGAGTTTCAATTGTACATAAACGGCCGTAGTGAGTGTAGTGAACGTCACGTACCTCAAAACCTGCACGCTCACGACTTAAACCTCCTGGCCCTAGTGCTGATAAACGACGCTTATGCGTAATTTCAGAAAGAGGATTGGTTTGATCCATGAACTGCGATAATTGATTTGTTCCGAAGAACGAATTAATTACAGAAGATAATGTTTTAGCGTTAATTAGATCGGTTGGTGTGAATACCTCGTTATCACGAACGTTCATACGTTCACGAATAGTACGAGCCATACGCGCTAAACCTACACCAAATTGAGAAAATAATTGCTCACCAACTGTACGTACACGACGGTTTGACAAGTGATCGATATCATCAACATCTGTTTTAGAGTTGATAAGCTCGATAAGATATTTTATGATCAGGATAATGTCCTCCTTTGTAAGAACACGAATGTTCATTGGAGTTTCGATGCCTAATTTTTTGTTGATACGGAAACGACCAACTTCTCCTAAATCATAACGTTTGTCGGAGA
>JANYIQ010000043.1 GCA_025362575.1 Bacteroidia bacterium
TTTTTCAATAGTTTAATATCGGCAACGGTAATGTTTTTATTGATAAAAGGTTTTTACAAACTTTCGAGACTTTCGTGCAATATTGAACCAAAGGTGTTGGCTTCCGCCGATTCTTCCAGCGTTGGCGGCTCTTTCAAGCCCACACCGTAACGAAAATAAAATTTCAGGCTGCAATCTTTAAATACACTTAAGGAGGATGGGGACAAGCCTTTATATTCTTCTTTGCTTAAAGCTTTATCCAGGATCGATTGAAGGGCTTCATCGGTTTTCGGTACAATGATCTCTTCCGATCTGTGTTCCAGGAACGAGCCGCTTAAAGCAATGCTTTCTTTAATATTAACGCTATTGGTATACTTTGGCATTTCAAACAGCATTTGACTTACAAAACGGCTTTTTTCTCCTTTACCGAAGGTATCTGTTTCGGAATCGTAAGTAATAAAAGTGTTCTCGGCTCTTTGAAGCAAACGGTAAAAGTGGTAAGCATAGATCGCATCTTTATCGCCATACAAAGGCAAACCATGGTAACGTTTAAGATCATTTGGTATAAAAGAGTTCATGCTTTTGCCCGATGGTAAAACACCTTCGTTAACCGAAACAAAGATCACATTTTCAAAATCAAGAGTTCTTGTTTCAAGTACACCCATGATCTGTAACCCCCTTAAAGGTTCGCCAATAAAAGCCGCCGAGGCTGAGCCCACAATTTGATTGAAAACAATTTTAAACGCCTTTAATGATTCGAAATAATGGAAATCGGAAATAAAATCATTTACGCGATTAAAATTCTTGATCAAAACATGCAAATATTCAAGTTCAATGCTTTTGTAATTATTTAATTCGCCACTCAATTGAAATTCTTTAACTACCTGAAGTATTTGCCAGATAACGGCTGCAGATTGTTTTGCGTTTTTCCAGGGTTCAAATACATTCGCCAAAGCCGCGTAATCTTCAGCATAAAGTTCCTTCAGCAGATCATTGGTTATGAAAGCATAATTGCGTTCGAGGATCTTATTAATGAGTTTATTATTATTCTTTATCCCTAAACTTTCGGCATACTCCTGAAAGAAAGGGTGACGCAATAAATTCAAAAAATCCTGATAATAAATATGTTTATTCTGTTTATTCTGTGTTTCAAATGAGAGTTGAATTTTCAATAACAGATCTATGCAATTAAAAGCAGCCGTGTATTTAATGGGATATTCCATGGTGATGTTCACATGCTCAACCCCTGTTGGCAACATTTTCAGAACAGGCCACAATAATTTTTCGTTCGCCAATACAATGGCGATCTTATCAGGTGCAATTCCTTTACTTAAAAGACCGGTTAAAATATTACTAACGGTTTGCGCCTGACCAATTTGTTTTGGAACCGAAATGATCTCGAAATTCTTAGGTTCCTTAAAATGATCGCCAATGAACTGCGCTTCTTTTTTAGAAAAAGTTTGCAAATTCCGGCGCAAGAACAATCCGGCTTCCTGATAGGTATTATTCAGATAGTATTTATCTGCATCCCACAGTATTTCTGCCTTACCGGACTTACATAAATTTGAGAAAATAATAGTTTCGGCTTTATTCAAAGCATTAAAACCGGCAAAAATAAGTTTAGAGTATTTATTGATGTAAGCACTTTCTTCGTAGGTTTTTACTGCTTGCCTGTATGATAAACCTTGATACGACTCGTTTTTACTCAACAAGCTTTCTGTAAAATGAACATAGATCTTACCTAAATGCTTCATGAATTCGAGATAATTTTTCTGAAAATCCGTTAGATCATCCTGACCTAAACTCCAGTTCTCGATCTCTTTAATATTATGAAGATTGCTGTAAAGTGGCTCTGCATCTACCAAATAGCGGTCTATCTCATTAAAATCCTGTAAGATCAAATGCCCCCATTTTGCAAAAGAATCAAATGCTTCGGCTTTTTCTCCGTAAACAATCTTATAACTTTCATAAAGTTTACAGATCAACTCAATGTCTTCTAAATTCTGTAAACCCGATAATTCCTGAATGAAATCTTCGGCAGAGATAATAGTTGGAAGCCATATGGTTTTACTGTATGCTTTTGCAAGATGATGTTTGAGAAATAAAGTACCGCGTTTATTGGGTAAAATAATGCAGAGCTCGTCCAGCTTTTCTTTGTAGTTTTGTTCTATATAATGAGCAACCTGATTTAAAAACGCTTGCATAATGGTGTTTGAAGATATACAATTTCCGGTTTACCGAAAGTACAAAGACAACAAACGTTTTTTCAAAATAATTTCAGGTACTTGTTTCGAAGAAATACAGGTAATTGGAAGCAAGCTGATTTTCAATAAAATTGAAGCTAAACAACTACCGGAAATGAATCAGGTTTATGACCTGGTTTACAACTACCCTGATTTTGGTAGCGAAATAACTGAAAATGAATATCTTACGATTTTCAGCAGGCTTTAAGCCTTTTTGTCACTTTTTCAGCCTATTTTTTTGCTCAAAACCATAAATTCACTATATTTGCACCCCTATTAAAAACAAAGGAAAATAAGCAATGGAAAAACGCTATGAGACGGTCTTCATTTTAACTCCCGTTTTGTCTGATGATCAGGCAAAGGAGGCCGCAAAAAAATTTAAGAAAACACTCACCGATTTGGGAGGAAAGTTAGTGAACGAAGAAAATTGGGGCTTACGCAAGTTAGCATACCCGATTCAAAAGAAAACTACAGGTTTCTATCACCTGGTTGAATTTGCCGGCGACGGACAAAAAATTCTTCCTGAGTTGGAACTTACCTACAAACGTGATGAACGCGTATTGCGTTTCTTAACTGTGGCTTTAGACAAGCATGCTGCGGCATACTCTGACAAGCGTCGCGGTAAAGTGGCAGAAGCAAAAGCAAAAAAGAAAGAAGCTTCTAACGCTTAAGATTGTTTAATTAATAATAAAAAATACAATGGCTAATAATAAAGAAATTCGTTTTTTAAATCCACCAACAGTGGAAGCTAAAAAGAAAAAATACTGCCGCTTCAAGAAAAGTGGTATAAAATATATTGATTACAAAGACCCTGATTTTTTGTTGAAGTTCATTAACGAACAAGGTAAATTGTTACCGCGTCGTTTAACCGGAACTTCTTTGAAATACCAGCGTAAAGTGGCACAAGCCGTTAAACGCGCTCGTCATATCGCTTTAATGCCTTATGTAGCCGATTTAATGAAATAACCGTTGAGTACAAAACACCGGTTATTCAATGTGGTAGTAAATAACAATTAACAACACATTAAATAATAATAATATTTAAAAAAGAATCACAATGGAAGTTATTTTAAAAACAGATATTAAAGGATTAGGTTTCTCTGACGACCTGGTTAAAGTTCGTCCCGGATACGGTCGTAACTTTTTGATCCCACGCGGTATGGCTACTTTAGCTACCGACAGCGCACGCAAAATGCACGCTGAGATCATGAAGCAACGTGCTTTTAAAGAAGATAAGATCCGTAAAGGCGCTACTGCAAATGCTGAAAAACTGAACGGTTTAACCATTCAGGTTGGCGCAAAAGCAGGCGAAAGCGGAAAAATCTTTGGTTCAGTAACCACTATTCAAATTGCTGAAGCTTTGAAAAAAGCAGGTTATGATGTAGAACGTAAAAACATTGAGTTAAGTGTTGATGGCATTAAAGCCCTTGGTACTTACACTGCAAAAGTTCGTTTATTCAAAGAAATTACTGCAAACGTAAACTTTGAAGTTATTGCTGAATAATTTTAGTAATTATTTTTTAAAAACCCGTTGGATAGATCATCTAACGGGTTTTTTGTTTATTTTAGTTTAGTTTAGTTAATGCATACTGATCATTACATCTATATCGTTTGCGCCGGCATTGCTGCACTAATTACAGCTGTGATGTGGATAGATTATTTCAGGAACATCGATGTTTTTGAATCGGAGCGTCGCAGAAATCTCATCCTTGCACTTTGTATCGGAGGCGTTACTCCTTTTATCAGCTTGTTCTTTTATTTTTTGCTCGGACTGATCGGTTGGGATCTTAATAACGAAATAATCAACGATCTGCTCTACACTATTTTTGGGATCGGATTGAACGAAGAGTTCTCAAAGATCATTGGGGTTTTTATTACCTTCAAAATTTTAAGAAAGAAGATAAATGAGCCAATTGATTATTTAATTTATGCCGGAGTTGTTGCCTTAGGCTTCGCCATGGTTGAGAATTACAGCTACTTCAAAAACTACGGAATACAAATCATCAGTACACGCGCTTTCTATTCTGTTTTAGAACACGTCATCAATACAAGCATTATTGTTTATGGTTTTTACAGAACTCAATTATTCAATAAAGGCAAGCGCTTTCAAAATACAATTGTTGCTGTAGGGCTGGCCATTTCATCTCATGGTTTATTCGATTTCTTTTTAACCAATGATACTCTGGGATCCATCGAGCCCTATATTTCTACTGTTATCTATTTAGTAGGGATCAACTTCTGGGTACAAATGCTTAACAACGCTAACAATTTTTCTCACGTTTTTGAATACAGTAAAATTCATCGCTCCGAGAAAGTATTTTACCGCTTGTTTTTATGGTATCTGCTTACCGTACTCATCACCTTTGTTTTTACCGCTCTTTTACATGGTATTGGCCCTGCTGTTGCTTATTTCTTCACCAACATTATCAGTGGCGGTTTATTGCTCATCGTGGTTATTTTAAGAGTTAGTCGTTTCAAAATTTACAAATCAAAATACTTCGATGTTAAAGTTCAGCTTCCATTTTACTTTACAAAGAACAACGACGAGGACTTTCGTTTGTTTGGTGCTTTTCCTCTTAAAATACGCGGCGAAAACTCCTATGAATACGCCCTTACCAGTTTTATTAATACCGAAAGGACAATTTACCCCCTTAGTCCTAAAAAAAGCTTTATCAGCAAAGCAACACGGGCTGTAATTGTAGATAAGGTTTTGTTAACCGATGATGTAGTTATATACCTGGTTAAGTTATTTTTAGACGGCAAAGAGCATTATTATATGCTTAAGCCAAAAACTTCAGGAATTACAAAGGTGGACGAAAAATATCCCATCTCAGGATTGTTAAAAATAGAAGGTCAGATGAATGCCAGTCAAAGCTATTCTCAGATCCCCTATCATAACTTTAAATTAATTGAATGGATTTACATTAAATAGCCATGTAATTGGAATTTTTATTGTATTTTTAAGAGTACTTTTTTGAAAAAATTGTTACATATCTGCATTATTCTGTTCGCCTGCATTAATCTGCAAGCACAGCAATATCCTTGGTTCACACAAAACCGAAGCAACATCTACATGTACAATCCTGGTTATTGTGGCACCAAACGGGTGGTTGATTTCAGAGCTTTTTATCGCAATCAGTGGACAGGCTACACAGGGGCTCCCAAAACCTATGCTGCCACATTAAATTTCAGATATGCCGATGGAAAACTGGGCACAGGACTTTTTGTTTTTCAGGATAACATAGGCCCTTTTCAAACAACAAATGTTTCCTTAACTCTTGCTTACCATTTACAGTTTGATGATGTTGAACTATCTGTTGGCGGAGGCGGAAGTTATTACTCTCAATCTTTCAACGGCACAAAGATCACTTTGCAAAATCAAGTCGACCGAGGTATAAATCAATATGTAACCGATAAATCTACAAGCTTTGATGCCAGTGCAGGCATGGTATTATATAACGATCGTTTTCATTTTGGATTTGCAGCCAATAATTTAGTTGGAGCCGAAATGATTTATTACAAGAATGATCCTTTACATAAAGGTAAATATCAAAACGCAGGTAACTATGCCATGAATGCCGGTTACAATTTTTCGGAAAATCCTGAATTTATTTTCGAGAACTCTGTAATGGCTTTATACACTAAAGGCGTTCCTTTCTATTTTGATTACACCTTAAGAATGCACGTGAGAAATGCTGTTTTTGGTGGCGTGAGTATTCGCTTTAGAGATGCAGTAGCTCTGCATTTAGGAGTTACCATTAAGAAAGATTTTCAGATCTGTTACAGTTACGATGTGGTGACCTCTCCTCTTCGCAAATTTCAGAAGGGCTCCCACGACATTACACTCATATTCTCAACTAACGCCGGCAAGGATAAAAAGAAACGTGGGTTTAGCGGAAAATTCTTAAAACAAAAATTCCAATACCTTTTATAATTTTTGAGTTTTATATTTGTAGAATTTTAGAATGATAAATCTACAGATCCAAAATTCAAGAATTCAAAAATTAACTAAATGTACCCCTTTTTAAAAGAAGATATTTTTAAACTAATTTCAGAGTGTGCGGATGAGCTCGGACTGGAAGCATACGTTATTGGAGGTTATGTTAGAGACGTACTTTTAAAGAGGCCAACAAAAGATATTGACGTAGTTGCCATTGGAAAAGGAATTGACCTGGCCAAACAACTTCATAAAAAATTAAGCAACGAAGCCCATATCAGTATTTTTAAGAACTATGGCACAGCTCAGGTAAAATACAAGGATCTGGAAATTGAATTCGTTGGTGCCCGAAAGGAATCTTATAGTCACGATTCGCGAAACCCAATCGTTGAAGACGGAACCTTGCAGGATGATCAGAACCGCCGAGATTTTACCATCAATGCACTTGCTATTGGTTTGTCAAAAAATAATTACGGCAAATTATTGGATCCTTTTAACGGTGTACAAGACCTTGAAAATAAAATAATAAGAACACCGCTTGAACCGGAAATAACATACAGCGACGACCCTTTGCGAATGATGCGTGCCATTCGCTTTTCCACACAATTAAATTTTACAATAGAACAAAATTCGTTGGACGCCATTTCCAAACAAAAAGAAAGAATTGCAATTATTTCAAAAGAAAGGATCAGCGACGAACTCAATAAAATAATTTTAGCTCAAACACCTTCCGATGGATTCAAATTATTATTTGATACCGGTTTGTTGCATCTTATCTTTCCCGAGATGGTAAAATTACAGGGCACCGAAACCATTAATGGATTATCCCATAAGGACAATTTTTATCATACACTTGAGGTCCTGGACAACGTTGCTAAAAAAAGCAACGACATCTGGCTGCGATGGGCTGCGATATTGCATGATATTGCTAAGCCTGCCACTAAACGTTTTGAAGAAGGGCATGGTTTTACGTTTCATGGCCACGAAGACAAAGGGGCGCGCATGGTTCCTAAAATATTTACCAATTTAAAACTCCCTCTTAACGAAAAAATGAAGTTCGTGCAAAAACTGGTACTTCTTCATTTAAGGCCTATTGTTCTTGCTAAGACTGAGATCACAGACAGTGCGGTGCGCCGTGTGTTGTTTGAAGCCGGCGATGATGTTGAGGATCTTATGGCACTGTGCGAAGCAGACATTACTACCAAAAATCCAAATAAAGTAAAACGTTATTTACAGAATTTTGAATTGGTACGAAAAAAAATGGTAGAGATCGAAGAGAAAGACAAGGTTCGCAATTGGCAACCACCTGTTAGCGGAGAAGAAATAATGCAACTATTTAATTTAGCTCCCGGTAGAGAAGTTGGTATTTTAAAAAATGCTTTGCGCGAAGCCATTTTGGATGGAGTGATCCCAAATGACCATGAAGCCGCAAAACAATTTTTAGTTGAGAAACATAAAAACCTCTAAACTCAAACGTGCAATTTCATTTAAACTATACTCCGCCCCCACTGCAACAAAAGATCGGTCACACCGATAAGATCCTGATGATAGGTTCATGCTTTGCTGAGAACATTGGAGAACACTTATTAAAATACAAATTCAATTGCCTGATCAATCCTAACGGAATTCTCTTTAATCCCATAAGTATTGCTGCTGTTCTAGGATCTTACATAAGAAACGAAAATACTGATCCTAAAACGAGCATAAAGAACAACGATCGTTTTTGCAATTTAAATTATCATGGTGATTTCAGTTTTGCAACTGAAAATGAACTAACGGAAGCCATGAACAGTTCCCGCCAAAGCGCCCAAAATCACTTAAAAGAAAGCAATTGGCTTATCATTACCTTTGGAACAGCCTATGTTTACAGGCATTTGGAAACAAATGGCATTGTTGCCAATTGCCATAAGCTGCCACAAAATAATTTCAAAAAAGAATTGCTGCAACCAAATGAAATCATTGAACAATATAATACATTGATCGGTGCATTAAAGAAATTTAATCCTAAACTAAACATTCTACTAACTGTTTCTCCGGTAAAATATTTACGAGATGGCCTTATTGAAAATAACTTAAGTAAATCCATTCTCATTCAAAGTGTACACCAAATAATTAGTTCTAATACCAACTGTTATTATTTTCCGGCATACGAATTGGTTAACGACGATCTGCGTGACTATCGTTTTTACAAAGAAGATCTCGCCCACCCCAATGCCGCCGCCATTAAGTACGTTTGGAACAAGTTTTCCGAAAGTGCTTTTTCGGAGGAAACAAAAAAGCTTAATGAGCGTATCAAAGAGATTCTTCTGGCTTCCTCTCACCGTGCTTTAGACCCCGAATCGGAAAGTCATAAACAATTTAAAAAAATGTATCTTCAAAAGTGCTCAGCACTGGAAAGAGAATTTTCTTTTTTGAAATTTAATAACGAAATAAAAGCCTTTCAATAAAAAATGAAAGAATATCCATTCATTCCATATTCAAAAAAAACATACAGCGAAGCTGAAATGGCGGTTCGCAGTAAAGATCATTTTGAATATTACAACAGCAGGAGAACCGTTCGCGAATTCTCCCCGAAGCCAATTACCGATAAAGTCATTGAACATATTTTATTAAGTGCTTCCACGGCCCCATCCGGCGCGCATAAGCAACTCTGGACCTTCTGCGTCATCACAAATGCCAATCTAAAAAAACAAATTCGAGAAGCTGCCGAAAAAGAAGAATACGATAGCTACAATGGCCGTATGCCTGCAGATTGGCTCGACGATCTTGCTCCTTTGGGCACCGACTGGCAAAAACCTTTTTTAGAAATTGCACCGGCTCTGATCATTGTTTTTAAACGTTCTTATGAGTTTAAGGGCGTCATTAAAAAAAATAATTACTATGTAAGCGAATCGGTTGGAATTGCCTGTGGTTTTTTACTCGAGGCAGTTCATTACTGCGGTTTGGTAGCGCTTACGCATACACCAAGCCCTATGAATTTTTTATGCAAATTATTGAACCGACCTGAAAACGAAAAGCCGTATTTACTGATCCCGATCGGCTACCCCTTAGAAAGCACAATGGTTCCGGATATTAAGCGCAAGGAAATTAAAGACATTGCGGTATTTTACAAATAGTTGTATTAACTATCTTCTCTTTCACCTTTTTTAGGCATTGGTCCTCTCAAATGAATGATCAAACCATTTAAAAAATTACGGAGCAACTGATCGCCGCAAGGCTTAAAATTAGGATGGTCTTCGTTTCGGTATAAAGCACCGATCTCACTTTTGGAAATTGTGAAACCTACAAGGCCAAGTATGTGAATAATATCGTCATCTCTAAGCTTTAGAGCTACACGAAGTTTTTTAAGTATGTCGTTATTGTTCATTTAAATAAAAATAAAAAAATAAATCAGAGCCCAGACACCGGTATATATTAAACCTCCGTATAATTCTGCGAGGTGTTTATTTATGTCTTTTTTAATGATAAGCCTGTATAAAACCCATAGCAAAAATAAAACTGAAAATATTATTCCCCCGATTAATCTCATTCTTTAAACATTAAGTCTATAAAGGTACTAAATATATGCCATTGAAGTATTTTATCACATGCAATTTGTCCAAAATTTCACATTCAATCTAATTAAATTCTAATGCTTTTTAGCCATTAATTCAGTGGATTTACATAAATTGCATGAAATAGAAATATCAAGAAATTGCCGGGCACCCTAAAAATATTAATAGTTGAAGATGAACAAAAGGTTTCTGCTTTTATCAGAAAAGGACTGGAGGTAAACGGTTTTGAAACCGATACCGCATTTGATGGTACTGTAGCCTTAACTAAAATTCAGTTTCATAATTACGATGCCATTATCATGGACATAAACATTCCGGAGATAAATGGCTTTGAGTTAACTGAACAACTCCGTAAAAAAGGAATGAAGACTCCAATCTTGATACTTTCTGCTTTGGGAACCACAAGTGATAAGGTTCATGGCTTTGACCTTGGTGCAGATGACTATCTTGTTAAACCCTTCGAATTTGAAGAACTCCTGGCCCGCATTAAAGCGATCATCAAAAGAGCAAATTCTATACCTGTTAGAGAGGAAGTTCTGAAAGTTGCCGACCTTGAACTGGATACTGAATATAAAAGTGTAAAACGCGGTGGTAAACCTATTGAATTAACAGCAAAAGAATTTCATCTTCTGGAATACCTGATGAGAAATGAAGGGAAGGTGCTTTCGAGGGCTGACATAGCAGAAAAAATATGGGATATTTCATTTGATACAGGAACAAACGTTATTGATCTTTACATATTCTATTTAAGAAAGAAAATAGATAAGGATTTTTCTCAAAAATTAATTCATACCCAGGTTGGAATGGGTTATGTTCTAAAGCAAAAATAAATTGAACATACGTACCCGAATAACGATCCAGTTCTCTATTATAGTTTCAATTATAATAATTGTTATTTCGATAATAACACATCTTTTGATGAGTAATTTCAGGTACGAGGAATCGGTGGCCCGAATCAAAGCAAATGCTCTTACTTCAGTAAAACTTTTATCAGATGTAAAGGAAGTTAACATTGACCTATTGAAGATCATTGATAAAAATGCAGTTAATCTTTTACCCGAAGAAAAAATTTCAATTTATAATTTTGAAGATCAATTATTGTACTGCAGTGTTGACAACCCACCTGAAATAACCAACAAAGATCTTCTGCATAGAATAAAGGCCGAAAAAGAAGTTCAATACACTTCCAACGACCGCGAAACAGTAGGGTTTATATATGAAGGTAAAAACGAAAAATTCATTGCCATCGCTTCTGCCTATGATAAAACCGGGTTTGAAAAACTGGATTATTTAAGGAAAGTATACGTCATACGGTTTTTTATTGCCCTGGCCATTGTAGTTGTGATCGGTCTTTTCTTTTCCAAACAGGCGCTTAGTCCGCTGACAGACATTGTAAAACAGATCGACAGAATTACTGCCTCCAATTTGAAACTAAAGTTAAATGAAGGAAATCAAAAAGATGAGATCTCTCAATTAGCCATTAAATTCAATAAAATGCTGGAGAGGCTCGAAGATGCTTTTGAAATGCAGAGAAGTTTTGTTTCCAATGCCTCGCATGAATTACGTACACCTTTAACTACGTTAACAGGACAACTTGAGGTTGCGTTGATGAACAAAGATAAAAGCGAGCCCTGGGAAGTACTTAAGAATTTACTCGATGAGATCAAGCAGCTCAATAAACTTTCGAACGGCTTGTTGGAACTGGCTCAGGCCAATCTTGACATTTCAGAACTTAAGATCGCGGAAGTAAGAGTTGATGAACTAGTTGGATCAGCCCGGGCAGAGCTTCTTAAAAGAAACCGATCTTACAAATTGAATTTGAATATTGATGAATTTCCGGACGAGAAATGGTTAACCTTATTGGCAAACGAACAACTTCTTAGAACAGCCCTCATCAACATCATGGAAAATGGCTGCAAATACAGCGAGAACACCACCTCTGAGATCACTTTGAAATTTGATCTGCAAAACGTTATTATTACCATTTCTGATAAAGGCATAGGTATTAACAAAGATGACCTTCACAGAATATTCGAACCTTTTTACCGGTCGAAGAATGCTAAAAATTACAAGGGACATGGAATCGGATTAACCCTGGCAAAAAAAATAATTTATCTGCATAAAGGAAGTCTTAAAATTCAATCTGTTGTCAATCAAGGGACTTCGGTTGAGATCACTATTCCGCATCTGTAATTCTAATTCAATTATAATCAAATTCAGAGTTGTTTGGCAATAAAATACACAATCTTTGTTGCATCATAAATGCCATCACAATGGAGATTTTGGTGGCATAATTAAAAAGACAAGTTTATTTATGTTGATTAGGGGTTTAGACTATTCAACAAAACTATGATGCTTCGTTGAATAGGCCTATTGCATAATATAGCAAGGAAGCGATAAAGCACACGTTGTCCGATTCGCTTCCTTCCTTGTCTTTTTCACCCCACTACATTCCTACCTGCTGATCTATTTCTTTCATTTAAGCGAAATTTAGTACCTTAGTAAGAATTATGGATGTATTGTTACTCATATCAATTTTAGTGGCACTTTGCGCGGTATTCTCCTATATCAATATCCGTTTCTTGAAGCTGCCTACTTCCATTGGACTGATGCTTATTTCCCTCATTTTTTCTTTATTGATAATTGCCGAAGGAAAAATAAGCAGCGCCTTTCATCATCACGTTGAAGAAATGGTGAGAAGCATTGATTTTTCGCAAACGCTTCTGAACATCATGCTTGGTTTTTTGTTATTTGCAGGTTCACTTCACATAAATCTTGCTGAATTAAAAAAACAACAAGCTGCCGTTGTTTCATTCTCAACATTAAGTGTTGCTCTTTCCATTTTCTTTTTTGGAAGCATCATGTGGTTCGTTTTCAAAATTTTTAACTACCCAATGGATTTTATTTACTGCCTTTGGTTCGGGGCATTGGTTTCGCCCACAGATCCTATTGCTGTAATTGGAATATTAAAGAAATCGAACATGCCCAAAGAAATTGAGGCGACAATAAACGGTGAATCTTTGTTTAATGATGGGATCGGGGTTGTATTTTTTGTAACTATTAGTCAGGTGATCAGTTTAGGGATCCAGAATCTTTCCGGTTTAGACGTGCTTTTTCTTTTTGGTCGTGAAGTTATAGGCGGCATTGGATTAGGATTTGCCTTAGGTTATGGCGCTTTTTATTTCATCCGAAAAATAGATCATTATCAAACCGAAGTGCTTTTATCACTTGCGCTGGTAATGGCTTGCGGCGAAATAGCTCATTTTTTTCATGTTAGCGGGCCGCTTGCTGTAATTGTGATCGGATTGATTCTCGGTAATAAAGTGAGTAAAACCGCAATGTCTGATACCACTCGAGATTATCATAATAAATTCTGGGAACTGGTGGATGATTTTTTAAATGCGATCCTTTTTGTGTTGATCGGATTACAAATGGTTCTGCTCCCTTTTATAACCAATTATATTTTAATAGGGATTCTGGCAATTGTGCTTTTGCTGTTGTGCAGATATCTTTCTCTTTCCATTCCTATTCTGTTCTTGAAAGATAAAAAACTATTCAACCGCAGAACCGCCCTCATCATGACATGGGGAGGTTTGCGAGGCGGACTCTCCATTGCACTTACTTTATCACTTCCGGATAGTCCTTATAAAGAAATTATTGTTTCCATTACTTATATCATTGTTATCTTCTCCATCCTTGTGCAAGGATTGACAACTGGTAAACTGGTTAAAAGATTGTATTGATCTTTATTACGGGCCTATATATTTAAGCTACCTCGATCTCACCCTTCAGATAAGTTCTTGCGGCGCCCCTCAACTCTACTCTGTCACCAAGAAATATACATTTAATATACCCTTTTCGTTTAGAGAGTTGAATGGCTTCAAAGTCTTTCTTATTAAGGGTTTTAGCCCAATAAACTGCCAGTGAAGTGTGCGCCGACCCTGTTGCAGGATCTTCGTTAACACCGCACTGCGGTGCAAAAAACCTTGACACAAAATCAACCGTACCACCGTGAGCAGTAACAATAACTCCACGGGCATTCAATTTAGAAATGGCATCGAATTTAGGCTGTATCTTTCGGATATCACTTTCGTTATCGTACACCAATAAGTAATCTGTTTTGCCTTTAAAAACAATTTTAGGTTTCAGGTCGAAACAATCTGCTATTTCCTGTGTTAAACTTACCTCTGCCAAAACATCGCTGGGAAAGTCCATAGAGTAGCCTTCGTTTAATTTCTCTACTGTTAGTGCACCACTTTTTGTATTGAACGTGATCTTTCTTCCTTCAAAACCTTCATGCTCATATAAAACATGCGCCGCCGCCAACGTTGCGTGTCCGCACAGATCCACCTCAACAAGCGGAGTGAACCAGCGTAAATGAAAATTACCTTCCTCTTCTACATAAAATGCGGTTTCGGCTTGATTATTCTCCATGGCTATTTTTTGGAGAATATCATCGGCAAGCCACTCGTTAAGCGGACAAACAGCTGCAGGGTTACCGGAAAACAGATTCTTGGCAAAAGCGTCTATTATGTAAATTTTCTGTTTCATTTAAATGAGTATAATCAATTAAGTTCTGAAAAATAAAACAAATACAATTATTCTTTCACTATTTTTTGCTGCCTGATCAGCTGATCTTTATCATATATCCTTAAAAAATAAATTCCCGAAGTTCTTTCACTGATATTGATCAATGTATTCAGATCATCTACTTTTTTATCTAATACAGGTTGTCCCAAAGAATTGTATACCTCAACATTCAAAGTAACTTGGCCTTTTTTAAAGCTAAGCGTAAACTCTCCATTATTTGGATTAGGATATACATTGATATCCGATTCCTTTAAATATTCCTTTATCCCAACCGGATTGTAAGTGTAAACCGTAATTTTATCCGTTGCTGATCCGCCATTATTGATAATATAGAGCGTTGATCCGTCAGGCGATACGGCAATATCCCTTAATCTTCCATTTAGTGCTTCATCGCTTCCAAACCATCTTGTTGGATTTGGCACTGAAGTTGTTGAAGGTACAATTCCCAAACCGTTAGCATTCAATTTGAACTGATACACTTCCTGATCGGTGGTAACACCATCTTTTAACGTTACTACCAGCAAACTGTTGTTCCAGCCCGGAATGGTTGTGCTACCAT